>NZ_SDLA01000026.1:0-17644 GCF_013096845.1 Geobacillus sp. BMUD
ATCATCGTTGCCTAGTGGCTATGGCGGAGGGGAAACACCCGTTCCCATCCCGAACACGGAAGTTAAGCCCTCCAGCGCCGATGGTAGTTGGGGCCAGCGCCCCTGCAAGAGTAGGTCGCTGCTAGGCGATGTTTCAGTTTCATGATACCACAATAGCTCAGCGACGTGCATTAGCATCATCGAATTCACTATGAGTTGCTTTGACGCCTCTTTCTTCCTTGAATTAACTGACAGAGGAAGAGGCAACGAGCACATTGGGAAGATGTGCATGACATATAGTTTCTTCATCATTCCGCAATAGCTCAGCGGTAGAGCAACCGGCTGTTAACCGGTAGGTCGTAGGTTCGAATCCTACTTGCGGAGCCATTTTTATGCTTCCATAGCTCAGTAGGTAGAGCACTTCCATGGTAAGGAAGAGGTCACCGGTTCGAGCCCGGTTGGAAGCTCCATTTCTTTTCCGGCCCGTTGGTCAAGTGGTTAAGACACCGCCCTTTCACGGCGGTAACACGGGTTCGAATCCCGTACGGGTCACTCCATTTCGGCCATTCGTCCTTCCAAGGATGATTGGCCGAAATGAAATGTGTATATTTCGCTCATTCTAGAGGTATAATAGCAATTGAATACAGCGTTTCTTTTTCATCGCGTTGGGCTATAGCCAAGCGGTAAGGCAACGGACTTTGACTCCGTGATGCGCTGGTTCGAATCCAGCTAGCCCAGCCATTATTTTTTTTGCATAAAACGGTTATGAGTCATTAGCTCAGCAACGAGCGATGCATCTTCGAGTTGACTGCGAGTTGCCTCGATGCACCGAGCTTCCTCGAAACGGCTAGTAGAGGAAGAGGCAGGTAGAGCAACGAGCGATACATCTTCGAAATCGCTTCGAGTTGTCCCGACGCACTGGACATCTTCGAATCAGCTAGCAGAGGAAGGGACATTGTCAAATATCTGAGTGTATACCTAACCATGAGCCATTAGCTCAGTAACGAGCGATGCCTCTTTGAGTTCGCTGCGAGTTGCCTCGACGCACCAAGCTTCCTTGAAACAGCTCGTAGAGGAAGAGGCAGGTAGAACTCGTCAGTACTTAGAGTGTTATGATCACTATGAGCCATTAGCTCAGTAGGTAGAGCATCTGACTTTTAATCAGAGGGTCGGAGGTTCGAGTCCTCCATGGCTCACCATATTGCGGAAGTAGTTCAGTGGTAGAACACCACCTTGCCAAGGTGGGGGTCGCGGGTTCGAGTCCCGTCTTCCGCTTGGGCGGGGCCTTAGCTCAGCTGGGAGAGCGCCTGCTTTGCACGCAGGAGGTCATCGGTTCGATCCCGATAGGCTCCATCAAGAGCAGACTGCTTAGCAACCAAAAGCAGCCTGCTTTTTTTGTTATATCGGTATAAATATTCAAAATTTTGTCAAGTTGAGTCATCTCCTTTCTTTCCTCTACAATAAAGGCGTAACAGGAACCGGAAAGGAGTGGGAGACAGCATGAAACCAATTTCAATTATCGGTGTTCCGATGGATTTAGGGCAAACGCGCCGCGGTGTTGATATGGGGCCGAGCGCGATGCGTTATGCAGGCGTCATCGAACGTCTGGAACGTCTTCATTACGATATCGAAGATTTGGGAGATATTCCGATTGGGAAAGCAGAGCGGTTGCACGAGCAAGGAGATTCACGGTTGCGCAATTTGAAAGCGGTTGCGGAGGCGAATGAGAAACTCGCGGTGGCGGTTGACCAAGTCGTGCGGCGGGGGCGCTTCCCGCTTGTGCTGGGCGGCGACCATAGCATCGCCATCGGCACGCTCGCCGGGGTGGCGAAACATTATGAGCGGCTTGGAGTGATCTGGTATGACGCGCACGGTGACGTCAACACTGAGGAAACGTCGCCGTCTGGAAACATTCATGGCATGCCGTTGGCGGCGAGCCTCGGGTTTGGCCATCCGGCGCTGACGCAAATCGGTGGATACAGCCCCAAAATCAAGCCGGAACATGTCGTGTTGATCGGCGTCCGTTCCCTTGATGACGGGGAGAAGAAGTTTATTCGCGAAAAAGGGATCAAAATTTACACGATGCATGAAGTTGATCGGCTCGGAATGACAAGGGTGATGGAAGAAACGATCGCCTATTTAAAAGAACGGACGGATGGCGTTCATTTGTCGCTTGACTTAGATGGTCTTGACCCAAGCGATGCACCGGGAGTCGGAACGCCTGTCATTGGCGGATTGACATACCGCGAGAGCCATTTGGCGATGGAGATGCTGGCCGAAGCGCAAATCATTACTTCAGCGGAATTTGTCGAAGTGAACCCGATCTTGGATGAGCGGAACAAAACAGCGTCAGTTGCCGTAGCGCTGATGGGGTCGTTGTTTGGTGAAAAACTCATTTAATGCATTGGACAAAGAAGGCTGGTTGCGGGAATTCACGGGTGTAATGATGATTTGTTCCCGCGGTTTGTGAAAGAGGGGCTGCTGTTTGTTTGGCGTCCCCTCTTTTTCCGTTGTATGATACAATAAAATATGTTACATGAAACTTTTCTTGATCGAGCGCCGTAATATACGGTAAGCCGTGAGGCGGGGGTATTGTATTTTATGGATCTATTTATTAAAAAGAGAATTAAGGCGATCCAAAAAGGGGATCAAAATGCATACGCGGATCTTGTCGATTTGTATAAGGACAAGATTTACCGCCTTTGTTATCGAATGCTCGGCAATCGGCATGAGGCGGAAGATGCGGCGCAGGAGGCGTTTATCCGCGCCTACATCCATATTGATACGTACAATCCAGACATGAAATTTTCTACTTGGCTGTATCGAATTGCGACGAACTTGACGATCGATAAATTGCGGAAAAGGAAACCGGATGTGTATTTAGATGAAGAGGTCGGAGGCACGGACGGGCTAACGATGCAGGCTCAGCTTCCTTCCCGCGAAGCATCCCCGGAGGAGGCAGTGGAAAGCCTGGAGCTGCAAGAGACAGTGCAGCGGGCGATTGAGCGGTTGCCAGAAAAGTATCGAAGCGTGATCGTGTTGAAATATATGGAAGATTTGTCGTTGCAAGAAATCAGCGAGATTTTAGGATTGCCGGTCGGCACGGTAAAAACGCGGCTGCATCGCGGCCGCGAAGCGTTGCGCAGGCAATTGGGTCATTTATAAGAGGGTGGGAGACTATGGAATGTCCGAAAGAAATTGTGTTACTCATGCACAGCTATTTTGATGGGGATCTTCAGCCAGAAGGAGAGAAACGGCTGAAAGAACATTTGCGTTCGTGCGCTGCGTGCGCTGCCCATTTTCATGAGCTGAAAAAGACGGTTGCTTTCCTCCAATATGCCGCTCACGTTGCGGCGCCGCCGTCGTTTGCGGCCAAGGTCATGGAGGCGATGCCGAAAGAAAGAAAGACCGCACGGTTGCGCCGTTTTATGCATCGTCATCCGTTGCTCACGGCTGCTTCGTTGTTTTTAGCTCTTACTTTAGGCAGCTTAGCTTCTTCATGGAGGGAAGGAGGCGCATTTTCCGTCTCAGCTGATGAACATGTCATCATCCGCGATCATACTGTCATCGTGCCGAAAGGAGAAACGGTCAAAGGGGATATTGTCGTCCGCAATGGCTCGATTCGGATTGAAGGAACGGTGGATGGGGACGTGACCGTGATCCATGGAAAGAAATATATGGCGTCCGCCGGGCAAGTGACAGGGGAAGTGGAGGAAATTAATCAAGTATTTGAATGGATTTGGTATAATATTAAAGAAAGGTTCAATCATGCGCTCCAATCGATTCAATGATGGCAGCCATCACCCGATGGCTTTTTCCGTGGCCATCAACAGATTGGAATTAGAGATAAAGGAAGTGTGAAGATGTCCTTCGGAGAGCTCCCCATCGTGTCATATTTGTTAAAAGTGGTGGATATCCTTGTCGTTTGGTATGTGATTTACAAGTTGATCATGATGATTCGCGGAACGAAGGCCATTCAGCTGTTAAAAGGCATTTTTTTAATTATTTTGGTTCGTTTCGTGAGCAATTACCTCGGATTGACGACACTGCAATGGCTGATGGATCAGGCCATCATTTGGGGATTTCTCGCGATCATCATTATTTTTCAACCAGAATTGCGGCGTGCTCTTGAGCAGCTCGGTCGCGGACGGCTGTTCACCCGCAACACGGTCAATGAAGATGAAGAACGGATGCGAATGGTGGAAGCCATTGTAAAAGCGACCGAGTATATGGCGAAGCGACGCATCGGCGCGCTCATTTCCATTGAGCGGGAAACCGGAATGAACGATTATGTCGAAACTGGCATTATGTTAAACGCTCATGTATCGCCGGAACTGCTCATTAATATTTTCATTCCGAACACGCCGCTTCATGATGGGGCGGTCATTATCCAAAAAAACCAAATTGCTGCGGCGGCCTGTTATTTACCATTGTCGGAAAGTCCGTTTATTTCGAAAGAGCTCGGAACACGCCATCGGGCGGCGCTCGGCATCAGCGAAGTGACTGACAGCGTCACCGTCGTCGTGTCGGAGGAGACGGGAGCGGTATCGTTAACGAAAAACGGCGAGCTGTACCGCGATTTAACGATCGAAGAGTTTCGCGAGCTGTTGACCGGCGAACTGGCTCCAGCGACGAAGGCGCCTGCTTCTTCCCGTTGGCAATGGAGGGGGAAGAAACATGGATAAGTTGATGGACCATCCTTGGTTTATTCGCGTTGTTTCCTTATTGCTGGCGATTATGTTGTATATGTCGGCCAATGTCGGGGCGAAAACCGGCGAGACGCGCAACACGTTTGGCCAGGAAGATACGGAAACGTTGATCGATATTCCGGTGGTCGCTTACTATGATGAAGACAACTTGGTTGTGTCTGGTGTCCCGCAATACGTGAACGTTACGCTCCAAGGGCCGGCCAGCATTGTCAAGCCGACGGCTCTGCAGCGAAATTTCGAGGTGTATGTCGATTTAACGGAATTGCCGTTAGGGACATACACGGTGCCGATCAAATACAGGGACATCTCCGACAAGTTGAAAGTGACGATTCAGCCTTCCTCTGCCAAAGTGACGATTCGCGAAAAAGTGTCGAAACGGTTTCCGGTCGGTGTTGAATTTTTCAATCGAAACAAAATGCCGAATGGCTATTCCGTTGGAGAACCGACGGTGAAACCAGATGCCGTGACGATTACTGGGGCGAAGGAACTAATCGACGAGATTGCGTTTGTCAAAGCCATCGTCGACTTAGATGGGGCGACGGAAACGCTGACGAGAGAAGCGCGCGTTCGGGTGTATGATCGACGGGGAAATGAGTTGGATATTGAGCCAGATCCATCGTCGGTGGAAGTAACCGTGCCGGTGAAAAGCCCGAGCAAGACGGTGCCGGTTCAAGTGCAAGCAACGGGAGAGTTGCCGGATGGTGTGCATCTTGTCAGCATCACTCCGGAGCCGGATCGAGTGACGATTTATGGACCGAAGGAAGTGTTGAACCACATTGATAAGTTGGAAGGATTGACAGTTGATTTAGACGACATTACCGATGATGCGACGGTAGAACTTGACGTTCCGGTCCCTGATGGAGCAAAAAACGTCGATCCAGACAAAATCAAGGTGCATATTGATGTGGAAAAAGACGTCACGCAAACGTGGAAAGACGTGCCGATCGCTGTCGTTGGTTTGCCCGATTCATACAAAGCCGAATTTGTCAGACCGCTTGAAGGCAAAATTACGGTCCGCCTTGTCGGTCCGCCCGATGTCGTCCGCGGGTTGACAAAAGACGATGTTCGCTTGTATGTCGATGTTCATGGGCTTGACATTGGCGAACATCAAGTTCCCATTCAATGGGACAACCCGGAACAAGTCCAATGGCAGCCGTCATCAGAAACGGCAATGGTCCAAATTATCGATAAAGCAACTGCACAATAAACTGCATAGTAAGGAGAGAGTGAGCGAATGGGCAAATATTTTGGCACTGATGGTGTACGAGGAGTTGCAAATCGTGAATTGACGCCAGAGTTGGCGTTTCAAATCGGCCGTTGCGGTGGATATGTGCTGACCAAAAGTGCTGAGCGCCCGAAAGTATTGATCGGGCGCGACACCCGCATTTCCGGCCATATGTTGGAAGGCGCCCTTGTCGCCGGGCTGCTGTCGATCGGGGCGGAAGTGATGCGCCTTGGTGTCATTTCCACACCAGGTGTCGCTTATTTGACGAAGGCGCTTGGAGCGCAGGCGGGTATTATGATCTCCGCCTCCCACAACCCGGTGCAAGACAATGGCATCAAATTTTTCGGCCCGGACGGGTTTAAGCTGTCGGATGAGCAGGAAGCAGAAATTGAAGCATTGATCGACAGCCGGGAAGATATGCTGCCGCGGCCGATTGGAGCGGCATTGGGCCAAGTGAATGATTACTTTGAAGGTGGACAAAAGTATTTGCAATACTTAAAGCAAACGATTGATGAAGAAGACTTTTCCGGGATGAAAATTGCTCTCGACTGCGCACATGGAGCGACGTCATCACTGGCGACGTACTTATTTGCCGATTTGGATGCGGATGTCGTGACGATGGGGGCGTCGCCAAATGGGCTCAACATTAACGAAGGAGTCGGTTCCACCCATCCGGAAGCATTGGCGGCGTTTGTGAAAGAAAAAGGAGCCGATGTTGGGCTCGCGTTTGACGGCGACGGCGACCGCCTGATCGCCGTGGATGAACGCGGCAATATTGTGGACGGCGATCAAATCATGTACATTTGCGCAAAATATTTGAAAGAAATAGGCCGCCTCAAGCAACAAACCGTCGTCTCGACCGTTATGAGCAACCTTGGGTTTTACAAGGCGCTTGAGGCGCAGGGAATCAAAAGTGTACAAACGGCCGTTGGCGACCGCTATGTCGTCGAGGAAATGAAGAAGAACGGCTATAATCTCGGTGGCGAGCAGTCCGGACATATCATCTTCCTCGACTACAACACGACGGGGGACGGAATGTTGACGGCGCTCCAGCTTGTCAACATCATGAAAATCAAGGGCAAGCCGCTTTCTGAGTTGGCCGGGGAAATGAAAAAATACCCGCAGCTGCTTGTGAACGTCCGGGTGGCCGATAAGGAAAAAGCAATGGAAAACGAACAAGTGAAAAAAGTGATCCAGGAAGTGGAGGCAGAGATGAACGGTAATGGCCGCGTCCTCGTTCGTCCGTCAGGGACGGAACCCCTCGTGCGCATTATGGCTGAGGCTCCAACCGAAGAGGCGTGCCGCGCCTATGTGGAGCGGATCGCGGATGTCGTCCGCCGTGAAATGGGAGTGGAATAACCAACCGCTTGGACAACCATCCTATGCATAAACGGAACGTTCGCTTCCGTTTATGCATAGGTTATTTTATAGATACTAGTTGACGCCGCTGGGAATGTCCTGTAATATTAACGTTGTTGCCTTTTGCCTGAAAGGAGGCGATGCGAAGAACGAGAAGGGATGAATGAGTAGGGTGGCGCAGCTGTTGCCATGTTCGACAAAGTGGAATCGTTGCAGCGGTTTTGACGACGACAAAGCGCCTGGACTAAGCGCGGGAACGGAAGCGCGCGCTTAGTTGACGAGGAGGAGGTTTATCGAGGTTTTCGGCGGATGCCTCCCGGCTGGAGCGATGACAGCCGCAAGTCCTCTCTTAAAACAAAGGGGTGACCCTTTGCACAAAGGGGAGGATGTCATCGCACAACTAGAAAAGGGAGTCTGCCGCAGTGACGGCGAGGCCCCGTTGTTCTTTGACAACTGAACATGGAAGGATCTCGTTAGCGGCAGCCTCCGATGGTAAAGGAGGAAATGTGGCCATGTGCGGCATTGTTGGTTATATCGGTTACCAAGATGTGAAAGAGATTTTGTTGCGCGGATTGGAAAAACTCGAGTACCGCGGCTACGATTCGGCGGGGATCGCCGTATTAAATGAGAACGGGGTTCATGTGTTTAAAGAAAAAGGACGGATCGCCGATTTGCGCCGCATCGTCGACCCGAACGTCAACGCGACGATCGGCATCGGCCATACCCGTTGGGCGACGCACGGGGCGCCAAGCCAGGTGAACGCCCATCCGCACCAAAGCGCCTCCGGCCGTTTTACGCTCGTGCATAACGGCGTCATCGAAAACTACGAGATGCTGAAGCGCGACTACTTGGCTGATGTCGAGTTCCGAAGCGACACGGATACGGAAGTGATCGTCCAGCTCGTGGAACAATTCGTCCATGACGGGCTGACAGTGGAAGAGGCGTTCCGCAAAACGCTCTCGCTGTTAAAAGGGTCGTACGCCATCGCCATGATTGACGCGGAAAACGAGGAAACGTTGTACGCGGCGAAAAATAAAAGCCCGCTTCTTGCCGGTCTCGGTGATGGGTTTAACGTCGTGGCGAGCGATGCGATGGCGATGCTCCAAGTGACGAATCAATTCGTCGAACTGATGGATGGGGAACTAGTCATCGTCACGAGCGAGAACGTCACGATTCAAACGCTAAACGGTGAAACAGTCGAACGGAAGCCATTTACGGCTGAGCTCGATGCGAGCGACATTGAAAAAGGGACGTATCCGCATTACATGCTGAAAGAAATTGATGAGCAGCCGTTCGTCATCCGCCGCATCATTCAAAAATACCAAGACGAAAACGGCGGATTGACGATTGACCAAGCGATCATCAACGAAGTGCTGAACGCCGACCGCCTGTACATTGTCGCGTGCGGAACGAGCTACCACGCAGGTCTTGTCGGCAAGCAATTGATCGAGTCGTGGGCGAAAATTCCAGTCGAAGTGCATATTGCCAGCGAATTTTCGTACAACATGCCGCTGTTGTCGGAAAAGCCGCTCTTCATCTTTATCTCGCAAAGCGGCGAAACGGCCGACAGCCGCGCCGTGCTCGTGCAAACGAACAAACTCGGCTATAAAGCGATCACGATCACGAACGTCCCAGGTTCGACGCTGTCGCGGGAAGCCGATTATACTCTCCTGTTGCACGCCGGCCCGGAAATCGCCGTCGCTTCGACGAAAGCCTACACGGCGCAAATCGCGGTGCTGGCGATTTTAGCGGCGACTGCGGCGAAAACGAAAGGCCTCGAATTGAATTTTGACCTGACGAAAGAGCTCGCCATCGTCGCCAATGTGATGGAAATGCTGTGCGATGCGAAAGAAGAAATGGAGAAAATCGCAAGCGACTACTTGACGTTGACGCGCAACTGCTTCTTTATCGGCCGCGCCGTTGACTACTATGTCTGCCTAGAAGGCGCGCTGAAACTGAAGGAGATCTCTTACATCCAAGCGGAAGGGTTCGCCGGCGGCGAGCTGAAACACGGCACGATCGCCTTGATTGAGGACGGTACGCCGGTGATTGCCCTCGCCACCCAAGAGCACGTCAACTTAAGCATTCGCGGCAACGTAAAAGAAGTCGTCGCCCGCGGCGCGAACCCATGCGTCATCTCGATGCGCGGCCTTGAAGGCGACGGCGACCGCTTCGTCATCCCGGCCGTCCATCCGGACCTTACGCCGCTTGTGTCCGTCGTGCCGCTGCAGCTGATCGCGTACTATGCAGCCCTGCATCGCGGCTGCGACGTCGACAAACCGCGCAACCTAGCGAAAAGCGTGACGGTGGAGTGAGCGGTTCGTTGGGAAAAGGCTGTTGTGTTGAATGACAAAAAAGTCGGGTACTTGACAAAAAAGTCGGGAACCGGACAAAAAAGTTAGGTACCGAACAAAAAAGTTAGGTACCGAACAAAAAAGTCGGGAACTGAAAGCCTGTTGGTGAATCCAGCAGGCTTTTGTTTTTTCTATTATCTGCGGAAAATAAAGTCGCATACTGAAAAATAAAGTTATATATTCAATAAAAGTGTTGGCGAATTTTTATGCCAACAATTTTTTCTTTATTTCCGATCAAACAAATATTTGAATAATAAAAGGCATTTTAATAGTGTTTATAATATTGCGGTAAATTGATTAAAATCGGTCTTATTTGATTTCTATGGAAGAATAAAATTTCTTTCATCATCTGTGATGCCGCGAAGCGATGCATGGGCGTCTAACGGGCAGTATAGTTAAAGAAGGAATCAAATGCTAAATATCTAATATATAAAATCAATATGGATTTATATTCTAAAAATATATTTTAGGGGAGTTGTTATTCAATGTGTGGGATTTGTAACTAGACACAAAGAAAGAGATTTAGAAATTCCAAAGCATCGTCAAGATTTAATGACTGCAATTGAAAAAGATTTATTTAATGACGATGATGTATTAGCGGTTTTTTATGGTGGTTCAATCGGGAGTGAAAACATGGATTTATATTCCGACATTGACCTCCGCATCGTTGTATTACCTGAAAAATTCCAAGCATTTATCTCGAACAAAAAAAATCGCCCTAAAAAGTGGGGAAATGTTCTTTATTTTGAGGATTTAGGTCCGTTTGTAACTTATTCAATCGCTCACTATGATTGTTTCGTTAAAGTGGATACATTTTATTATAAACCTGAAGACATTCAGCCTTCCGTATGGTTGAAAAATATAAAAATTATAAAAGATACGGATGGAATGTTGGCAGATATTTTAGATAAATCAATGGCTTTATCCTATGAACCAACAATTGAAGAATTGGAACTTTGGCAAACAAAGTTTTTTGCGTATTTTCATGAAGCTTATCGCAGAGTAATGAGAAAAGAGTATTATTATGCTTTGAAATGTATTGACAACTTACGTTTATCAATGGCAACAGCTTGGTATATGGAAGCAGGAATCCAACCAAATACGTTTGGTGATTGGGCAAAATACGAAGGGGAAAGAAGCAAGCTAGAAGCTTGGCAACTTTCCCTCCTTGAAAGTTGGGAATGTGGTAGAAATCCCCTTGAAATGATGAATGTGATGAAAAGTATAGTTCCAGAATTTAAAAGAGTTCATAAAAATCTTTGTAATAAGCTCGGAATCGAAGAAAATTCTGAATGGATTAATGGAATTATTGATATGGTTATTTAAGCAGAAACACCCGCACATTTTGCGGGTGTTTTGCTTACACCCATTTCTTTTTTAACTATCCCGAAAATTAGTATTTTCATCATTTGCTAGTGCCGTAAGCACGACATGGAGGTCTATCCTGAAAATGAATTTTTCATTATTCTGATGATGCCGCATAGATGCGGCATGGTTGTCTCCCTGGGAAGAACGAATGAACTTCCATCATCTGTGGTGAAGTTCGTTTCATGGTTGGCTAACGAAGCAGTTAGTCATAATAAACCGTTAATAAATTGATGAAGAAAAAGGTGTATCACTATTCGATACACCTTATTAAATCACTTAAAACATCCTTAATCCAATTGCCTTTCTAACTTCACTGATCACTTTTTGTGATGACTCTTTCGCTTTCATTTTCCCGTGTTCTAAAACATCATATACATCACTATCTGACAATTTTTTTCTTTTTTCTCTAAACGGTCCAACGATGGAATTGATCGAATCGGATAGAATGGATTTACATTGTACGCACCCTATCGTCGCATTACTGCATTGGAGCTGAATCTTTTCTAACGTTTCCTTTTCAGTAAAGTAAGTGTGCAAATGATAAACGTTGCACCCTTCTTTTGAAGGGTTACCTGCTTGATGTTTATAGATACGAGTAGGGTCAGAATATGCCTTCTTTACTTTTCGTTGAATGGTTTCATTGTCATCTTTCATACTAATATAACTGTCGGCGTTATCGGATTTACTCATTTTCCCTTTCCCTGAAAGAGAAGGAATACGAACAGCATTTTCCACAATCGGTCTTGGTTCAGGAAAAATATCTCCATAGAGTTGGTTAAATCTACGTACAATGGTCCTTGCTATTTCCAAATGAACCAATTGATCTTCGCCGACGGGCACAAATTTTCCTTTGTGTATAAGAATGTCTGCTGCCATCAAAACTGGATAACCTACTAATCCATAATTGACATTATCAGGTTGTTTTTTTGCTTTTTCCTTAAATGTCGGACAACGTAATAAATCCCCTAATGGCATTACCATGCTTAAATAAGTATGCAATTCACATATTTCCTCTGCAATCGAGGATTGGACATAAAATGTAGATTTATTTGGATCGAGCCCTGCTGCCAAATAATCTTTAGCAATTTCCAAAACATTTCTCGTTAAATCATCTGGTTTAGGGTGAGTAGTTAGTGAATGAATATCACTGATAAAAAAGTATGAATTGTACTTTTCCTGTAATTCAAGGATATTCTTCATTGCACCATAGTAGTTACCCAAATGTAATTCTCCTGTAGGTCTTATTCCTGATACTAATATTCCCCTATTCATCGAAATCCCTCCATTTTGTTGTAGTTTTAATGCTTTGAATTGAAAAAAACGTCCACCAGCCGTCTTCCATGACTAATCACTCCTTTTAGACAACTAAATAAAAAGGCTTTCCATCCACTTGCCAAAGGACGGAAAGCCGCGGTGCCACCTTTGTTCGTTTGTAAAACAACAAACGCACTTTTAGGGTACGGAAACATAAATTACGTTTCGATACCTTGTCTCTTTTAACGGTGAGACTCTCCGCCAAAACCTACTCTAAATTTCGGTCTGGTTGCTCCGAAGCCCATTCAACATGGTTTCCACACTGATTTGCACCAACCATCAGCTCTCTGAAGTGTCCGCCATGCCTACTATTCTTCATCATCACAAAGATATATGAATTTTTTTATTTATTATAATCACACGGTAGAATGATTGCAATGTTTTTTACTAAATTATCCAAAAAATTAGTATTTTCATCATTGCTGATGCCACATAGATGCGGCATGGTTGACTCCCATGGAAGAAAGAATTAACTTCCACATCTGTGATGAAGCTCGCTTCATGGTTGGCTAACGGGTGCTTTGTTGAATAACCTACATTAAATATAAAAGAGATTGGAACGTTTTCTTGTAACGTTTTTCAAGCTCTTTTATTAATTTGAATTATACTGTGAATTCATTGTGAAAATTGTGCGATTTGACCTGTGACTCAACCTGCGTTTTACTGTTTTGCACCTGACAAGTGAACCCGTTAACAACACACACGATTGTTTTTCTTATTTTCGAGCCACTCGTCTATTCTAATTCGTGATCTCGCTCTTTTCTTACTAAAATTAGATAATGACCACCATACTTATTTACGTTTGTAAAACCCAGTTTCTCATAGAAGGAGGTTTTATCTTTTGTTCCTAAAGCAATAGTACGAACCCTCTTCACTTTTGGATGATTTATCAATCTTAATATCAACTGTTTTCCTATACCTTTTCCTTGATAAGGTTTATCCACTACCACATCGTAGATTTCTCCCCAACGTACATAATCGGTAAGCATACGGGCAAAACCAACAATTTTACCATTATCAAACGCTGCAACCAGTAAAGGGGTATGTTTTAACATTTCTTCCCATTCTGCTATATCAGTTGGCATCTTCCAAGTAGCTACTCTTTGGAAAATCTTTTTGAGTTCTACAACATCAATATCATCTTTGCTATGGCTGTAGCTAATATTCACTGATAGTTTCCTCCTTGCATTGTAATATTATTTATTAGATTCTTACAAGAAAATTAAATTCCTTCTGTATCCTTTATTCATGTGAACTTTACATAACACTATATTATTGTTGTATTCAAGAGTACATCAGTGGGCTAAAGAGAATAATTATAATATCGTTTCTTTATCTTCTGGCTTACAGCGTGTTGACGCACATCGTTTTTATGAAGAAAAAATGCAATATGATAAAGTAAGCTACGTATTCTTGAAGAGACTATCGAAGTAACAATAAGTATTAGCTCAATAAGAAGCAGTAAATAAGTATAAAAACGCTCTGATTTTTGTTCCGAGCGTTTTTCTTTGCGATTTATATTGTTATTTTGTACTAATTACTTTGTATTTGCTGTGTTTTTTCACATTTCTCTTCACGAAGTGAACCCGTTAAGGTTTTAAATGGGTTTTATTTTTATTATGTTTTAAGTATTTTCTGAAAATAAAACGGAAATGACTGATAGTAAAAAGGTTTGTGAGGGGAGAAACATGTATGTAAATAATGTGCGTGAGGCTTTGGATCGATTAACCGAGGATGAATTCGAGGAATATTTAAAAAGGTTGCGGTTAGTATTGAGAAAAAGGTACAAGAAGAATGTAAAGCCATCGGACCTAAAAAATCGAGTTAAAGAATTCATTAACGGAAAAGATCCAAAAATTGATTATTTTGAATCATATTTATTAACATTCGATGAGCTTTCAGTAAATGGAGCGATAAATGCATTACATAATAAAAAAATAAGAATACCAAAAACATGGAGACAACTGCTATTAAGTGTAACAGAAGATCGGACATTATCACCTGAAGTTGTAAAACATTTGGAGGACGAACAAATATTATCAGAGATAAAGGCATTGTTTTATAATTCCATTGAATATTGCAAAAACGAAAATAGGGATCAATTTTTTACAAATTTGTATAGCTTTAATAATTTTTTGAAAATAAAATGATTTATCAACTGACCTGTTCAAGACAACAGGTCATTTTTTTGAAATTTTTGTTGTTTAAAAATGACGTTTTTTGTAAATAATGATAGAAAAATGTCATTTTAGAATTACCCAAAAACAATTTTATTTCATAAATCAATCATTTACCGCATTTAAAGATACACAAAAAAATATTTCTTTAAATTATTTTTTCTCAAAAATATTTTTTGTCTAAAAATGGGAACTGGGAAATTTTATGGCATGTATAAGGAAACTTGTCTGTCTATGATAGGAACGTGAAGGTTTTGCATCAAAGGAGTGGCATAGATGGCGAAAAGGAAAACAGAATTAACCGAAAAGAAAATCGCTGAAATGGAAAAAGAAGGTGGTGGTCAAGGCAAGGGAGAGAATTATAAACCTTGGATATATATTCAGGATTTTCCTTCAAGTGGTCTAGCGACTAGGGGGAAAGGATGGAAAACCAATCGAATTCATCACTTTTTATCCAAATTAGAACGGGATTATTTCTATGTATTGGAATGGAATCGGTCTGTTGTTGATATACGAGAACAGTTTCCATTAAATCGCGAAGATACATTGTTTATTGCCACAAACAAAGGCATTAAACATCCAACAGATCCGAAATCCCAAATACCAATTGTCATGACCACTGATTTTCTTATCACGGTAACCACTTCAGCAGGCACAAAACATTATGCCCGGACAATAAAACCATCAAAAGAACTGGAGAACAAACGAACCATTGAGAAATTAGAAATTGAACGTTCCTATTGGGAAGATCGTGGGGTTGATTGGGGAATTGTCACGGAAAAAGAAATGCCTAGGAACCTGATTGAAAATGTTGAATGGTTACATTCGTCCTATTTTGGTATAGAAGGTTTGCCTACATCAGCACTTCATACTTATGCTCAACAAATGAAATCATTCATTAAGAAATATAATACCTCGATTATAGAAGTGGTAACAGAATTTGATAACACATTTCAATTAGAAAATGGAATGGGATTAGAAATCCTTAAGTATTTAATTGCTCGCCGAGAAATACGTGTAGATATTAATCAAAAGATTCACACACACCTTTGGGTGGAAGATGTTTTCAAACTAGACTTTATATAAGAAAGAAGGGATCAAATGTTTGTAATAAATGACATCATCAGTATTGAAGAAGCTAGCGGCAAGAAACAATTGGAGCGTATCCTTTGGATTGATGAAGGTAATGTAATCTGTTACACCATCGATATTGAAAAAGAAAAAGCACTACCCATTAAGCGGAAAATCTCTGATTTGCAGCAATTACACGCGGAACAATTATTATCGTTTATCGATAATGATCCTTATGGTTTTATCTATCAAGATGAGGAACAACTTCCTGAAAAAATAAAATGTTGAGAAATGAACGCTGGGAATGCATCAAAGACATGGTTTTACAAGAGCCGGAAATATATGAAAGCGAAACAAGGGGTTCTCTCATTCGAATGGCGATGGAAAAGACGGGCAAAACCAAACGGTTACTTTATAAGTACATGGTTCAATATTGGCAAAGGGGTAAAGTGAAGAACGCTTTGTTACCCGATTATCAAAATTCTGGTGGAAAAGGGAAGGAAAAGACTTGCACAGATAAGAAAAACGGGCGACCAAGAAGGTTTGCAACAATAACCGGCGAAGGCATTGTCATAACCGATGAGATTAAAAGAATTTTTGAGGTTAGTGTGAAGAGGTTTTATCATACTGCGAAGAAAAATCCTCTAACAACGACTTATGAACAAATGCTTAAAACCTTCTTTGTGGCGGATTATCGATATGATAACGGAGTAAAAAAGCCCATTCTCCTAGAACAAGATAAACTTCCGACACTAAGGCAGTTCCGATACTGGTATGAAAAGACCTATCAATCGGAAGAAAAACTTCGGAAAAGAAAAGGCGATCGGAAATACGAACTAGAGGATCGGGCAGTGTTAGGAACTTCCGTTGGTGAATTGTATGGACCTGGAACAAAATATCAAATTGATGCAACGGTTGCAGATGTCTATCTTGTCAGTTCTTTTAATCGAAATTGGATCATTGGTCGTCCTGTCATTTATGTAGTGATCGATGTATTTAGCCGTATGGTTGTGGGGCTGTATGTAGGACTAGAGGGACCATCATGGCTCGGGGCAATGATGGCACTTGCCAATACTGCCAGCGATAAAGTTTCCTATTGTAAGCAATACGGTATTGAAATAACAAAAGACGAATGGGATTGTCATTACCTTCCTCAAACGATATTAGCCGACCGGGGAGAATTAGAAGGATACAATATCGAACGACTTATTTCTGTTTTTAATATGAAAGTAGAAAATACACCACCGTACCGAGCGGATTGGAAAGGAATTGTCGAACAGCACTTTAAGACCATTCATACAAAAGTCAAACCATTTTTACCTGGCATCGTGGATAGGGATGCCATGGTACGAGGTGATAGGGATTATCGTTTAGATGCCACGTTAACATTGGAAGAATTCACAAGTGTGATTATCCGATGTGTCCTCTATCACAATAATCACCATTGGTTGAAACACTATAATCAAGATGAAATGATGATTCAAGATGAGGTCCCACTGATTCCTCGCGAATTATGGAAGTGGGGTATAAAAAATCGTTCCGGCAAACTCCGTTCTTATTCAGAAGATATCGTAAAACTTAACCTCCTTCCAACGGCAAAAGCCAGAGTAACGTATAAGGGAATTGAGTTTAAGAAAATGCGTTACAGCAGTGAAAGGGCATTAAAAGAAGGTTGGTTTGAAGAAGCCAGACAAAAGAGTTGGCAAATCCCTATTTGTTATGATCCAAGAAACATGTCACACATTTATTTGCCTAGCGAAGACGGTCGAAGCTATGAAGTAGCTACTTTGCTTGATCATCAAAAGAAATATCATGGAAAAACAATCGAAGAAGTAGAATATTTGTTTGCTTATGAAACGTTGAAACACCAAGAATATGCTCATGAAGAAATTCAGCAAAAGGTGGATTTGGCAAGCGACATCGAACACATTGTTCAAAAAGCAAAAAAATTAGTTGATCAATGTAAATTATCACTTTATTTCCGCACAAAAAAGACTCTTTTTTGCACATTCCTTCGGAATATCCCTCTCCCCCTTTCCGAAAGAATGTGCTAAATTTTTTGTGAATTATTTCGGAATGGGACATGGG
>NZ_SDLA01000027.1:0-15809 GCF_013096845.1 Geobacillus sp. BMUD
CCCATGTCCCATTCCGAAATAATTCACAAAAAATTTAGCACATTCTTTCGGAAAGGGGGAGAGGGATATTCCGAAGGAATGTGCAAAAAAGAGTCTTTTTTGTGCGGAAATAAAGTGATAATTTACAGCCATGTTAAAGAAAAGAAATTTAGATTATTCTAGCTCCTACGAAATCTCCAGAGAAATTGTTGCGTCTGCGAAAAGATCTAATAGGGATCTTAGCTATTTTTTGGATATTCATCGTGATTCACAGCCAAGAAAAATAACAACAATAACTATAAACGGAAAAACGTACGCCAGATTATTTTTTATTGTAGGTAAGGAAAATAAAAATTATGAGAAAAATTTAGCTTTTGCACAAAAGATTAACACCGAAATAGAAAAATCTTATCCGGGACTGTCAAGAGGGATTATTGAAAAGGATAGCCATTCAGGAAATGGAGTTTATAACCAAGATTTATCTCCTAATTCTGTCATTATTGAAATAGGAGGCATTGAAAATACGATGGATGAGTTATATAGAACGGCAGATGCATTGGGAGAAGTTTTAAGTCAATATTATTGGGATGCTACGAAGGTATCGAATACTCCTAAATCCTAAATAATATAAAAAATAAAGTGTCGAGGATTCGACACTTTCACTTTGATGACAAAGTTGACAAACTTCAGTCTTTAGAACAACTAGCTAAGAAATTTTAATATGTTTCTCCATAATAAATTCATATTTTTTATTTATAATAAATAAATCAAATAAATAAATCACATGAAATTGGGGAGGGATGCGTATTGCAATTTGGTAGTATTATAGTTCAAGGTGAAAATCTTTTACTAATAAGCGGCTTATTAATTAGCTATGTGATGTTTTATTATGGTATTAGGATATTAAAAATAGAACGAAACATCATGGATTTAATTTTTAATAGTTTTATTAATGGAGTACTAATTTGGAAATTTAGCTATGTCGTTTTACACCCTAATTCAGTTTTACAAAATCCTATGACTATAATTTATTTTAACGGGGGATATGTCGGAATTGGTATTGGGATTATTTTTATAACTATCTATACTTGGTTATCTATCAAAAAACAGAATATTTCTTTGGTTTCTTACACACGGGCAGCGGTTCCAGTATATTTTGGGTATTTTAGTACTTTTGTATGGATACACGTAAGTGAAGACCCTCAGAACTATCTAATAATTTTGCAAGCAATAGTAGCTGCTTGTTTTTTTATAGCAGCCTCACGAATCAAAACCCAAAACACTTTGTTACAACTTCTTATATGGTTTCATTTAATTCAATTGGAACTAGCCCTATATAAAAACAATTTTGTACATGCTGAGATAATATCAAAAGAAGTATTGTTATATGTCTTTTTAATTATTATCTTTTTATGTATTTCATACTGGTCAGAGAGACAAGGAAGAGAAGAGACCACTAAGGACAAGGAAAAGGGATGGAGAAATGCAACAAATAATATAATTTTAGGTGGTATAATTTTAAGTCTTGCCATAACCCCTATGCTTACCAATCAAAAGGAAACAGGGAGAATAGAATCCCCTAAAACAGTTATGTCTACCTCATTAGATTCTGGCAAAATCGGGACTAATAAAGGACAAGTTGCCCCAGACTTTGAATTACTTTCAATTACGGGAAATAAAGTGAAGTTGTCTGACTTGCGTGGAAAGACGGTTATATTGAATTTTTGGGCTACTTGGTGTCCTCCTTGTAGAGCTGAAATTCCCGAAATGCAAAGGTTCTATGAAAACAATAAAAATAACAATGTAGAGATTTTGGCAGTCAACTTAACGAATAGCGAAAGCAGTCCTGATACGGTGAAGGATTTTGTGAGGGATAAAGGCATGACGTTTAACATCCTGCTTGATAAGCAAGGAAAGATTGGAAATCTATACGGTATAATAACAATTCCCACTTCGTATATCATTGATAAAAATGGAATTATCAGAGAGAAACATGTAGGTCCTATGTCTTATGAAACTATGGATAACTTCATCTCTAGTATTAAATAACGCTCTTTTCGTAAATATTGTTGCTAATAAACAGGTTTTACAAATAAAAAATTTATTATAATAATATAAATCTCAAATAGATTAGGAGTTAGCCTGTTAGTGGCAATCAGAAAATGTACAGTTTGGCAATTAAGCGTATGCATCTATTTCTGCATAATTATAACTTGATATGGAGTGGCGGTCATGATAGGCTTTTTTGCCTGCAAAACCATCCAGCTTTGCCCCTTTGCGTAGAATCATGACCGCAGAGGCTCCATGTCAAGTAACGTGGCGTATGAGTTAATATTTAATCAACCGCATACTCTTATTTGCCATTTAGTACATTTTTTAATTGCCAAAAACAGTTAGCCTATGGGGATTGTCAAAAATACCAAAACAATCAATGTTTTCAGCTATTTGCTTGTCTCTATCCACTTGCTAATTCTCTATTCGTTTGTTTTTATGACAGAAAAGTTAGACACAAGGTTCACTTTCTGTTCATAAAAAGATGCTAATATAAGATGTAAATGAATTATGAGGGGGGCCGATGAATGAACAAGCAAGTTAAAGTTCTAGTTATTGAAGATGATCCTTATATTTGTGAGTTGATCACTTTATACGCAGAAAAAAGCGGGTATATAGTTAACGTTGCAAACAATGGAATGGAAGGATTAGAAATGTTTTATGAAAACCCTCCTGATCTTGTCATTCTGGATATTATGATGCCTGAAATGGACGGTTGGGAAGTTTGCAAGGAAATAAGGAGATTTGATAATACTCCCATTATCATGTTGACCGGGAAAGGCGAAAACTGCGATAAACTTAAAGGTTTCGACCTAGGAACGGATGATTACTTGGTGAAACCTTTTGATCCGAACGAACTGATGGCGAGGATAAAAGCGGTACTGCGGCGAGCTAATCCGATGTTAGATGCAAATGAGATCATTGAACTTCCCTTGTTGAAGATTAATCTTAAACAATACAAGGTGACCTGTGATAAACGTGAGATTGTGTTACCGCCCAAGGAAATGGAGTTGCTGTATTTTCTTGCCAAACATTCAAATCAAGTGTTCACACGTCAGCAGTTGTTGGATCAAATATGAGGTTTGGATTTTGAGGGAGATCCAAGAACAGTCGATGTGCATATTAAAAGGATTCGAGAAAAATTGGGGGATTCTAATCCTTATTGGAAGGTGAAAACCATAAGAGGAGTTGGATATAAATTTGAGGTGAATGACCAGTGATTAGAATAAAAAGTATTTTTTTAAAGCTGTTTATCACGTATATCGTCATATTATTTGTATCGCATTTCGTTTTTGCTATTACTTCCTATTTGTTGTTTCAGAATAATCTGACTAATATTCATGGATTTGAAAGAGATTTTAACCAAATAATGTACTTGTTTGTATTGGTCTCTATTATTTCTATTACCATTACAGGCTTATTTGCCTACTAACTTTCTAAAAGAATTACCGCCCCACTTCGGGAAATGAATCGGGTTGCTCTCCATATCGCTAGGGGACAATTTGATCAAAGAGTCAAAATTAAGACGGGTGATGAGCTGGGAGAATTGGGGGAGACGTTCAATTATATGGCTAAGGAGTTGGCCGGCTTGGATCAGATGAGAAAGGATTTTGTTGCCAATGTTTCCCACGATTTACGATCTCCTCTTACTTCGATTCATGGATTTGTCAGGGCGTTTCTGGATGATGCGATCCCCAACGAACGAAAGCGCCATTATCTTACGATCATGAAAGAACAAACCGAACGAATGATTAAGCTGGTCAATGATCTTCTCGATATGGCCCGAATAGAAGCGGGGCAGTTGGAAATCCGGCCTGTTATCTTTAATTTGTCGGAGCTGGTTCGCCAAGTCGTGGCTCGCATGGAACCTGAATTTGTGAAAAAACAGGTCAATGTGGAATTGATATCTGAAGAAGCACAAGACATCCACGTATTTGCCGATCCGGATCGGATTGATCAAGTGATCGTCAATTTGATTCAAAATGCCGTACAATTTTCCTCACCCGATAGTTCTGTTGAAGTGATTTTGAAAAAAGAAGAACAAGCGGTAGTTTCTATTCGAGATTATGGACCGGGAATCAGGCAAGAGGACATTGAATCTATTTGGGAACGGTTTTATAAAGCGGATAGAGCCCGAACTAAAAAGGCAGGTACAGGGCTCGGCTTGTCCATTGTTAAGCACATATTAGATCTCCATCAAAGCCCCATTTACGTGAAGAGTGAAGTGGGAAATGGGTCAGTCTTTACTTTTACGCTCCCTATAGCTCCGAACATGTCTAAAAAACCTGAAAAAGAGTGATTCTCCGTTCATCTTCTGTTCATAAAACATTGCTATACTGGATTTTGCACTAAGAGATCATGAAAACAAAGAGGAGGATATCTCAATGAGAAAATTATTATTGCGACGCATGACAGAGGAGGACACGCACATGCCCGGCCACGGATCGACCACCAGCACACCACGCTGGGTGAAGGTGTCTGGGATCATCGCGAGCGTCCTGGTCCTGCTGTTTGTCATCATGATGTTCATCGGCGGTGGTAAACACGGACCTGGTCGCCACATACCGTCCTCCAACGGCATAGAACAAGGAGTGAAACAGCCATGACCATGACACACGGCCTCCGCAAGTTCGCGCTCACCGCGCATGTCACTTCCTCGGTCGGCTGGCTCGGCGCGGTCGTTGGTTTCCTAGCTATCGTCGTCGCCGCTCTGACTAGCAAAGATGCTCAGACGGTGCGTGCCGCCTTTATCGCGATGGAGTTGACAGGATGGTTCGCCATCGTCCCGTTGGCCCTCGCCTCGCTGCTAACCGGGCTTGTCATGTCACTTGGCACCCCGTGGGGCGTGTTCCGGCACTATTGGGTCCTTTTCAAACTCCTACTAACCATCCTAGCCACCATCGTCTTGCTGCTGAACATGCAGACAGTGAGCTTCCTAGCAGGCGTAGCGGCAGAGACGGGAAGTGTCGATCTCGGAGGGCTGCGGGGCGCGCTGCGGGGCGAACTCCTTCACGCCGGGGGCGGCCTCCTGGTGTTGCTCGTGACCACGATACTATCGGTGTACAAGCCGCGGGGCATGACCCGGTATGGGTGGCGTAAGCAGCACGAACAGCGTGCAGGGGCGCAGCCGTAGATGCAGCGACTTCTGCTCGGCCTCGACCGAGCGCCCCCCTGTCCTGTAACGACGGCATAGGAGTGCAATCAATGCGATGCTGAGGACCGCCCGGCGGGGTTCGCTCGTTTTTTCGCTGTCCCAGCTGGGGTTAGTGGCTTGTCGCGATGTTCGGCCCTGCCGGGTCTGCGCCGAGCGGGGATGTGGCTTGATGGGAGCGCGCCTGGTGCCCAATTGATGCGTGCCCACCCTTGCTCGGCGTGACCAGCACAGCCGACATAAAATCAATTAACATTAAGCAGGTAAAAAGTTTTTTTACAGTTTTATGTGAGTAAACAACCTATTTATTTGGAAAACAGCCGCATTTAACGTAGAAATGCGGCTTCATTTTGTTGAAGTTAACCACTTTATTTAGGAGAACGAACACCATTCAGATAAGCAGGTTATCCCATCCCAATACAATGAAGCTGCACTCGAAAGGAACAGAATAATGTCAATCAATATGCTCAATCTTCCAAACCTAAATATTCTCGATATGACGGAGAGTGAGGATGATTTACCGATTCTTGGTGGAGACGACTTCTCCACCTCCCTCTGACTGTCTCAAATGCGGTACTGTTCCGAACTTGTATAAGCATGGTAAGAAGGGGCAGCTATTCTTCGACTTGCCAATGCACGCTTAACGTGTAGGAATATTAGCAAAGGGAAAATTAATCCACGAGGGGGGAAGTGTATGAAAAAGTTTTTAATTACATTATTAGTATTTATTGTGTTAGGCATTGGGGGTTATTTTGTTATTGGACTATTTAGTGCTAAACCACCTTTACCAACCATAACTGTTGGAGAAAAAAAGGTAGAAGTGACACAAGGTTCGTATTGTTGGAATGGATTACTTAATTCTGTTTGTGTTGATACAAGTTCTCCGCCAGAACTCATTAAAATTCAAGAACTAAAACCTGTGGTTGTACCACCAAATTCCCAATTGAAAATAGAATTCAAAGACGAGCCTAAAGAAAATACATTAGTAGTAAATAGATGGCTTACAAATGAAAAAACAGAAAATGTTCCAATAAATGTGTTTTTTGCAAGCAAAAAGTGCAGAGAATTGCAAGAAAAAATACATAGGCTTGCCGGCTCAATGAATTTACCTTTCAACCGAGCGAGAAGGGAGCGACTGAACGGCAGAAAGCGCGTGCCGCAAGCGGTAGCTCTCTCCCGTAAACGCGAGAATGTGGGCGTGATGGACCAAACGATCCACCAGCGCTGCCGTCAGGCGGTTGTCCCCAAACACTCGATTCCACTGTCCAAACTCTAAATTCGATGTCACGATGACACTTTTTCGTTCATAACAATCGGCAATGATGTGAAACAGCAGTTCCGATCCCTGCTTTTGAAAAGGTACATAGCCGAGTTCGTCCAAAATCAACAGCTCGCATGTGTCGATTTGCCGTTTGAGCCGTCCGAGGGTACCGTCTTTTAACGCCTCTTCGAGCTGGGCGACAAGATCGGCGACACGGAAAAACCGAACTTCATGGCCCCGTTCACACGCTTTTAATCCTAATGCGGTGGCGAGATGGGTTTTTCCTGTTCCCGGCGAACCTAAAAGCAGGACGTTCTGTTTTTGCTCCAAAAAGCGAAGGTCGCAAAGTTCTTCCTTCGAGGTCGTGGTCGGCCAATGAATCTGATCCGACCATTCATAATCTTTGAGCCATTTCAACTCCCGGAACTTCGCCTTCTTGATCAATCGAGCCTGTTTTGCTTTCTGACGGAACGACAGCTCCAACGCCAACACATCACGCAAAAACTGTTCCTTGGTCTCGTAGGCCACCTCCTCGAATCGATCCGCGATGTACGCCAAATGCAGGGCTTTACAAATCTCTTTTAAATCCATCTTCATGCCCGGCTTCCCCCTTCCCTTGACGGACAAAGACGTTGATCATACACATGTAAATCGGTTTCATAGTCGACTAAAACGGAAGGGGTATAGGCTTCTTCCCATTTCGCGGGATACTCCGAACGCTTCGCCTCCATCAACACCCCGATCTCATGGGGCGTCAAATCCCACCGTTGATACTTGTCAAGCCACTGGGCGATCTCATAGACGGTGTACCGCTCCAGCAGCTTCTGCACTCCTCGAATGCGTGATGCCGTCTGTTTCGGTTGTTCCATGAAGTATTTCCTAATGGCCTCCGGCAAGTAAACTCGAAACCGCGAATACTCCACCACCCGGGGCTTTTGCGCCCATTCCGCCAAAATGTCCTTCCAAGGGAGCTCCCGTCGCTTTTTCGTGTACGGCCTTGGCGCTTCCAGGTACACCTCCCCTTCCTGGGACAAAACCATGAAACGATCCCATTCCTTTTTGACAAGGACACGGTTGGGAACCGGGATCCCATGAACCACAAACGCCTCCCCATCCACCGTTACTTCCCCGTATTTATTGACATTAGCGTGGTGGAAGGAGAAGATCGGGAGATCTCTCTCCGGCAGGACAAGCAACTCCTTTTGTTCTTCCTGCCATAATTCCTCAATGGTTCTCCCTTTTTCATAGTGGGGGCGGGCTCGATCTTCGATCATCTTGCGATGCAGCCACTCCGCCAGTTCTTCATCCCCCCTCGATCAACGGAGCAGGGACAAAGCAGTGTTGACGAGTATAGTAAACTTTCCGTTTGACATTCCCTTTTTCGTGTCCGCTATACGGATTGCACGCCTGTACGTCAAACCCATAATGAAGCCGGAATCGCTCAAATGCTTCAGTATATTGACGTTCGCCTCCTTTTCGAATCGAAACCACCGCCGCCGCCAAATTGTCGATGCGCAGTTTTCTCGGGACGCCTCCGGCTTGGCGAAACAGCTGAGTGAGCCCGTAAAGAAAACATTCGCTGTTTTCCGCCGGCAATGGATACGCATACGCGGCGTTGCTGTACGGAAAGCTCAAAATCAGAATTGATCGGTCTTCCTCTTTTCCTTCCTTCGTCACAACGGACATGGTGCCGAAATCCACCTGCGCTTCCCCCGGAGGGTGTTCCAGCCTCTCGTAACGCCGTTCCTTCTCCAGCTTAAGCTGAGGTCTTCGTTTTTGAACGTAGGCGCAAACCGTTCGATAAGACCCTTTAAAGCCATGTTCCTGCTTTAATTGTTCGTACATCTTCTTGCTTGTCCGCTGTTGTTTTCTTGGCAGTTTGGCGTCCTCCTCCAGCCAGTCATCAATGATTTGACCGTATCCTTCTTCCTCCATCATTCCCCGTTTTCTCTTTATTTTTTGTCTGACCGAAATGTCTCCATCCGCATATTTCTTGACTGTTCTCCAGTTAAATCCCGTCCTGCGGACAATTTCGGAAAGCGATAACCCTTTCTTTTCACGCAAATGTTTGATATGATGAATTTCAGGCATTGCTAGCATCCTTTCTTTACCTCCACTGTTTTGTTCTGGCTCTTCACCACAAGTTGTACTTGATCATTTAAGGTAGGTGTGCATAGAGGGTACAAAAAATGCGAATTTTCCTGTATGGTAAAGGTGACCAAACCGAACCATGGAGGGAAATTCGCATGTACTCTCAGTTTTCTGTGAAAATAATGAATCCATGAGCGGTTATTTTCATGCTTGGGTGGCGAGTAAAAGCTTACTCATGGATGTTTTTTGTTTTTAATTCAAATAAATATTTGAATAATAAAAGAAATGGGGTATAATATATTCAAACGGAAATTTGAATATGAAAGGGGGATAATGAATGAGTAAGAAAGATACATGTGAAATTTATTGTTATGACGAAGAAAAAGTCAATCGAATACAAGGGGAATTGCAAAAAGAAGATATATCCAGTGTTGTCCTGTTGTTTAAAGCACTGGCAGATGAAAATAGGGCAAAAATTGTCTATTCACTTTGCCAAGATAAAGAGTTATGTGTATGTGATATTGCCAATATCATTGGGGCTTCTGTTGCAACCACTTCCCATCATTTACGGACTCTTTATAAACAAGGGATTGTAAAGTATCGAAAAGAAGGAAAGCTAGCATTTTATTCGCTGGATGATGACCATATTAAGCAGTTAATCATGATTGCGTTAGTACATGAGAAAGAGGTGAAAGTCCGTGTCTGAACAACAAGCAAAATTATCTAAATCAGAAGCGAAAACCTACCGTGTTCAAGGATTTACTTGTGCAAACTGTGCGGCAAAGTTTGAAAATAATGTAAAATCATTGCCAGGTGTTCAAGATGCTAAAGTAAACTTTGGAGCATCTAAAATTACCGTTTGGGGTACAACAACCATCGAAGAATTAGAAAAAGCAGGAGCTTTTGAAAACTTAAAGGTTCGGGAAGATAAAGAAAAATCAGTCAAGCGTGAACCTTTTTGGAAGCAAAAAGAGAACATTAAAGTGTATATTTCCGCCGTTTTGCTTGTGATCAGTTGGTTTTTAGGGAAGCAATACGGAGAAGAGCATATCTTTGCGACAATTGGATATGCTGCAGCAATTTTAATCGGTGGATATTCGTTATTTATAAAAGGTTTCAAAAACCTAGTTCGATTGAATTTTGATATGAATACGCTGATGACAGTGGCGATTTTAGGAGCTGCAGCGATTGGTGAATGGGGAGAAGGTGCAACGGTTGTTATTCTATTCGCCATTAGCGAAGCCTTAGAGCGTTATTCCATGGATAAAGCTCGTCAATCCATTGAATCGTTGATGGATATTGCTCCAAAAGAAGCATTAATTCGTCGCGGAAATGAAGAAATGATGGTCCCTGTTGACGATATTCAAGTCGGAGATATTATGATCGTAAAGCCTGGTCAGAAATTAGCGATGGATGGAATCGTCATCAAGGGTACATCTACGCTAAATCAGGCTGCCATTACGGGAGAAAGTGTTCCAGTAACCAAAACAGTCGGTGATGAAGTCTTTGCAGGAACATTGAATGAAGAAGGGTTATTGGAAGTAAAAGTGACAAAACGAGTGGAAGATACAACTCTTTCGAAAATCATCCATTTAGTGGAAGAAGCTCAAGCAGAACGAGCACCTTCTCAAGCGTTTGTAGATCGTTTTGCCAAATACTATACACCAGCCATTATCATTTTTGCTCTTTTACTAGCCGTTATTCCTCCATTATTTATGGGTGCTGATTGGAGCGAATGGATTTATCGAGGTCTAGCTGTATTAGTGGTTGGTTGTCCGTGTGCGTTGGTTATTTCCACGCCTGTTTCGATTGTAACTGCCATTGGAAATGCAGCGAAAAACGGTGTGTTAATTAAAGGTGGTATTTATTTAGAGGAAGCAGGATCTCTAAAAGTCATCGCTTTTGATAAAACAGGAACATTAACAAAAGGTGTTCCTTCCGTCACCGATGTGGTCACTTATAATGGCAATGAAAATGAACTAATGACCATTACAGCAGCCATTGAAAAAGGCTCACAACATCCACTTGCTTCCGCCATTATAAGAAAAGCAGAAGAAGATGGATTGAATTTTAATGATTTATCTGTTGAAGAATTCCAATCCATTACAGGTAAAGGGGTCAAAGCCAAAGTAAACAACGAAATGTATTATGTCGGAAGTCCAGGTCTTTTTGAAGAACTTCTTCCAAATGGCATCCAATCAGAAATAAAAGAACAAATTACAACCCTTCAAACACAAGGGAAAACGGTCATGGCGTTAGGAACGGAAAAAGAAATTCTGGCGTTAATTGCCGTGGCAGACGAAATAAGAGAATCATCCAAAGAGGTTATTCGAAAACTTCATCAAGTCGGTATTGAAAAAACGGTAATGTTGACAGGGGATAACCAAAGAACAGCCGAAGCCATCGGAAAACAAGTCGGCGTTTCCGATATTAAAGCCGATTTACTTCCAGAAGATAAACTGAATTTCATCAAAGAGCTTCGTGACAAGCATCAAAGCGTGGCGATGGTTGGAGATGGTGTGAACGATGCACCAGCTCTTGCAGCTTCAACCGTTGGTGTGGCAATGGGTGGTGCTGGAACCGATACAGCCCTAGAAACAGCCGATATTGTCTTAATGTCTGATGATTTAAGCAAATTGCCATATACGATTAAATTGAGCCGCAAAGCTTTAGCGATTATTAAGCAAAACATTACTTTCTCTTTAGGGATTAAGGCATTGTCATTACTGTTAATTGTGCCTGGTTGGTTAACGCTATGGTTAGCGATATTTGCCGATATGGGAGCAACATTAATCGTAACATTAAACAGCATGCGATTGCTAAAAGTTAAAGAATAGGCTCTTCACCACAAGTTGTACTTGATCATTTAAGGTAGGTGTGCATAGAGGGTACAAAAAATGCGAATTTTCCTGTATGGTAAAGGTGACCAAACCGAACCATGGAGGGAAATTCGCATGTACTCTCAGTTTATCAAAGAACTCATCGATTGACCAGATGTTTTGATTCAAAAGGTGCGAAAAGAAGGGGAACGTTGGATTTTCGAACTTTCTCTACCCGAACAATGCCCGTTATGTCCTGTCTGCTTGAAGCGCACGATCAAAATGACAGACAAAAAGAAGCAATGGATGCATGGCTATGCTCAGCGAATCGGAATTTTTTGGATCGAACTTCCTGTCGAGCGCAGACGTTGTAGCACGTGTGGCGTGACGTTCAGCACGTCGTATCCAGCCATCTCTCCTCGAAGTGTGGCGACGGATGCTTTTCAGCGATGGGTCGCGCAATCTTGCATCGGAACATCCATTCAGGCGGTGGCTCGTATGCTCAAGCTTCCTTACACGACCGTTGAACGATGGTTTTATACCCATGCCCCTTCCTTCCTATCGAATGACGTCCAACCAAAGGCGGTTTGTGTCGATGAGTTTGCTTTTCGAAAAGGGCACGACTATGGAGTGGCGATCATGGATGCCGAAACGGGAGAAGTGTATGCCATGGAAGCAGGAAAGAACGAGGAAGCCATTGGGCGTGCATTGGCTCATGTGTCTCGTTCCGTTCAGTATGTCGTGAGTGACTTGGCTCCAGCGATGAAAAAAGCGATTCAACGGGTTTGCCCAGAGGCGACACATGTCGTCGACTATTTCCATGTCATTCAGCTGTTTACCGATGCGTTAGAACGTTGTCGCAAATATTTGGGCAAAGGAGGCAAGAAACACGGAAATGTTCGTTACGTTTGCCGTTTATTGAGCCAATGCCCAGAGAAATTGACGGAGGAGGAACGTCAAATCATACGAGAATGGTGTAATGAAAGCGATTACTTAAAGTCTGTTTACCAATCGCTCCAACATGTTCGCTATGTGTTCAAAAGCAAAGATGAGCAACAGGCGAAACGACGCTTGAAGGCTTGGATTCATCGGTATTTGTTTTGTCCTTGTTCCGTTGTTCGTGCCATCGCAAAATCACTCGTCAAACGAACAGACGAAATGATATCGTGCATTTTATCCCATTATTCGAATGGGAAGATGGAGGGAACGAATAACAAGATCAAGCTGATGAAACGTCGGGGATACGGATACCGAAATATCCAGCGTTTTGCACTGCGGGTTCGGCTGGAAACAGCTAACATACTTTCATGACAGGTGCAAGTACATCTTTTGGTGATGAACCTTTGTTCTTCACAACCTTAACAGTAGAGGGAATTTTAGGAGCTGGCAAGCCTTTTTTTATGCCATGAAGCTCTGCACTTTTTTGTTGCAGAACTCTGTACTTTCATTTTGCACTAAACACCAATAAATGATAATGTGATACTATTACCAAAAGAAAAAGGTGTATATGTGTATGATGTTTCAGCAAGATGGGAAAAGGGAGATTCAAGTTATGCCTTTGTAATTGAAGTACGGTAGTAACCTTTTAGTAACAGTCTTAATTTAACAAGTCAATATAATTTTAGTTTAAAACGCTTGGAATAAGCCCAAGCGTTTTAATATGCCTTTTACTTTGTTAAATTTGGTTCGAATTTTGTGCTAATTACGCTATTATTTGTACTGTTTTTTTTGATTTTGTACTTCTGAACCGAACCCGTTATTCTTTTTCTACACCTTTTATATCAGGTTGATAATGTCCCTTCTGCACAGACAGTCAAAAGAATGCCTCTTACTGTTTACTCAGGAGGGATATTTTTAGTGGAAAATTAATAAGACATATTCAAAGCTAAAAAAAGTGGAAGGCCGTACAGCCGGACTGGGATGGACAAGGGTTTTAAAACCATTATAAAAGAGTTTAAATCTTTTCATAAAAAAATTACCCCTAACAATCGGCTACTCTAAGTTATAAGTAAGAAATCATACTCTAGAGTATCCAAATTCACTTAGTGGTTAAGAAAAAAGAGATTAATATAGCATGCCATTATCTGTGGTTGTAAAGAAAGGTGTCAATAACGATTTAAAATTCCCCAATTTCAACGAAATGAAATTCCCCATTATGAACGGTTAATTAGGCAACTGGGCAGGATAAACTCCTGCTTTTTTCTTTTCTCGTAGACGATAAGAATCGCCTTTGATATTAAAGGTAATGGCGTGATGTAATAGACGATCTAAAATCGCTGTCGCTAATACATCATCACCGAATACTTTCCCCCATTCGAGATAGGATTTATTCGATGTGAGAATCATAGAGCCTTGTTCATATCGTTTCGATACGACTTGAAAAAAGATATTCGCCGTTAGCTCATCAAAAGGAAAGTAACCTACCTCATCAATAATGAGTACATCTGGACGACTCCAACGATTCACTAATCGCTGGAGCGTCCCTTTTTCGTTTGCCTTTCGGCATTCAGCCACTAAATCGTCTGCGGTTAAGAATAAAGCTGTATACCCTTGAGTGATGGCTTCCACCGCAAAGGAAATCGCTAAATGCGTTTTTCCAACACCCGGTGGGCCTAGTAAGATTCGATTTTCTCCGTTGGCAATAAACCGACAGGTCAGCGTTTCTTTGACTCTCTTTTCACTGATACTCGGTTGAAAGGAAAAATCAAAGTCATGAATCGTTTTGATATAAGGTAATTTTGCTCGTTTCATTCGCTTTTCTAGTTGTTGAGACTCTTGATATTCAATTTCTTGTAAAACAATAGTGTTTAGAAACTCAGAATATGATACATTATCTCTAGAAGCGTCTTCTAATAAACTATCTAGTTGGTGGGCTGTGTGGTGCCAACCCAGCTTTTTTAAGCGTTCGATTAACAGCTCGTTCATCATACAGTCTCACCTTCTTCCAACGCTGCGTAAGCAGCGAGAGGGCGTTGTTCTACTTTAGGAGATGGGGCAGAAGAATAAAGGCCGTTGGTCGCCAAACCTTGAACGTCTTTGATTCTCTGTCCTTTTTCTTTTGTATGTAAGCCCTCATAATGTTCCATTTGAATATGAGTAGTTGCTTTTCCTGTCAAAATCGGATGTTTGGCAATACACTCCTGTTCATCATAAATCTCGATATGATGGTCGAGAGTTTCTTTCACTTTTACAACCTGTCCTGCATAGCGATACGGAACGGAATATTTTTTTCCTCTGTATGAAATAAAACAATCTCGACTTACCTCTCGTGTCTCCCAGCGACATGTCGGGAATAGTGGTTTGACTCCCCATGCTTGAAGGAACTTCTGTTCCTGTTCAAAACGTTGAATTGGCGGTTCATTCGTCGTTTGATTCGGCTTTCGATTGGCCACTTGATCCAGCCATGTACGAACGGCTTCATTTAATGCATAGAGAGTAGGTTCATGTTTTCTCTGAAAGAAATTATCTTTCAAATACTTTACCACTCTTTCTACTTTTCCCTTTGTTTGTGGACGTTTCGGCCGACATGCTTTTGGAACAATACCGTAATACGCTAGAAAATCCTCGAACGTCCGGTTAAATCGAATTTCGATGGGACTATGTTTCAGAACAACGGTTTTCATATTGTCATAGAGAATCTGTTCAGGAATGCCGTTAAAGTAAGCAAATGCGTTCATATGACATTTCATTAATGTTTCTACATTCATATTGGTCGTAAACTCCACATACTTCATTCGAGAATAACCAAGTACCATCACGAAAGCATAAATGTCTTGGTATTGACCATCCACCAAATACTTCCCCACATAGGCCCAGTCCATTTGAGCTTGTTTGCCCGGTGGTGTTTCATACCGCAAGGTGGCTTGTTTCTTTGGCTGTTCTCGATACGGTCGAACAAAATCTCTTAATATCGTCATCTTGCCGGTGTATCCCATCGCTTGAATCTCCTCAAAGAGAACAACACAATTCGTTGTACCTTCTTGTATTCGTTGAAGTAGATAGTTTTTATAAGGATCTAGCTTACTTGCTTTCTGTTTCCCATTGGCTTTACGTTCTGGAAGCTTGTCTCCCTTTAGATACTTCCGAATGGTTTTCCGATCAAATCCTGTTTCTTTGGCAATCGCTGTTTGAGTCCAGCCTTTCTGATATAACTCTCGAATCATAAAAAACTCCCCTATCTTCAGCATCGTTTCTCCACTCCATCTAAGATGTTGTTTCGAAACGATTATCTGTTATTTTTGGGGAATTTTAAACCGCTGTTATTGGGGATTTTATCACCGTTGCTTACAAGAAAGGTTATCGTTCTGTTTTACTAATTTAATTATTAATTGTAAATTAGCACATTATTTCAGAATCCCTTTTTCAAATTATTTCGGACGGATTCGGAAATAATGTGCAAAATCTTTGCGAATTATTCCAGGTTTTGCAGATTATTTCCGAACATTTGCACATTATT
>NZ_SDLA01000028.1:0-14526 GCF_013096845.1 Geobacillus sp. BMUD
ACAGTTCTCTAAGAGTCAAGTATTCTTCTTTGGTCAAACCATTTAGCTGTTGTTTGATACAAAAATACATTTTTTCACCTCCCATCTAACTATATGATACTATATTTTACTGAATCTATACTATTTTTTCAGTAAAATATAGTTAAGGCGATTCATCTCCCACTTACTCCGCTTCGCTTCGTCGAAGTGGGAGTCTTCTCGCCTAATTAAGATAAATAAGTGTTACTCCCCACCCAGGCATAAAAATCACTTCTTCCGCCCTGTGGCATCGGCCATTCGGCCAGCCGATGCGGAAAAAGAAATGGGGTAAAGGAAAAAACAGCGACAAGCAGGCCGACCGTCCCTCCCGATCATCCCAACTGCCGAATAAACGTCGGCATGACCGGGATGATCAAGCCGACGTCGATAAACATCAACAATAGATTCTTCACCTATCTATGAGCATGGCTCCTCGTCTCTTCAGCAACAGATGCCTCTTTCCCTCATTAAGCTGAGCTAGTCCACTACCGTAAATTAAACCCTTTCCCCTCGACAAATTCTTTCATGTACATCCGGACCGAGCGGCTCAGCATATCGGCCATCTGCCCGGTCCATGTATCGCGGCGGCGTCCGTTTGTCCGCTGCTCATAATACGCCGAAACCGTGTCGTTGTAGCGCTGCAACTGTTCGAGGAACGGAGCGCGATCTTGGTTGTATTCGTCCTCATGATAAACGTGCGCAAACGGCAGCCGCGGCTTGCGGTCCGGCGTTTGCGCCGGATAACCGACGGCAAGGCCAAACAGCGGAATGACTCGTTTTGGCACGTTTAAGAGCGCACACACGTCCGGCAAGTTGTTGCGCAATCCGCCGATATAGCAGATGCCAAGCCCCATCGACTCGGCGGCGATGGCGGCGTTTTGCGCCGCTAACGCGGTATCGATGAGCGCCACCATAAACTTTTCCGTGCTCTCAAGCGACGGGATCACGTCTTTTCCTTCAAGCTCCCCGATGAGTTCATGGCGATGAAAATCGGCGCAAAAGACAAAGAAATGGCCGTTATGCTCGACATAAGACTGATTTCCCGAAAGCTCGGCGAGCTTCCGTTTTTTCTCCGGATCTTTCACCCCAATGATCGAGTACGCCTGAATGTAGCTTGACGTCGACGCCGCTTGGGCGCATTCAACGATCGTACGAATTTGTTCATCCGTGAGCGGCCGATCTTCGAAGCGACGGATCGAGCGATGTTGCAAAATCGTTTCGATAACGGGATTCATCTTGTACACACCCTCCTGTACAATGAATAGCTTGCTATCGATGATTATCATAGCAAAAAAGAAAGAGCCGAAAAAATGATCGGCTCTTTCCTGTCATTACTGTCCAAACCGCCCTTCCTGGTAATCACGAATCGCCTCGCGGATTTGCTCCGGTGTGTTCATGACAAACGGCCCGTAGGCAACGACCGGTTCGTTCACCGGCTCACCGGCGTAAAGAAGGAGACGGAGTTTTTCGCGAGCGGTCACGTTTAGCTCCGTTTCCTCGCCGCGGTTGTGACGGCTGAAAAACAGCGCTTGCCCGGCCTTTCCTTCGGTGTTGTCGGCACCGAACGTGCCGCTTCCTTCTAAAATATACAAAAAACCGTTGTAATGGCCCGGCAAATCTTGCGCGACGGTAACTCCCGGTTCAACCGTCATTTCGACCATCGTCACCGGAACGATGTTTTTCGTCGGCGCTTTGACGCCTTTCGATGACCCGGAAAAGACCCGGATCGTCGCTCCCTCTTCCTTGCGCACGGGCATGTCTTTGGCGCGCAAGTTTTGGTAGCGCGGCTCGGTCATTTTGTACGCGCTCGGCAAGTTGATCCAAAGTTGCAAGCTGTGCACCGTCGATCCGGGAGCGGGGTCTTCTTTGTGGACGACGCCGCGGCCGGCCGTCATCCATTGCACATCTCCAGGCCCGAGCGTGCCGCGGCCGGCTTTGCTATCGAAATGTTCGAGTTCGCCGCTGATCACGTATGTGACCGTCTCAATGCCGCGGTGCGGATGAACGTCAAACGTTCCTCGCTCAAAAATGTCTTCCATCAGCAACAAAAACGGATCATACTCTTGCCAGTTCCCGGGCTCGAGCACCGGGCCGCTTTGGTGAATCGGGCTGTGGGCGGTGATTTGCACCGTTTTGATACGGCGAATGCAACGTTGAATCGCCATAACCTCTCCTCCCTTGTGCTGAGCACTTCCGACCGTCACCAGACGGAGTGCGGCTCAATCCCCAAACTGCTCCCCTTCATCGTACCCGATTCAACCAAAAACAGGCAAGTCGTCCGCCTGAAAAATGGCTGCCATACAGCTCGCAAAAAACAAAAAACCCGCCGGCACTCGGCAGGTTGACGTTCGTATGTAATGGCGGAGGAAGAGGGATTCGAACCCCCGCGGGCTGTGACACCCCTAGCGGTTTTCGAAACCGCCCCCTTCAGCCAGACTTGGGTATTCCTCCGTAGGAAAATGGAGCCTATCGGATTCGAACCGATGACCTCCTGCGTGCGGGGCAGGCGCTCTCCCAGCTGAGCTAAGGCCCCATGATAAATCGGGAAGACAGGATTTGAACCTGCGACCTCACGGACCCGAACCGTGTGCTCTACCAAGCTGAGCTACTTCCCGACACAAGCTGTCTTACCCTGCGACAATTCATATTTTATATAAACCTCAAAGCGAAGTCAATAGTTTTTTTAGCCTTAACGGATGAAAATTGGTCTTTTTTCTGAAACGACCTGCATAACTGCCGCTCCTTTTTTCCTATACTAAAACTACAGCAACCGTGTAAAGGAAAGGGGGCGCTTTGTGAAACTCATTCCGCCGGCGCGGCGCAAACGGGCGCATTTGTCGCAATTGACAACCACTCATTTCGATTTGCGTCATCCGCTTGTCGTCGCCTTTTTTTCCTTTTCGTTTCCGGGTTTCGGCAATTTAATGCAGCAACGCTACGCCACAGCCTTTATGTTAATCCTCTGGGAGCTGTTTATCAACACAAAAGCCCATATCAATACAGGTATATTATACTCGCTGCTTGGCGATTTTGAAAAGGCAAAAGCGGTGCTTGACGAACGATGGCTCATGTTTTATGTGGCCATCTACATGTACAGCATTTGGGACAGCTACCGCGGCTCCGTCGACATGAACAAGCTGTATTTGCTCGCCGACCGCGAAGATGCGCCGATCTCCTCCATCCGAATGGGAATATGGGATATTAATTATTTGGACAAGCGCGAGCCTTGGCTGGCGCTTGTCTGGTCGGTGCTCGCCCCAGGCCTCGGCCATTTGTATGTCCATAAAGTGATCACCGGCCTGTTTATCTTCACCTTTACCATTTTGGTATCGTATTTCGCCCACTTGCCCGAAGCGATTACGTACACGCTGACCGGCCGATTCGATTGTGCAACGAAGATCATCGATATGCAGTGGGCGCTTTATCTGCCATCGATTTATTCGTTCATCTTTTACGATGCTTACGTATCAGCGGTCGAATACAACAAGTTGTTTGAAAAAGAACTAGCCCACTATTTGCGGCGCCGCTTTCAGCCGAAACAGTTCGCATGGCCGATTTGATGGGAGGCGTTTCATGATTGTCATTGCCACTTTCGAGAGTCACCTATTCGTTGAACTAGCGATTTCAGCGCTTCAAGAAAAAGGGATTGCTGAACATCAGATTTTTGCCATCCCGCTCAACCGCTGCGCCGAGCCACCGCGCCTGCTTGATACGCTCCATCACGCCAACGGGTTCAGCTTCTTTGACTTGGCGGCGATTTTAGGAACGTGCTTGATGCTGCTAGGGGCGATTTACGGCTATGTGTTGACATGGGGCCCGATCATTTGGGGAATTATCGGGGCGGTTTCAGGCATCGGAATCGGTATTTTGCTCAAATGGTGGGTAAATCGAAGATCGACGCACCGTCAAAGCCGCACAGGTGCTGATATCGTGCTTCTCATCCGTTGCGATGAACAGCAGTGGCCGGCCGTGGAGCAGTTACTACGGGGCCATCACGCGCTTGGACTCGCCGGCGTTCACGACAAGCAGCCGAACAGATAATGACTATCCATCCCCTTTCACCAAAAAAACCCGAGGGAACATGCCCTCGGGTTTTCGCCGCTCTGCCGTTTTCAATAGACATCTCGCCGCATAAAGACAAAAAAAGCGACAAGAAGCCCTGCAAGCCCCCAGACAGCCAGCACGGCCATCGAAAAGCCAAGCGTCATCCCCTCAATCGGCGGAGCCGCTCCTTTTATGTAATCCGTCAGCCGCAAATTGACCATAAACAAATATTTCGCCGAATGCCACGACGACACCATGTTCGACAAAATCGCGCCAGAAATCAATGCTGCCAGCATGATCCCCATCACCGCTGCCGTGCTCTTAAGCAGCACGGAACACATAAACGTCAGTGTGCCGACGACAACGCTCACAAACGCTGCCAGCCCGAGCTCGATTAAAATGTATTTCCATTGTGGAATCATGTGGACATTCGCTGTATTGAGATCCTCTCCTTGCTGGACAAATCCGGTCAATAGCGGCAGACGGAAGCCGCCATATCCAAACACGAGTCCGGAGATGGCATACGACAGCACCGCCGCCATCAGCATAATGAGCGACACCGACAGGAGCAACGCGATATATTTGCTCAACAAAATTTTCCACCGCTTCACTGGCCGAACGAGAAGCAACTTGATCGTTCCGGCGCTTGCCTCGGACGACACTAAATCGGCCGCCACCACCATCACTAAAAGCGGCAAAAACAAGTCGATGGCGTTTTCGATAAACGTGCGCATAAACGTCGGCGCTCCAGGGGCGGACGGATTAATGTTGTGCTCTAAGTAGTACTGCTGCTGCTTGAGGCGGATTTGCAAGTATTTTCTCCATTCCTCAGACATGCTCGGCGACTGCAAACGGTTTTGCAAATCGACGATTTGCTGCTGCAGCTGCGTCCGCCAGTCGGTCGTGCCAAGCCGTTTTCTCAGCTCTTCCGTCTCGCGGTATTGGGCGTATGTAAACAAGGCGACGAGCACCGCAATGATGGCGGCGATCACCCATAGCCGCTTTTTGCGGACGATTTTCAACATTTCATTATACACGAGCTTACTCAATCGTTTCGCCCCCTGTCAGCTCGATAAACAAGTCTTCGAGGGTCGGCAACCGCGGTTCAATTTCCGAAACCGAGACGCCGGCTTGGACAAGCTTGGCGTTCCAAGCAGCCAGTTTGGCTGGCTCGTATGGCGTGACGATCGTCTCTTCATCGACGCGCAGCACCTCGGTTTCTGCCGCCAACAGCGCCCGCGCCCGATCCATTGGAGCCACTTTCCAGACAACGCGCGCCTGTTGATTCAACAGCCGTTCAACCGTGTCGATCGCCAAGAGCCGTCCTTTCGCCATAATGGCGACGCGGTCGCACATCAGCTGAATTTCACTCAATAAATGCGACGACACGAGAACGCTCAATCCTTCCTTTTCCGCCAAAAAGCGGATGAAGGCGCGCATCTCGCGAATGCCGGCCGGGTCAAGGCCGTTGGTCGGTTCGTCCAAAATCAGCACTTTGGGCTTTCCTAACAAGGCCTGGGCGATGCCGAGCCGCTGCCGCATGCCGAGCGAATACGTGCCCACTCGGTCATGAATGCGCTGTTCAAGGCCGACGAGCTTCGCCACTTCCATGATTCGATCTTCACCGATTCCCGACATCATGCGGGCGAAATGTTCAAGGTTTTCCCAACCTGTTAAATACGGATACATTTCTGGGTTTTCGACGATGCAGCCGATCTGGCGGATCGCGTCAGTAAACTGACGATGAAGATCATACCCGCAAATCGCCACCGTCCCCGACGTCGGCCGAATGAGCCCGACGAGCATGCGGATCGTCGTCGTTTTTCCCGCACCGTTCGGCCCTAAAAAACCGAATACTTCCCCCTCATGCAATTCAAATGAAATGCCTTGAATAATTTCCTTGCCGCGAATCGTTTTCCGCAGCTCTTTGACGGCTAACGTCACCGGTTTGTTCACTGCTCGTCCTCCTCCGTCAACGTAATGAGCGAGGCGACCCGCTCGCCGATCCGCTTGTACCCTTCTTCATTCGGATGGAAGTGGTCGCTGTACAAATAGTCGTTGACATGGAGGGCAAACAAATCAAACGTCGGCACCGCGACAACGTTTGGATAGCGGGCCGCCACTTCCGCAGAGGCGAAATTCCAGTCGCGCACAACGGCCGACGTTCGTTTGGCATCGCCTAAATCGCTGAACGGATTGTACAAGCCGAGCGCAAAGATGACCGCCCCGCTGTTGAAGCGGCGCAGCGCGGCGAAAATGCGGTCTAGGTTGGCTACATATCGCTGTTTCGCCTCATTCAGCTGCTTTCGATCCAGTTTCAACGCTTCCCCACCTTGAAACAAGTCGTTTCCACCGATGGTCATCACAATAAGATCGGCCATGGCGACTTGCCGCTGAATCTCAGGCTGGCCAAGCTGGCGAAGCAGTCCGTCAGAGCGAAGGCCGCGGATGGCCAAGTTCGTCACACGGATCGGTTTGTCCGTTTGCCGGCGAAGCTCATCGACCATATAGCCGACATACCCTTTTCCGCTTTCATCACCCGTTCCCCGCGTCAACGAGTCGCCAAGAGCAACAATATCTATTTTCTCGTCATGTTGCCTTGTTTCAGCCGTTGGCGGCCGTTGTTCTTTCGTCGGCGGCTTGGCGGCCGAAAAAAACTGGTCTTGCACCGCCAATGCCAGGCCGCCAAGCCAAAGCACCCCGGACAGGGCGGCAACGGCTATGAGAAGCGCAACTGTGCTCCGTCGCATGCAACCACCTCATTTCTTCATCGTTGTCATCTCTCGCAATCCGTCTTGGCATTGTTCGCCATCATTGGTTTGATCCGACAACCGCCGTTTTATTCGCCAATGTTTCGGATGCCAATACTCCTTTAGCTTCGCCGCCGCTTCCTTGCTGACCAACAGCCCTCCGATCCAAAACATGATTTCCGCCGCCACAATGGCAACTGTAACGATCGACGCTTTGGCCGCAGTCGAAAACGGGAAGAATGGTGCGATGAGCGGAACGACCCAAACGACGAACGATGCGATGATGAGCCCGACGCCGATGCGATGCATGACGGACCGCCTCTGTGTCACTCTTTCACTCTCCTTGTTCATTGACGCTCTCTCCAACAGGCATCAGGATTGCTTATTTCCACTCTAACATATATACCGCGATTTCACGAAATGATCCGCCTAAAAACAAAACACACAAAAAACAATTTTTCTCGTTTTTCCAGTCCTCGCTTTCCCGCCAAAAAAGAAACCTAGCCGAATCGGCCAGGCCAATCAAATGATCACCGTTGTTTCTGCCAATAATCAACCAATCCCATCGCGCACACTTGCAAATCAAGCTCGATCGCCGCATGCGCTGACGATGAAGATGGAACGCCATGATCGTCAAGAAACGCCATGATCTCGTCACGCAACCGATGCGCTGCCATTTTCACCTGCTCGGAAACCGGCGCTTCCGGATGACAGTCGACCGCTTCTTTTCCCGCCGCCACGAACTTCGGCAGCCAAACGCGAAGCTGGCGGAAAGCTTCCTGCGGGTCATCCAGCATGCCAAAATGGCCAAAATAAATGCGTTCCGGCCTCAGCTCCTCCAGCCTTGCCGCCGACTGCTCCATGGCCTCGGGATCAAATTGGTTCGGAGATGTGGAAGGCAGGCAAAACGTAAGCCCCGCTTCTTGCAGCTGCGGATAAAAAACGCCGATCGTATCACCGGTGAACACGCCGCCGCTGTATGAATCATAAATCGAAAAATGATGGTTGGCATGCCCCGGCGTATCATAAAAGGTGAGCGTCCGCTCCGCACTCAACTCCAACGTTTCCCCGTCCTCTTTCACGATCAATCGTTCTTCTGGCACCGGAAGAATCGGATCAAAGAGCGACTCAAACTGTGCGCCGTACACCGCCTTCGCCCCGGCGATTAAACGCGATGGATCGGCCAAATGCCGCTTCCCTTTCGGATGGACGACAACCACCGCATTCGGGCAATGCTGAAGAAGCAGCCCGACACCACCCGCATGATCCAAATGAATATGGGTAACGATGATATAGCGGATCTCACTCGGGTCAATATGAAGCGCTTTCAATCCAGCAAGCAAATGCGGCGTCGACGGGCTTGGCCCTGTTTCCACGATCGCCAAGTTCTCTTCGTGCAGCACGTATGTACCGGTGCGGTGCGGCATGCGCAAATCATACAAATCGATGAGTGAAATGCGGCGGCCTAGGTCAATCGGTTGTGCCATGTTCCCTCTCCCCCTTTGGTTGATGATGCAGAATATTTTAACATAGAAACTGGATTCCCGCTACAGGGGCTGATAAAAAAGCAGCTCCTGCCCAGAGGGCAAGAGCCGCCTTCTCGTTTCCACTGTCGGCAACGGGGCAACAACTGCTCCGCGCACTATTTTTGAGGGCAGGCGCTGTCGACCATTGCCCTCCGCAGCACGAACAAGCTCCCTCTCCCTAATGCCCGACCCGCTCGCATCCAACGCTGCCGCCAACGGAAAGACACCGTCGTTTGTCAAGCGCCCCAATGCTTACGACGCCAACTCCCTGCTAGTCGCCTTTCCTTTCCGCCCGTTTCGGATCGCCAGCCATACCGCCGCAGCCCAGCCAATCACGATGAGGCCATAAACGGTCGGATACACCAGCGCCGGCGCCTCCCAGGCGTGCAGAAGCGTGCGGACATTCGTCAAAATAATGAGCCCGCCAACCAACACCCCAAGCAAATGGGACGGCAGTTTGCGCACAAGCCAAGCAGCGATCGGCGCAGCGACGATCCCGCCAGCCATGAGCGTCAGCACCCAGTACCAGTTCACTTGCTCCCAACCAAGCGAAATGACGAATCCTAGCGTTGCCGAGAGCGCAACAGCAAATTCGGACGTATCGACTGTGCCGACCACCTTGCGCGCTTCCATGTTTTTATTGGCCAACAACACCGGCGTCGCGATCGGCCCCCATCCCCCGCCGCCGGTCGCATCAAGGAAGCCAGCCGCCAATCCGAGAGGGACGAGCTGCTTATTGGACCACTGTTTTCCGGGCGAAGACGGCGCGCGGCCGTTCAACACCAAAAATCGATAAATAATATAAAAGCCAAGCACCAATAAAAACAATGAAACGTACGGTTTGATCAAATCTCCCGGCAAGTTGCTTAAAAAGCATGCCCCGACAAACGCGCCGACCGACCCGGGAATAATGAGCCTGCCGACCATGCCGCGGTCGACGTTGCCGAACTTCCAATGAGACGCGCCAGACGCCGCCGTCGTCACCACTTCCGCCAAATGAACAGACGCGGAGGCGACGGCTGGAGCGATGCCGAACGTCAATAACAACGTCGACGAGGTGACGCCGTACGCCATCCCAAGCGAGCCGTCAATCAGCTGGGCGATAAATCCTACAAACACAAAAACGATCAGTTTTTTCATTGGTTTCCCTCCGTTTGCAATAGTTGAGCGTGTTACTTATAATTTAAATCTCATTATTCATAGATGTCAACTATGAATTTAAAAAAATAAAAAAATGCAGTCATTTTTTCCTCCCCGCGCGCAAGACGACGTTGCGAACGCCGACGGCTTGGCGGCCGACGGACGGAAGGCGCCGCACGGCCGTCCATCAAGACAAACAGCCGCCTGCAGAAAAAAGGCGCCCCGAATATGGCGACGGGACACCTTTTGGATAGTGGCTTTCGATCAGAACTTCCCTTGATACCGCTCGACTTCCCAAGCGTGAACCGCCGTGCGGTAGCTGTTCCATTCGTCTTTTTTCATCGCCACGTATTCGTGGAATACGTGCTCACCGAGCGTCGCGCGGCCGATTTCTCCGCTTTCGAACGCAGCGATGGCCTCGCCCAAGTTTTCCGGCAAGTTGTCAATGCCAAGCTCCGCACGGCGTTCTTCCGACATATGGAAGATGTCTTCATCAATCGGCGCCGGAGCGGTTAAACCTTTTTCGACACCGTGAAGGCCAGCAGCAGCGATGATGGCATACGCCAAATACGGATTGGCCGACGGATCCGGGCAACGGAGCTCAACGCGCGTCGCGACGCCGCGTTTCGCCGGAATGCGGATGAGCGCCGAACGGTTGGAAGCGGACCAAGCGATGTAGCAAGGCGCTTCATACCCTGGCACAAGCCGTTTGTACGAGTTGACAAGCGGGTTCGTTACTGCAGCGAAATGTTTTACGTTTTTCAGCAAGCCCGCGATGAATTGGTACGCTGTTTCTGACAACTGGTTCGCATCATTCGGGTCAAAGAACGCATTTTCCCCATCTTTGAAAAGGGAAATGTTGACATGCATGCCTGAACCGTTGATGCCAAACACCGGTTTTGGCATAAACGTTGCGTGGAGGCCAAACTTGCTGGCGATCGTTTTGACGACCCATTTGTACGTCGTCGCATTGTCAGCCGCGCCGAGCGCATCGGCGTATTTGAAGTTGATCTCATGCTGGCCTTCCGCCACTTCATGGTGCGACGCTTCAATCGTAAAGCCCATCGCTTTTAAGGCGCGGTAAATTTCAAGGCGGACACGTTCGCCCAAATCTTTCGGAGACGGTTCGAAATAGCCGCCGCTATCGTGAAGCTCGAGCGTCGGATTGCCGCTTTCATCGGCTTTGAACAGGAAAAACTCCAACTCCGGCCCGACCGAAATCGTATATCCTTTTTCTGCCGCCCGCTCAATCGTTTTTTTCAGCACATTGCGCGGGTCGCCTTCAAACAGCGTGCCGTCCGGGTTGATCACCGAGCAAAGGAAACGGGCTTCTGCATAGCCTTCCTCCACCGTCCACGGCAAAACAGCAAACGTATTCAAATCCGGCAACAAGTACAAGTCAGAACGGTTGATCGGCGAAAAACCTTTGATCGACGAGCCGTCAAACATGACTTTCCCTTCGACCACATCGTCAAGCTGTTCAGCCGTCACGGTCACATGCTTTAAAATCCCTTCAATGTCGACAAACTGCAAATGAAGAAGCTCAACGTTTTTTTCCTTGATCGTCTCTTTGATTTGCTCCAACAACTCCGTTTGTGTAGAGGAAACGAACGATTTTGACATGTCACATTACCTCACATTCGAACGTTTATTTTCCTAACATGCTTTTATTATAGAAAAAGAGAGCTTGTTTGGCAACCCCCTTTTTATCAATTTTTCTGTATTTTTATAATGAATTTTTTTGCAAACGATTTCAAACAAGGTGAATATTTATACAAAAAAAGCCAGCCAAGGAGACAATCGTCTTCTCGACTGACTTTTTCTATCCGCTATGGATGTTACATTTTCTCCTTACGCCGCCGCCACGAGCCGGACGAAATGACCGGCAGGCCCACGGCTTTTTTTGGCAAATACACGTAAACGTACCCTTCAATCGGCTGGCAGACGTCGCGGACCCATACCCGCTCATATTCGTTATCGTCTCGTCCTTCGGCGTAGTCTTCAAGCTCATCCATCGCTTTGAGTCCTTCCTCCGTCACCGTCAGCCATTCCCCTTCCACTTCCCCTTCTTCTCCAAGCACAAGCGCAGGGTACGGGCCGACGCTGTACAAACGGCCGTTCACCTTCCCTGGGCATACGGCGCGAACATAAGGAGCTACAACACAATGATTGTCCTCGCCGGTCAGCAACGTTCCATACACAAACACTCGATATCGTCTTTCCGCCATCTCACTTTTCTCCTTTTTTACATAACATATATTATGAAAACTTGAAGAAGAAACAAAAACAATGGAAGCCCTGCCTCTCATCCATCCTTGCCGCTCCGTGGCGGCGCCAGTGTGAATTTGTCAAGCGGACAGCGGACAACGAAAAAGCCGCGCCAGCTCCATGAGCGGCAACGGCACGGCTTGCGATGATCCCGCAGCAAACGAATGGCGCTTTCTTCATCATATCCGTTCGACAACGAGAAGTCAAGCAACAGTTTACGCGGATGGCTTCCATTTAATGCTGCAGCCGATGCTCGGCTTTTGCTTTTCCGGCACCGGACAACCCGCCAACAAAGCGTCCAGCGCGGCACGGATCGATTCCCCCGTCACCGGAATGCCGTTGTTCGGCCGCGAATCATCAAGCTGGCCGCGGTAGACGCATTTCAGCTCACGGTCGAAAATATAAAAATCCGGGGTGCAGGCGGCGTCGTACGCCTTCGCCACTTCTTGCGTCTCGTCATACAAGTATGGGAACGGGTAGCCAAGCTCGTCCGCCACTTTTTTCATGTTTTCAGGCGAATCTTCCGGATATTGTTCAACATCGTTCGAATTGATGGCGACAAACGACACCCCTTTGGGCATATAATCGTTTGCTAGGCGGACAAGCTCGTGCTGCACATGCTTTACAAACGGGCAATGATTGCAAATGAACATAATGACAGTCGCGACGTCCGATTTCACATCTTCAAGACGAACGATGCTGCCATCAATGACATTTGTGAGGGCAAACGGCGGCGCCTGTTTGCCAAGCGGAAACATATTCGATTCGACAGCTGGCATACCTAACACCCTTTCCTTCCATTTTTTCTCTTTTATTATACCAAACGAGAGAGGGACGTCACAAATAAGCCGCCCAAACCGACCGAGCGGCAGCGGCATATGATGCCACATAGACAAACAGAAAGGAGGCTTTGCCCATTGATTTACATGAACAAACAGATGACCCCGCGCGTGTACAGTGCAGCTCCGCCTCTCTCCTCTCATTCGGTGTTTTATTATCGGCGCGCAAAAACGGAACAGATGCTTGAGCAGCAAACCCAACTGCTTGAACAGTTGGCCGACGCGCTCCTTCGGCTTGAGCAGGTGGCGGAAGAAAACCGAAAACAACAGGCCGACGATCGCGGGAAAATGGCCGATGCCCTAATCCGCCTCGAGCGTTCACTTGCCGCCGGGCAAACGGAACAAGCCGAACATAGCGGACGTCTCGTCGAAGCGCTGGACAGCCTCAAAGGAATGATGGCGTCAAGCCAAATCGAACAAGTTGAATGGCACCGAGAACTAACTGAAACTGTTTCGCGCCTGATCGATGCCTCTAGAGCTGAGCAAAACCAGCAGGCGGAGCAAAGCAAGCAATGGGCGAAAGCGTTCGCCCGACTCGAGCAATTGCTCACGGCCAGACAACGAGAGCAAGCAGAGCTCGCCGAAACGCTGGCACGCCTTGAACGATCGGTCAACGCCCACGAGCAGATAGACCTCGAACAGCGGCGCGCATGGGAGGAGCAGTTCGCCAAAGAAGAAGCAGCGCGCCAAGCCGTCATCGAAGCGTTGACGGTGCAAAGCGAAGCGACGCGTCGGCTTGAACAGCAAGCAGCCGAACGTGAACAACGGGGGGAAGGAATGTCCGCCCGCCTCGAAGGGCAAGAAAAGCTGTATCAAAAAATCTTGGAACAACTGGAGCTGCAACATGTCTTCCATCAGACGGTCATCGAGCGGCTTGAAGCGCAAGAGGCAGCCCAATACAAAGTGACCCGCCAGCTCGACAGCTTAAAAGAAGCGCTGTATGAACGATGCTCCTTTATCGTTGACAGCGTCAAACAACTGTTTTCCTCGTTCTTTTTCGGACGGGGGCGAAGCCAAAAAGTCGACCGCCAAGCCGCAGAACCAAAAGACCTGATCCACTTGTAGACGGCTTTCATTGTCTTTCGGCGTCTACCGCCATCCGCCGGCTGAAACGGCGGACTGTTTTTTGTTAGCAGCCGTTGGAGAGCAAAAGCAAATCAATGGACAACCAGAAATGAAACATCCCATAATAAGAACTAACCATTTTGATCCGCAAGGAAAAGAAAGGAGAAATGATCATGCCGCTAAAGCTCAGCGTTCTTGATCAATCACCAATCGCCGAAGGCATGACCGCGGAAGAAGCCCTCCAAAACACCGTCCGTCTTGCCCAGTTTGTCGAAGAGCTCGGCTACAAGCGTTTTTGGGTGTCCGAACATCACGAGGCGAACAGCCTCGCTGGCTCGTCTCCAGAAGTGCTGCTTGGACACATCGGGGCGAAAACGTCGCGCATTCGCATCGGCTCAGGCGGAGTGATGTTGCCGCACTACAGCGCCTATAAAGTGGCCGAAAATTTCCGCGTGTTGGCTGGTCTGAACCCTGGCCGCGTCGATCTCGGCATTGGCCGCGCGCCTGGCGGCATGCCGCGGGCGACGATGGCGCTCCAAGACGGCCGGCCGCGTTCCGTTGACCGTTATCCCGAACAAATCGATGACTTGCTTGGGTATTTGCACGATGCGCTTCCACCTGTCCACCCGCTTTATGGCGTCAAGGCAACGCCGATTGTGCAATCGCCACCGGACGTGTGGCTGCTCGGCTCCAGTTCGGAAACAGCGAAGCTGGCGGCGGAAAAAGGATTGCCGTACGCCTTTGCGCAATTTATCTTAATTAGGCGAGAAGACTCCCACTTCAACGAAGCGAAGCGGAGTAAGTGGGAGATGAATCGCCTTAACTATATTTTACTGAAAATAGTATAGATTCAGTAAAATATAGTATAATATAGTT
>NZ_SDLA01000029.1:0-13488 GCF_013096845.1 Geobacillus sp. BMUD
AATAATGTGCAAATGTTCGGAAATAATCTGCAAAACCTGGAATAATTCGCAAAGATTTTGCACATTATTTCCGAATCCGTCCGAAATAATTTGAAAAAGGGATTCTGAAATAATGTGCTAATTTACAGAAGCCTTTAAGGCGGTTTATCCGAAAGCCGATGTGCAGCGTTGTGTCGTTCACAAAGTACGTAATACCTTCAATCGTGTTCGGAAAAAAGATCAATTCGAAGTGGCAGAGAACCTCAAGCTGATTTATCGCGCGCCGAATAAGGAGATGGCATTACAGATGTTTCAACAGTTTGAGTCGAAATGGTCAAGCAAGTATCCGAGAGAAGTTCAATCTTGGGCCAACGAGTTGGATGTCCTCCTCGCCTTTATGGACGATCCAAGCAGTATTCGAAGTGTGATTTACACGACCAATGCCATCGAACGAACGATCAAGGAGATTCGGAAACGTCTAAAGCCGATGAACAGTTTGAGCAGTTTAGAAGCCGCGGAAAAAGTCGTGTATTTGACCATTCAAGATTTTAATGAGAAATGGGCAGGGCGAAAGTTACGAGGATTTACCGAAGCGCATGAAGCCCTTCAACGAATGTTTGAAGAACGTTATCATTAACCAAATACTGTAAATAAACAAAATAGGGGGATTCTCCCTTTCCACACAGGAGACTGAATATTCAGTCTCCTGTGTGGAGGAAACTAGTTCCCTATTCATTCCAAATCCATTTCAGAGAAACCCTACCCCATTACATTACACAAAATTCTTGACGGTACCGATTTTTGTTAATAACGATCATTCTGGCACCTCATTTCATAAAAATAAAGATGTAATTTCGATGTTATGTTAATCCAAAAATTGCATATGGTGCATTTCACTTTTGTAATAGGATAATCGGTCATTCAACGTGCCTGTATGAAATTCGAATTTATGTCCATCAGGGTCTGTAAAATAGACGGAACGTTTGTCCCTTTCATCTCTTTCTCTACCTGGAAGAATATTGACGCCCAACTCTTTCAATTTTTCCACTACACGATCAAAGTCTTCTTCCTTTACAGAGAAAGCGATATGGGTGTATGAATGCTGGATGTCGTTTCGAGGAATATCTCGTTGAACATTTAAAGCTAACCAGATCCCGTTTAAATCAAAGTAAGCCAAATTTCTCCCTTTGACTAATAGCTTTGCTCCGAACACGTTTTGGTAAAAATGAATGGATTTCTCTAGATCAGATACAGAGAACGTCAAATGATTAATCCCTCCGATTAGCAATCGTCCTACCTCCCGTCTTAATGGTTTCTCTTCGTACTTTTTATGATTACGCTAAACGATGGAACATTTTCCTTCCTGTGGGAATGATACCTAATCGGGGTTTCCCTTTTCTTTTCAACTAATGCACCCGTTAGACTATGATGATTAAAGCGGTGGATTGTCCACACCGAAATGAACCCAATCTTCTTTTGATGGCCCGTAAACTCCAAAAGGTTTGAGTCCCGCTTGACGCATGAGAACGGTCACTTGGCCACGATGATGAATGATGTGCTTGATTAGCCCCATTAAGATTTGAGCATTGGTTTCTTGCCTTCCGAATGCATTTTGCACTTCCTTCAACGATTCGTCTGTCCATTGTTGTTCAATGACTTTGGCCGCATAGGAACTTACCTTTTGAAAGGTTTCTGCTATTTCTTTGACTGAAGTTGGAACGTTTTCTGCATTTTCTACTTTATCGATCTTCAAACCGAAATGGGCTAAGTATTCGGGGATGTTTGTTGTAAAATGCCACACAATCCTTCCTAGCGTACGACCTTCTGGGTAAACTTTTTGGTTTAACGCTTCATCGGTCAAACCATCCAAAACCTTTTGAGTTAGGCTTGCTTCCCAATTCCATTCCCTAATGAAATCTGCGACTGTGACATACATATACAATACCTCCAAACCATTAATCATGTATTTCCTCATAGGAATACTCGTTTTTTATCTGTATGGGATTGGTTGTCGATTGACTTGAACGAGTCACAAAACACTTTACTTTTGTAGCCTTATTGGGTATTTGTTTTATAATGGATTGTAACAAATTTACTCTTCATTAATACTACCAGAAGGGATGAGCAAATGGCAAGAATTCACGCATCCACTTTCGGGAATACACTGTTTCAGAAGCGTTTAGGACATAACAAAGAAGTGATGGAGGGTGTGGGCACATTTAGGAGAAGTATGAGAAAAAGACGGGCTGCTATCAGCCGAATGAAAAGAACATTAGCGCAAGGGAATGGTTGTGAATATTGCAAAGCCAAAGGAAAACCTGAACCTCATTCATTTAATGAAAAAATCGCTGTTGCCGTAGGATTTGTGGAGGTCTTTTTAAAACAAAAAGGAGATATCCCGGATTCTGCTTTTGACATATTGAGGGAATCCTTTTCCGAAGGAGAAATCAGTGAGCTTTGCGCGTTTATTACCTTTACGACGGCTCAACAGTATTTTGGTGCCATAATGAAGTTAGAAGCGCCGAAAACAGGGAGTTAAATAGCACTTTCTATCAAACGATCTGGAAAATCAATCTTTTCATATCTTGGCCTTTACGTGGGAGAATGATCGTTGCGGACGCTCACTCTGCAATTTATGGTTGGCTACAAGTAGGTTAATAGTGAAACGAGGAGGGAAAATGATGCAATATACCATTACACCAATCGCATTTGTGAAAAACAACCGCAAAGATGTGGAAGATGATAAGTGGGGTAGTGTGATTTCAATCATTGAATTATCAGATGAAATCGATGATTCAGCTTTACAAGGGATCAGTGAGTTTTCGCATTTAGATATTATTTTTTATTTTGACCGAGTTACAGATGACAAAATTCAATATGGAGCAAGGCATCCAAGAAATAATAAAGAATATCCAAAGGTCGGAATTTTCGCTCAAAGAGGCAAAAATCGACCGAATAAATTAGGTTTAACAACCGTTGAATTGTTAGAACATAAAGGGCGAACATTGAAAGTAAGAGGATTAGATGCCATAGATGGTACTCCGATTATTGATATTAAACCGGTTATGAAGGAGTTCTTACCCAAAGGCGAAGTAAGGCAGCCTGCTTGGTCGGTATCATTAATGGAACGATACTGGGATTGACAACGTACTTTATTTAAATAGATGAGCAATTTTTATAGTCATCATGATCATGGGAAAAGAAACAATCGACCCCTTATGCCACGTGGAGCTGTTTGTTACGATATCAATGGGAATATTTTATTTTGCGCCGTAGATTCATTCGACAAGGAAAGGGCGGTAAAAGCCGATCATATTCCAACTTTATGGGAAACGATGAAGTATGGACAATATGAAATACAAGGAGGGGAACTAACGATGAGCACTTTCGGGATGGGGATGGTGATGCTAGCAGTAGGCTTAGGACTTTTTCCCTTTGGAGTACTATATTTCAAGGCAAGTTGGAAGGAATATAGAAACTTGCCGTCAAACAGAAAGAAAGTAGCTATTTTTCTTGAAATGTTAGACGTATTCTCATTATCCCCTTCCCTATCGATGTGGTTCATTTTTATCTCGCTCCTGCTTATTATTGGAGGTTGTGCACTAATTTTTTGTACGTGATAAGAGGGGGGAACCATTGCTTCTTCATATTATGAATATTTTAACCTCTGTCCGAAAGAAGTCTCCCACTTCTAGCGGTTTTGAGGCTGATCGAGATGCCAATGCTGCCATCAATCTCAAAAAGGAAGACCTGAAACAGTTAGGTATGGCCTAACTGGATCTTGAACCGTGGGGCACACGGGGATCGCTCGGTCAACTTCCTGCGTTAGACGGGATGACCTGAGAAGCCCCCACCTCGAAGCGTTAGCGTAGGTGGTGGGAGTATGTCACATGAATGCGAAAAGCAGAGCCTCTATACGAACTCGAAAGATCGGTTTGTACGTTTGCGAGTGGTTCGGGCGCAAAAGGAAGCTTTATGATGAAAATTGCCTCAAAAGAATTAAGTCGTTCGCAGCAATGAATAGGTTCTATGTGTTCAGGAGCTCTCGTCGTAGCAGCTCTTAGTTTATTAGAAGACAAGACGGCAACCACTTATCCAACAGCAAAAAAAGGAATTCGAAAAGTTTCATGTTCGCGCTGATGCAGAGTCATTCGTGGTTGAAGGCAATGTGGCAGCCGCAGCGGATTGCTTTGCTGCCTAAGCAGTTGGCTTATTTATGGAAGGGGGAATTAGTAAGAAAGTTAGACATGCAGTATTACATTCGATTTAGCCTGTTCGCTAAGGTGTTGAATCAGTTATGGAGCTGATGGATGCTGACAATAAGGAGGAGCGCTATTGATAAGAACGATGAAATTTGTGGCCGGAATAATATTGGAATGCTTGTTTGCCATCGCGGGAATCGTGATGATCAGCGGTTTCCCTAGCTTATTTCATAATATTTCGATCAATGTAACGGAATATGTAAAAAAACATTAGGGTACATCATTATGAAGCTTATTCATCCACTGAGTATCGAATATGGAATGAATAGAAAAGTATTCCCGCAAATTCTTATTCATTATCGGGAGTCGCTTCTATTATGCGGATTGGCAATCGTGGTAGCACTATATAGTAGCATGGGTGATAACGTATATCACGCTTCTTTTCTTTCGGAGCCATATGGAGCGAATCAAAATGATATTGGCTTTTTTTGAATCCTTGCCCGATCTGCTGATTATCGTGACCTTTCAGTTAATCGTAATTGCAATATTTAAAAAGACCGGCTGGCTCATCTTTCAGCCTGCTTCCATAGGAGAGGAAAGAAGCCTTTTTTTGCCCATTGCTTGTCTGAGTATTCCGATTTCTTTGTTGTTTGCAAAGCTGCTTTTGCAGCAATATGAAAACGAACTTCGCAAACCATATGTAGAATACGCGTTTTCGAAAGGGCTGTCTTTTTTCTATATTTTGAATAAGCATGTGCTGCGGAACGTAGCGCTAGGATTGCTTTATTATTCGAAAAACAATGATTTGGTTTATTTCTTCCACAGATGTGGAAAGGGGGGGAAGTAGCTTGATTCGTATATTGATCCGCGACAAGTTATTTATGCTGGGGTTCCTTTTTATCATCTCAATGTATACTCAATGGCTTAAAAAGAGCCTTCGTATTGAAGACGGCTGATAGAAAAAGATGGTGTTAGCATGGCCGCTATTCACAATAGATTTGTGTGCGGCGTGCAGCATTATGCGCACGAATTGGCGTCAAAGGACAAGTGGAGGAGTGAAGTCGGCGAATTTGGCTGGGGAGAGGGAGGGGGCTCCGCGTGTGTTGCCCCCTTTTCTCCCTGCATATGCGCTGAAACATTGGTTGGACATCCTGTACTCGCCTTGAAGCCAAGGGCCCTTTTCGATCCACACTCCTGTTGCCAGCTTTGGTTTTTGCCCCAGCCAATGAGGAACGATCATTTTGTCACCGTCCCTGTGCGCGAAAAGGCATGATCACGGCCGCAGCGTAGAGGCCAAGGGGCGCTCGGGCAGATAGAGTTGGGCGTCATCGCTTTGGCCGGCTGCGATCCAATCGCGCAGGCATTTGGCAAGCACCATGCTGTAGACCGCCCCGTTGTCCCCGTAAGCATAGACGAAATAGCAGTTCGGATATTCGTCATACACCCCGATGATCGGCAAGCCGTCATGCGTGCCGGCGTAGTAGGCGCCGAGGTAAAATTCCGGCTGCACATTGATGGTGGGGAAGCGCTGATTGAATTCGGCGATCAACTGGTCGCGCTTATGGATGAGTTTCGCGTCGCGTTCATCGGCGTAGGTCGTATCTTCATCCAACCCGCCAATGATCACGCGGTTGTCAGCGGTCGTCCGCATGTAAATGTAGGGACGGGCGGTTTCCCAGATGAGCGTCCGGTTGTACCAGCTCGAGAAATCATCGACTGGATTGGTGACTACCGCGTACGTGCTCGTCAACACAGCGTTCCGGTCCTTTTTGAAATCCAACGTTTCATATCCCGCGGCGATGATGACGGATTTTGCTTGGATGACCGCTCCCGTTTTCGTATAAAAAATTGCTTTGTCTTTTTCTAGTTTTTTTCCGTTGATTTCGGTTTGTTCGAACAGGCGGACACCGCGGTTTTTGGCGTATTCAAGCAAGCCGATCGTCAGTTTGTATGGATTGACTTCGCCATCGTTTTTCGTCAGCATCGCCGCGGGCTTGCGGAACGGGTAGTGGCGGGCGATTTGCTCTTCCGTCCACCATTCGACGGCAAAGCCGTGTTTCTGGAGAGCGGCGTATTCGTTTTCCAACTTGCTTACATCTTCAGAAGAGCTGGCGTAATACAAACTGTCGCGGGTGACAAATTCGCAATCGAGCGGCAGCTTTCCGGCAGCCTGAGCGAGATCGCGGATGGCCTGTTCGCAAAGCTTGAGATGCCGGGCTGCGTACGCTTCGCCAAAACTGTTGATCAGCTCGAAAAACATTTTTTCCCCCAAGTATTGAATGAGGGCGGTGTTGACGGCCGTGCTCCCATGTCCCGCTTTTCGCTTGTCGACGACGACGATGTCGAGGTCGGTGTCACTCAGGAAGTAGGCGCATTGGGCGCCCGAGGTACCTGCGCCAATAATGAGTACATCGCAGTCAATATCTTCCTCCAAGACCGGGTAGCTCGGCGGGGCTGGCAAGGTGGTGGGCCAGTACAATTTGCCGGATTGTAAGTTCATGTTTGTTCGACTCCTTCCACACCATGGTTCGCTTTTAGCATGACCGGAATGATTTGGTTTATTCGTTGCGACCAAGCCAACATCGACTAGCCCATTGATGAAGGAACGCGGCGCCATGGATGAAGCGGCATGTTGATGGGTTGGAAACGGAAAGGCAAAGGATTTTTTATCATTGTATTGACAAAGATATTCAATATCAATTATGATCTTAATTGATAAGGATTATCATTATTAAATAGAGGTTGAAGGGGGAATATGTAACGTGGTGCAGAAAAAATGGACTTCTCTTCTTGCCGTGCTGATGGCGCTGCTCGTGCTGCTTGTGCCATTGGCTCAACCGGCCGCATCGGTGGAGGCTGCAGCCAAGACAAGGGTGTTTAAAACAGAGCTTGGCAAGCTGGTAATCAAGGGAACCCCGAAGCGGATTGTCACGTTAAGCATGGCGGGGACCGATGCTGTGGTTACGTTGGGATTAAAGCCGGTGGGCTATACCATTTCGAATTCGGGAACGGTGCCTACATACTTGCGCAATAAATTAAAAGGTGTACCGAGCGTTGGAGCTCTTAGCGCCCCGAGTTTGGAGAGAATCGCAGCGCTCAAACCGGATTTAATCATTATCGACCATGAATTTGAGTTTCATAAAGCGATTATTCCTCAGTTGAAAAAGATTGCACCCGTGGCGGGATTCCGCGCAAACAGCTACAAAGAGGCGATGAACCAGCTCCTTGTATTGGGAGACATCTTAGGCCGGAAGGCGAAGGCAAAATCGTTCGTGAATCAGTTTTATAAAGAATTGAAATCGCAACAAGCAAAATTAAAAGATAAAAATCTTCGTGTATTGGGCTTTTTCGTCAATAAAGATGGCATTAACGTATGGCAGGACAACTCATTCTCTGGATCGATTTTTACTGCCCTTAAGGCGGATTATGCCTTTAAGGAAAAAGGGGATGAATACTCCGACTTTAAAACAGTAAGTTTAGAACGAATTTTAGAAATCGATCCAGATGTGCTGTTTGCCTATACAGATCCTGGGAAGAATGATCTGAAAAAAGTGAAAGCCAACCCGATTTGGTCCCAATTAAAAGCGGTGAAAAAGAAGCGGGTGGTGGAAGTCAATCGCGATCTTTGGTCTCGCAGTCGGGGACCGTTGGCAGCGAAATTGATTGTAAAAGAAGCAGCATCCATTTTAAAACGTTATCAGTGATGGGATGGGGCTAGCGAGAGGATGTCATCTTTGACATACGGAAAAAAAGCCATATGGATCAGCACCATAGCAGGACTGGGCATCGTTTTGTTGATGATCGTTTCGTTGGTCTCTGGTCCGTTTTTCGTGCCGGTTCAAAAGGTGATCGATGTTCTTTTTCATGACGATGGATCCAAAGCACGAACGGTGGTTTGGGATCTGCGTTTTCCCCGCGCCCTTCTAGCGGTTTTGATTGGGGCGAATCTGGCGGTCGCTGGCGCGATGATGCAGTGCTTAACCAAGAATCCGATGGCTGAGCCGAAAATCATGGGGGTGTCGGCCGGCGCTGCTGTGGTGGTTGTCCTTATCGAATATTTTTTTGCCGGCCTTCCCCTGCTTTTCTTTTCTCCCCTTGTCTTTTTGGGGGCGGCGGTTGGAGGGGCTCTCGTATACAGTTTGTCCTTGAAGAGAGGCGCTCTTTCCCCGGTTCGTTTGACCCTTGCCGGAGTGGCTGTCAGCGCATTTTTGCATGCGATCACGGTTGGAATTTTGGTCTTGCTTGGCCAAGATGCGGCCGCCGTATATGCCTGGTTGGCCGGCGGGTTAAATGGATTGACATGGCGTCATTTTTCGATGATCGCGCCATGGTCTCTCGCCGGCTTGCTTGTCTCCATCATGATCGCTTCGAAACTGGATCTGTTGGAGCTGGGCGATGATACAGCGAAAGGGCTTGGTATTCATGTGGGAATTCTCAAAACAGTGATGGCAGTCATCATTATTATTTTGGCTGGAAGTGCGGTGTCCGTATCCGGGGTGATCGGGTTTATAGGCTTGATGATCCCGCACATCGTCCGAAAAATGGTCGGCGTGAATTATCGGCATATCATTCCAGTCAGCGCCTTGTGCGGGGGAATGTTGCTTTTGATGGCGGACTTGCTTGCACGCTTAGTGGCGCAGCCGATTGAACTTCCTGTCGGGGTGTTTACCGCCGCCATTGGTTGCCCATACTTTTTGTATTTGATTAGGAAGCAGGGCGAATGGAATGCGTAAGCGTGATGTGGGACTTGTGGCTGGTTTGGCGTTGCTTCTTGTCATCATCGTGCCTCTCGGCGCTTGTTTCGGGGATGTGAAAATCCCTGTTTCACAAGTATGGGAGGCATTGTTCAACCGAACGTCTTCCCTCAACGGGGAAATCGTTTGGGAATATCGCTTGCCAAGAATATTGGTTGGGATGTTTGTCGGTGCCAACCTCGCCGTATCCGGGGCGCTGTTGCAAGCCGTGACGCAAAACCCGCTTGCCGCTCCGAATGTCATTGGAATGACGGCTGGCGCCAGCTTGTTTGCCGTGCTGGCATTGCTGATCATTCCGCACTTTCCTGCCAGCGGCCTGCCGTTTGCCACCTTTTTCGGGGCTCTCTTCGCCGGCCTTTGCGTGTATGCGTTTGCCTGGAAGAAAGGGATGGATAAAGGGCGGTTTGCTCTATCAGGGATTGCTTTTGACGCCTTGTTTCAGGCGGCTGTTACGGGGATTTTGGTTTTTGCGACCAAAGGGATTGATGCTGCGGTCATTTGGTTGGCGGGGAGTTTATGGGGACGGACATGGGAACATGTTGCTCTCATTGTTCCTTGGTCGGTGATGGGGCTCGCGTTGGCTTACCTTTGTTATCGCCGCCTGAATGTCTTGCAGTTGCACGATGATGTCGCCGCAAGCTTGGGAATGCGTGTTCAGGCGGTGCGCTTCCTGATCTTCCTCATCGCGGTCGGTTTGTGCGGAAGCGCCGTGGCCGTATCGGGTCCGATCGGATTTGTGGGACTCGTCATCCCCCATCTCGCCCGTTTGTTGACAAGGGCGGATTATCAGCGGCTCATTCCGGTCAGCGCCTTATTAGGAGCGATGTTGATGATCGGCGCGGATACGGTGGGAAGAACCATCGCGGCGCCAATCGAAATTCCGGTCGGCATCTTAACGGCCTTCATCGGTGCGCCGTATTTTCTCTTTCTGCTTCGACGAGCAAAATTATCATGAAAAGGGGATCGGTATGGGTTGGAAAAAATGGGTGGTTTCTAGTTTCGCAGCCGTCAGTTTAGCTATAGTGGGGGCGGCGGAGTCTGAAGCATACGCGGCGAAACCGGCCAAGCTTGCCATTGAAAGTGCACAGCCGGTGAATGCTTCGACTGTAAAAGAGTATATCGTAAAAGGAAAAGGGCTCAAGGGAGCGAAGATCAAAATTGTCATCACCGATGGAAAAGCATCTGTCACTCGTTACACTGTTGTTCAAAAGAGCGGAGCGTTTGAGGCGCCGGTCAACGTATCGACGTTACGGGACGGAACGCTAACCCTATCTGTCATCCAAATCGTCAAGGGTCAGAAATACAGCAGTGTAAAGAAAAAGATGATCAAGGATACGAAGGCTCCTTCCGTTCCGGTGATCACGAACAAAGGATGGATCAATGCCAAGCAGCAGAACGCTTATGCTGTTCAAGGAACAGCAGAACCCCATAGCGTTGTGAAGGTTTCGTTGAGCGATGGAAAGCAGCGCATTACCAAAACGGTGCATGCAGACGGCAAAGGGAGATTCCAGGCGGTGATCGATGCAAGAAAATTGGCGGAAGGAGAGATTACGGTCTCCGCGGTTAGCGTGGATTCGGCAGGAAACCAAAGCGGCCAATCGAAGAACGTGCTTCGGAAAGATGTGAGCATAGAGGCTCCTGAACTGTTGAATGAAGGATATATTAACGCTTTCAACTATGAAGCGTATCCAGTCACAGGGACAGGCACGCCTGGAGAGAAAGTGGTGGTGGAGGCTGCCGATGGAAAAAAATCCGTCTTGGCAAGCGGGTTGGTAGATGAAGATGGAAACTATGAAGTAGAGATCAATACGTCTTCGCTGAAAGATGGGAAGGTCATCATCCGTGTGAAAACGATCGATCAGGCGGGGAATGAAAGCCGGATGGCAAGCGTCGTCCTCATCAAATCGTTGGCTTCTCCGGCCAAGCCGTCTATTGACAATAAAGGATATGTGAATGCCGGCACAGATGCCACCGCTTATGAAGTCACGGGCAAGGGAGAACCAGGAGCGGAAGTGGAGGTCACGTTGTCCGATGGCACGAATGAAATCAGCACAGTCGGTACGGTGGAAGAAAACGGGAGATACCGCGTAGAAGCGGATATTTCGCCGTTAAGCGATGGACTGATTACCATTACAGCCGTTCAAACGAGCGTTACAGGCAATGTAAGCCTGGAGGCAACCGCGACGGTTTGGAAGGATACCACTGTTGACGCTCCATCGTTGAACGCCCTGCCAGCCGTTACGAACCAAAATCAAGCGGCCTATACGATCGCAGGAACGGCAGAAAGCAACGCATTGGTGCAAATCATCATTACGGATGGGCAAAAATCGCTTGTTGCATGGACATCGGCGGACTCGAATGGGAGTTTTTCCAAGACGCTCGATCTGTCCGCATTGAACCATGGTCAGCTGACGGTCATTGTGATGCAGGAAGACGCAGCACAAAACCATAGTGAGGCGACCACAGCGACGGTGACGAAAGGGCAATAAGAAGGAACCTGTCGGCCGAGTCTTTCTTTGAAGCGGAATGCTTAAAAGAGGACTCGGTCGATTTTTTTGATGAATAGACATGTTTCAATATGACATAATCATGAGGAACGTGGGGCTCTTAGGGAATCGATGATTGGATTAACATGAGGATAAGGATGGCGGTTTCTGTTTTTCGAATCCCAATTATTATGGCAGATTGATAGAGAATGAATATAACCAATTAGGAGAAGACCTTGTTTTCCATTTTTGTTCCCATAGATGAACCTACTCCCGCTTTTTACATGCCTGTATTTGCCGCGTGAAAATAGATCCGTCCGGGAAGGCCTCTGGCCTCTCCCGGATGTTATTTGCGCACCGCATGGACATAATGGACATGTTCAAACGCTGTCAGATCGTCGTTTCGGTTCGAGAAAAATTCCGCTTGGATTTGTTCCGGCGATACGTGTTCGAAAATGAAGAGACGGTGATGTTGCAGCTGTTTCTCAAGTTCCTCCAGCGAATATGCCGCTTTCATCGGCTCACCGCTTTGCCGGGCGAGGGCGAGCGTGTTTTGCACCCGCTTGACGGGGGAGGCAAACAGCTGCTCATCGGCAAAATCAAACACGATGGAGCTGCCCTCTGTCATCAATGGAGCGAGTTGGTGTAAAAGACGATAGAAGTGCTCTTTTTCCAGATAATATGAGACGCCAAGCAGGCTGAACACCGTTTTTTCACTTGGGCGAAAGCCGGCTGCGAGCAATCGAGAAGCCACGTCATCCTTGGTAAAATCGGCGGCGACCAGTTGCAAGCCGCTCGGCATATTCCAGCTGGCCATGTGGAGGCGTTCGCGCTTGAATTGCTGCGTGTTGGGATGGTCGACTTCGAATATCGTCAGGCCGCTGTGTGGATGGCGGAAGGCGAACGTATCCAGCCCTGCTCCTAACATGACATATTGCGTCGCGCCGAGCCGTTTTTCGTGTTGGACGATCCGTTCGGTATAGGCAGCGCGAGCGAGCGGAGTCGGAGCGAGCTGCGTTTGGACGATCCATTTCACTTTCTCTTCGTCCGATGAGAATGCATCAAGCCGCTCGGGGGAAAAAAATCCCAAGCCGTTGGCGAGAAAGGTTTGGATTTGTTTGTATTCTTCATCCGTGATCAGCTGTCTGGCCATATCGTCACGAAAAATGACAGGCGTGTCATGTTCCGTATGATAAGCGCGGACGAAACAGGACATCAATGCGGTCATGCTCGGTTCATTTGGTTTCATAGCAACGGCTCCTTTGCGAGGCTATTGAAAATCATCTTCTGGCCGTAGGCAAAAAACTGCTCTTTCGTCTTGCCGAGTGTCGGCAGCAAAAACGATCCCTTTGTTTCGACAAGGTCAAACAACGCATGCAGTTGTGCAGAAAACACGTACACGGCCATCATGACGTCTGCGGTTTCACGGACAACGCCTTCTGCGATGCCTTGCTCGATCCAGCGGGCGAGGGCGTCATTGATGTCCGTTCCTAAAGAGAAAATAGCTTCCATGGTGGGTGTCACTGCGCCCAACGATGGCGGGCGAAACTCGCGGACGGCGCGCGCCGAAATGGGACAGTGTTCGTAGTAAGCGCGCATCGCCGCACAAATGTGCTCGTACTTGGCCAAAAACGGCTGCTCGGCTTGCACGATGTCGGTGAGACGATCACGCAACTGTTCGAGACCATTCACGACAATGTAGTACAAAATCTCCTCCTTCGTGGCAAAGTAGCGGTACACCGTGCGGCGGCTGTATCCCGATGCCGCACAAATATCGCTGATCGACGTGCCGTCAAACCCACGTTCGAGAAACAGCTGCTCAGCCGCTTGAGCAATCGTTTGTTTGTGCACAGCAGCGATATGTTCTTTCATGGTGGATACCCCTAGTATCAAAAGTATACTAAGAGTATACTCTTTGTTTTTCTGGTCGTCAAGCAGATTTTTTATCTTAATTAGGCGAGAAGACTCCCACTTCAACGAAGCGAAGCGGAGTAAGTGGGAGATGAATCGCCTTAACTATATTTTACTGAAAATAGTATAGATTCAGTAAAATTATAGTATCATATA
>NZ_SDLA01000002.1:0-401153 GCF_013096845.1 Geobacillus sp. BMUD
TTTTGACCGCGGAGCATCGTCATTCCTCCCTTTCTCTGCATGTTGGCTAAGACGATTATAGCACGTATGTTCTTATTTAGAAAGAAAAACATCCGATTCATCTCCCACCTACATTCCATTTCGAGGTGGGAGACTTCTCGGTGAATGTGTTAAATCAAACGTCCTCGGAGACTACAGCGGCTTCCGAACAAATCGCCGCGGCGGTGGCAGACACAGCGTACGGAGCAGAACAACAAGCACGCAAATCGGCTGACATCGCCGCTTTTTTCTTCGTCCCAAGTTGAATTCTTCCTCTTTCCCGGCTACAATGGAAAAGGAGACAAAGAAAGGTGTGTCTGCGATGAACGTATTTGTCCAGCTGTGGAAAAGCTTATATTCTCCGAAAGACATCGCCCGCTTTCGATTCCAAGGAATTGGGAAAACGATCGGGTATGTGTTTTTGCTGACCTTGTTGTCCATTCTTCCAACGTTTTACTATGTCTCCTCGTCGCTCACGGAAGGCATCCGCACAACGAGCGCCTTATTGAATAACGAGCTGCCGTCTTTTTCGATTGAAAACGGCGAACTTCACTCAGAGGCGGCCGCGCCGATTCATATTGATCAAGGCGGATTTACGATCATTTTTGACAGCACCGGCACAGTGACGAAAGAGGAAGTGGAGCGGTTTCCGAATGCGGTTGCCCTGTTAAAACACGAAGCCGTGCTTGTTGCGAGCCATCAGGCGCAGCATTATAGCTATGCAACATTTCCTGACATCAAAATTACAGATCAAGATGTACGCGCCTTTATTACGGATCTAGAATCTCTTCTGCCGGTTCTCATCCCGCTTTTTGGGCTCGTTTTATACGTGCTCGCCTGCGCCGGGAAATTTATCAGCGTGTGCATCTTTGCCTTTTTCGGCCTGATTCTTGCCGGCGTGCTCGACAAAACGTTGCGCTACCGTCATACATGGGTGATGTCGGCCTACGCCATTACGCTATCGACCGTCTTTTTCACCGTGATGGAAACGGTGCAAGCGGTCGTGCCCTACGGCGCGTTGATCCATTGGTTCGTTTCGCTTGTCGTACTCTTTTTGGCCGTCAAGGAAGTGCCATCAGCCAAACGGGAAATATAAAAAAAAGCTGCCTGTCGATGCAGGACAGCTTTTTTTGTGCTTACGCTGCTTTGCTTCTTTCTCCTCGTGCTCGACGCGCGCGCCGCCCCCCGGAGAAATACCGCGCAAGCAAGGAAGAAGCGAGCCGTGCAGCCAAATTGAAGAAAAGAACGGCCACCATCAACACAGCCGCCGATTTGGCTGCGATTAGCTTCGCGTCTGGGACAATGCCTTCCGAATTCAATTTCCAAATATGCACCGTCAGCGTTTCGGCCGGCCGGAACACGTTTAGCGGGTTGGCTTGGCTGCCCCAATCCGCATCCCAACGAAGCATCGGAGTCGTCAGCCCAGCGGTATAAATGAAAACAGCCGCTTCGCCGAAAATGCGCCCAGCCGATAAAATAACGCCGGTGACCATTTGCGGGATGGCGGCCGGAAGCACCGCTTTGACCAACGTCTGCCAGCGCGTCGCTCCAAGGGCAAGACTCCCCTCTTTAACATTGGCCGGAACATCCAAAATCGCCGTTTCGCAAATGCGCGTCAATCCAGGCAAATTGATGATCGTGACCGCTAACGCTCCGCCCAGCAGCGTATAGCCCCAGCCCGTCAAGGTGACAAACGCCAGCAATCCAAACAACCCGACGACAATCGACGGCAATGATGCCATCGTTTCCAAGCAAAGGCGAATAAACCCGACGATCCGCCCTTGTTTGGCGTATTCAGCCAAATAAATTCCGGCTCCCAACGAAATCGGAACCGACAAAAGCAGTGTCACAACCAACAGATAAAACGAATTGAGCAACTGCGGACCAATGCCCCCGCCCGCTTGCGTATTGCTCGGCCGTCCGAACAGAAACTCAGGCTGCCAAAACCCCGCTCCTTTCGACAACACCACGGCAAAAAAGAAAATAAGCAACCCGATGACCGCAACAGCCACTGCATAGAAAATGCCTGTCCATACTTTATCAATCATGCGCGCTGTCATCTTATCGCTCCTTTCTCGGGCCGACCAAACGGATCACGGCAATGAAGAAAAACGAGATCAAGAGCAAAATGAGCGCCAATGTCCATAATGCGTTGTTCCATGGTGTTCCGTTGATCGTATTCGCCATATCCATCGTCAATATACTGGTTAACGTCGCCGTCGGGCTGTCAAGGCCTGAAGGCAGCTTCATCGTATTGCCGATCACCATCTGCACGGCAAGCGCCTCACCAAACGCCCGCGCCAAGCCGAGAACAACGCCGGTGGCAATCCCGGCTTTCGCCGCCGGAACGATGACGCGGGAAATCGCCTGCCAACGCGTAGAGCCAAGACCGTATGATGCTTCCATATACGCCATCGGGACATTGGCCAAGGCGTCGGCCGCAATGCTGGTGATGGTCGGCAAAATCATCAGACTTAGAACGATGATTCCTGCGAGCAGACTAAAGCCGGAGCCCCCGAACCATTCGCGCAAGAGCGGAACGAGAATCGTCACTCCAAGCCAGCCATACACCACCGACGGAATGCCGACAAGCAGTTCCAGCACCGGCTTGAGCAACGAAACGAACCATTTGGGAGCGATAAAGTTCATGAAAATCGCCAACGCCAACGCGATCGGCGCACTGATCAACAAAGCGCCAAGCGAGACGAGCATCGAGCCGACGATAAAAATGAGCGCCCCATACTTCGGCGGGGTGCCGTCCGGATCCCATTGCGCCGAAAGCAGCATATCAGAAAGCGAAAGGCCGCTGTCCGTAAAGGACTGAATCCCCTTTACCGCTAAGAAGATGATCATCGTCACCGTAATCAGAATGATCAGCCAACCGCAGATGACTGCAAACGTGCGGCCGATGTATTCTTCAAGCCAGCGATTTCGCCGTTTCATATGCATTTGTTGCATGGTTTTCATCCCTCCATGGTCAAAGGCCGGCTCGTTAGGCCGGCCCTTCCGCCCTTCTCTATTCCAATTCCGTCATCGGGATATACCCCATCTTTTTGACGGTTGGCGCAAATTCTTCGCTCTTGACAAAGTCGATAAACGCTCGCACCTCTTCCTTCGCTTCCCCTTTGGTAATCATGTATTCATACGACCAAAACGGGTATTTTTCCGTGCGGATGTTCTCCACCGTCGGTTCCGCGCCGTCAATTTTGACCGTCTTCAAGTTTTTCTTTTCCCCGATTAAATACGACATCGCTACATAGCTAACAGCGCCCGGCGTCGAACTGATCGCTTGCTCGACCGCTCCGTTTGAATCTTGGACCGTGCCGATCGAATCGTTGATTTTCACGTCTTTCATGATCGTTTTCTCAAACGTCGCCCGCGTGCCCGATGACGCCGGACGGTTGATCACGTGAATGGCTTCATCCGGTCCACCGACTTCTTTCCAGTTTTTGATCTTGCCACTGAAAATATCTTGAATTTGCTTCGTTGTTAAATTATCGACCTTCACATCGTCATTGACCACAATGGCAAAGGCAATGCCGGCCACTTTATGATCAACGAGCTCCGATGCTTTCGACTTGTCGTCCAGTTTCTCCGCCGCCAGCACATCCGAGTTGCCGATTTGCACAGCGCCAGCTGCCACTTGGTTGACGCCCGTGCCGCTGCCGCCGCCTTGAACGGTGATCGACACGTCCGGATATTTTTCCATAAACGCGTTCGCCGCTTCTTCGGCCAGCGGCTGAAGCGCGGTAGATCCCGCCAAAGCAATCGTGCCGGAGTAAGTTTCTTCCTTCTTTGCTGTTCCTTCATTGCCGCCCGCGTTGTTGTTTTCAGTCTGCCCGCAGCCGGCCAAAACGCCGGTCATCAACAAGGCGGCCAATCCTAATTTGACTTTTTTGCTCCACATCAAAAAATCCCCCCGTTTTGTTTTCGTGCTTTCCACGTACAAGACCATTGTAGCGAGACATTGTTAGGCCCTTATAAAGCCGTTGTTAAGTTTCTGTAAAGACAAAAGCAGGAATATCTTCAAAAAAGCCGTCGAGCTTTGAAGCAAAGAAGAACTGTTATGCCGTTTTTCAAATCGGAGACTTTCTTTTATTGAAGTGTTTTCCCCATGAAATCAACGACAGGAAGACATATTTTCGCTGGACAAGCATACATATGAATGAACGATAGATGTACGCAAGCGGAGGAAGCGCCATGAAAAAACTCATTCTTCTCCTACTTCTCTTTCTTTCCAGTTATATCGTTTACCGCGACCTTGCCATTGGAACGCTTCACCCTTCATCTGAAACAGCGGCAGCCGACGTCCAACCGAACCGGGCACCGATCCCATACCGAACCGTCACGGTTCACCCTGGCGATACGTTGTTGTCTATTGTCGAGAAAGAACTGGAAGGTCCATTGCCCGTTCCTCTCGAGCAGCTGATCCGTGATTTTGAACGGTTAAATCCAGGCGAACAGGCACAAACATTAAAAATCGGGAAAACTTATAAAGTGCCGATCTATCGCTGACCGGCGAATCGCTTGTCAAACGGCGGATGGCACTGATACAATAATGCAGAAAGCGACTTGAATGTTAAAGGAGCGAATTCCCGTGGGTGAAATCATCCATCGTTCAAAAACACGTCCGGTCCGTGTCGGTCCGCTGACAATCGGCGGCAGCAACGAAGTCATCATCCAAAGCATGACGACGACGAAAACGCATGATGTCGATGCCACGGTGGCGCAAATCCATCGCCTCGAGGAAGCAGGCTGTCAAATCGTCCGCGTCGCCTGCCCAGACGAGCGAGCCGCCGCGGCGATACCGGAAATTAAAAAACGAATCAACATCCCGCTTGTCGCCGACATCCACTTTGACTATAAATTGGCGCTGAAAGCGATCGAAGGCGGCGTTGACAAAATCCGCATCAATCCAGGCAACATTGGGCGCCGCGAAAAAGTCGAAGCGGTCGTGAAAGCCGCGAAGGAGCGCGGCGTGCCGATTCGCATTGGCGTCAACGCTGGGTCGTTGGAAAAACGTATTTTGGAAAAATATGGGTATCCAACCGCTGACGGCATGGTTGAGAGCGCCCTATACCATATTCGCATTTTGGAAGAACTCGATTTCCACGATATCATTGTGTCATTAAAAGCGTCCGACGTGCGCCTCGCCATTGAAGCGTATGAAAAAGCCGCGCGCACGTTCGACTATCCACTTCATGTCGGCATCACCGAAGCGGGGACGCTTTTTTCCGGCACGATCAAAAGTGCCGTTGGACTCGGCGCCATTTTAAGCAAAGGCATCGGAAACACGATTCGCGTGTCGTTAAGCGCTGACCCGGTTGAAGAAGTCAAAGTGGCGCGCGAAATTTTAAAAACGTTCGGACTTGCTTCCAATGCGGCGACGCTCATTTCCTGCCCAACGTGCGGGCGGATTGAGATCGATTTGATCCGCATCGCTAACGAGATCGAAGACTATATCGCCAGCATTCGCGCGCCGATCAAAGTCGCTGTGCTCGGTTGCGCCGTCAATGGCCCAGGGGAAGCACGGGAAGCCGATATTGGCATTGCCGGCGCCCGCGGTGAAGGCTTGCTCTTCCGCCACGGCAAAATCGTCCGGAAAGTGCCGGAAGAGAAAATGGTGGAAGAGCTGAAGAAAGAAATCGACAAGCTGGCGGAAGAATATTTTGCCAAGCAAAGGGAAAACAAAGCCGCTCTGAAAGGCCACAACGCCCAATGAGCGGAATTTTCCTGCACAACCAGAAAGGGCGTCCCCGCTTGGGGACACCCTCGCTTTTTTACGTATAAAACGGCATAATAAACAGGCGGACGAGAATAGCGATGACGCCGATGCCGATGGCCCATGCCCCGAGCGTTTCTGCGCCGCGCCGGCGCGCGATAAACCCGACAATAATGCCGGCTGCCCCTAACAAAATCGGCCAGATAAACAAGGCGATGATGGACAGGGCTAAGGCGAGCCAGCCGAGCCCGGCGCCATCTGCACGTTCTTCGTCCCGTTCGTCGCCGCGGCGAATCGGTTCAGCGACTTCTGCCGCTGCTTCTTCCATAAAATTGCGTTCTGGTTCTTCTTTTCCGATCGATTGCACGTAACTTCCGTTATACGTGCGCTCGCGGTCGTCTGCCATATGCTTCCCTCGCTTTCCTAAAGTAAGAAGCATTATTAGTATGAGAAACCGGCGTTATTTTATCAGTGTGAATATTTTCTAGCAGGAGGAGGAAGCGGTGAAAAAACGGCTTGGCATCGACATTGACGGCACGGTGACATGTCCGAGCACGTTCATTCCGTATTTAAACGAAGCATTCGGCAAAGAGCTCGCATTAAACGACATTACACAATACAATTTAGCGCCGTTATACGGTGTGGCAGAGGAAGAAATGGATCGCTGGCTTGAGGAAAACGAAGCGGATATTTATGAGAGGGCTCCGCTTGCCCGCTATGCGCTTGAAGTAATCGACAGCTGGAAAGACAAATACGAGCTGTATTACATCAGCGCTCGTGGCCGTCATTTGTACGATCTCACCGAGTGCTGGTTTCGGCGGCACGGCGTCCATTATCACCATATCGAGCTGACCGGGTCGCACGATAAAATCGCTGTTGTCCGCCGGCATCAGCTGTCTGCCTTCTTTGAAGACAAATACGACAACGCGTGCGACATCGCCGAAGCATGCGGCATTCCGGTCATTTTGTTTGACACTCCGTACAACCAAGGTCCGCTTCCGGAAAACGTCATCCGCGTCAACAACTGGCTTGAAGCAAAGCGAGAAATCGAACAGCGCCTCGGGCCATAAAACAACATCTCCCTGCTTATACAGGGAGATGTTGTTGACATTGCGGACATGTGCCGTAAATTTCAAACTTATGATCAATGATCTCATACCCATCGAGCTGCGCTGCAAGCCTATCCATCGGACAAGCATCAATGTTCTTCGTTTTTCCGCACTGGATGCAAATGAAATGATGGTGATGACGGCGGGCGCCGCAGGCAAAACGGAAATGTTTCTCCCCGGAAAGCTCGGTCATTTCCAAAATGCCAAGCAGCGTAAAGAGCGATAAATTGCGGTACACTGTATCAACGCTCAAGCCCGGATAGGCGGAACGGAGCGCTTCCAGCACGTCTTTCGCCGTCAAGTATTTGTCGCTTTCGGCAAATAACTCCAACATTTGTCTCCTTTTTTCCGTATATTTAAATCCTTTCTCTTTCATCAACTGCAACGCTTCATCGATATTCATCGCTGCCGCCTCCTTTTCCATCCGAGTACGCAAAGCAAAATGACAATCGCGGCGATGACGATCGTCCCGCCTGGAGCCCAATCGAGCTCATACGCTGCCCAGAGCCCGGCGATGACAGCCAGCTCCCCGAACAAAATCGAAAACCCGATCGCCTGTTTAAAACTTTTGGCGATGCGGATGCTCGCCGCCACCGGCAACGTCATGAGCGACGAGATGAGGAGCACGCCGACAATGCGCATCGATGCAGCGATGACGAGCGCAACAAGCACAATAAACAAAAAGTGGATCAACGTGGTGCGAACGCCGGAAACACGGGCGTATTCTTCGTCAAAGGAAAGAAGAAACAGCTCTTTGTAAAACATCAAAATCACCATCACGGCAGCTGCGGCGACAGCAAACGCTGTCCAAACGTCAGCACGGCTGACGGCGCTGACGCTGCCGAATAAATACGAAAATAAATCGGTCGTAAACCCGTTGGCCATCGAAATGAAAATGACGCTCAAGCCAATGCCGGCCGACAAAATGATTGGAATGGCAAGCTCCTCATAATGGCGGTAAACGGCGCGCAACTTCTCGACGAGCAGCGACGCGACGACGGAAAAACTCATGCCGATGTAAAGCGGACTCCAGCTGGCGGCCGCCGGCACCGCTGAACCGAGCAAGAGCCCGGCGGCAATGCCGGCGAGGGTCACATGGCTCAATGCATCGGCGATGAGCGACAGCCGCCGAACGACAATAAAAACGCCAAGCAATGGCGCCGTAAAACCGGTCAAAACGCCGGCAACAAACGCATTGCGCAAAAATTCGTATTGCCAAATGGCTTCCCACACGTGTCATTCCTCCACCATCACCGTTTCATTCCGCCCATTCATGCTCGTGAGAGAGAACGTGGAGCGGATGACCATAAAACTGCGAAATCACCTCGTTGCCAAGATGTTTGAACTCTTCCGCCTTTCCATGGAAATACAGGCGCTTGTTCAAGCAGACGATATCAGTCACCCGGTCTGTGATCGTTCCGATGTCATGCGTCACTAAGATAAGCGTCAAACCGCGACGGTTCAAGTCGCCAAGCAGTTCATAAAATTCGTGTACATGGCGCGCATCCACGCCGACCGTCGGCTCGTCTAAAATGAGCAAATCCGGCTTGCTCGCCAATGCGCGGGCGATAAATACCCGTTGTTGCTGGCCGCCGGACAGCTCCGCGATATTGCGTTTTGCCAGGCCGCTCAACCCAACGGCCGCGAGCGCTGCTTCGACCGCACGGCGGTCTTCTTTTGTCAGCGGCCGAAATAAGCCGCGTTTGGCCGCCAATCCACTCGCCGCCACTTCCTCAACCGTCGCCGGAAAGCTGCGATTGAAGCTGTTCGCTTTTTGCGACACCAACCCGATCCGATGCCATTCGCGAAACGATTCAATTGGCTCGCCGAACAAAAAAATGCGGCCGCTGTTCGGTTTTAACAAGCCGAGCACACATTTGAGCAGCGTCGATTTTCCCGAGCCGTTCGGGCCGACCAATCCTAAAAATGCCCCTTTCGGCACTGTTAAACTAACATGCTCAAGCACGTTCTCTTTTTCATAGCGGAACGACACATCCTCGATTTGCACAACAAATCCATTTTCCATGGTTGTTCTCCTTTGATAATTCAGAATCATTCCGATTTATATCCCTATACAAGTATATCCCACCCCCCGCGTTTTGTAAACCTCAGTGAATCGCTGATTTAAAGCGGGCTCCGCGCACTTCATGCGTCGGCATAATGGTGATGAATGCATCCGGGTCGATTTCATTGACGATCGATTTTAGTTTTGTCACTTCCAAGCGCGTGACGACTGCATAAATGATTTCCTTTTGCTCGTCCGTATATCCGCCTTTGCCAAGCAATTTCGTCGTCCCGCGGCCGAGCCGGTGCAAAATGGCGTCGGAAATTTCCTCATAACGATCGGTCACAATAAAGGCCGCCCGCGTCTCGTCAAGCCCTTCAATGACCGCATCGATCGTTTTCGAGGCGATGTAGTAGGTCATCACCGAATACATTGCCGGCTCCAAACCAAACACAAACGCCGCCCAGCCGAAAATAAAGACGTTGACAAACATAACGAACTCGCCCACTGAAAACGGGATTCTTTTCGTCATCAAAATCCCTAAAATTTCTGTCCCATCGAGCGATCCACCATGACGGATGACCAATCCGACGCCGAGCCCGAGCGACAACCCGCCAAAAACGGTGGCTAAAATCGGCTCGGTTGTCAGCGGGGAAACATGGTGAAACAGCCGTTCAGCGGCACCGAGGATGACGACGCCTAAAATCGTTGACAGCATGAACGTTTTCCCGATTTGCTTGTAGCCGAAATACATGAACGGGGCGTTTAAGAGGATGACGAGCGTGGCGAAATTGAGCAGCCGCCATTCGTCCGGAGTCAAGTAGTCAAGAATCAGCGATATGCCAATGATGCCGCCGTCGATCATTTTGTTCGGAACGAGCAGCCGCTCAATGGCAAACGCCGCCAAAGAGGCGCCGATGGCGATCATCAACACGCGATACAATACATGGCCTAGCGGTTCTTTTTTATGCTGTTTTGGCGCCAAACTACCACCCTTTCCCTTTTCGTTTTTTTCTATTATACCATACACGTCTTTTCCATTCACGTCATATGATGGAACAGAAGTAAGGAGGCGGCTGATATGAACATTTACCAACAACTTGTCAAGCAAAAATTAAAAACGATCACCCCGGAAGAACTCGTTTCGTACAGCCGAGAGTACGGCCTGCCCATCACGACGAGCCAAGCAAAACAAATTCTTCATCTCGCCCGAACGAACGACATTAACGTCTTTGACCCCGAGGAGCGGAAAAAATGGGTGCGCCAGCTGGCGAAAATCACCTCGCCGGACATCGCTCGAAAGGCGAACGAGCTGTTTTTGAAATTCGTGCAAAAAAAATAAAAGGGCGCACCGCCCTTTTTTCATTCCGCTCCAGCGTTGATTTTTTCAAGCAACTGGTCATCGAACGACTGCGCTCGCAGCATCGCAATTTCATGCTTGTACGGCGGCTTTTTGTTGTTTTTGTCTTCGCCCACGTATGGAGTTTCTAAAATTTTTGGAATATCCTCAAGCTGCGGGTGATGGACGATATAGTTGAGCGCCTGAAATCCAATATAGCCGAAACCAATGTTTTCATGGCGGTCTTTCCGGCTGCCGCGCGGGTTTTTGCTGTCGTTGATGTGCAGTACTTTCAGCCGCCCGAGGCCGATGATCCGGTCAAACTCCTCAAGGACGCCGTCAAAATCGTTAACGATGTCATAACCGGCGTCATGCGTATGGCACGTATCAAAGCAAACGGACAGCTTATCATTATAGGCGACGCCGTCGATAATGTGCGCCAGCTCCTCAAACGTTCGCCCGCATTCCGACCCTTTGCCGGCCATCGTTTCCAGCGCGATTTCAACCGTCTGTTCGCGCGTCAACACTTCATTCAGTCCGCGAATAATTTGGCGAAGTCCAGCTTCCACCCCTGCGCCGACATGGGCGCCTGGATGGAGCACGAGCTGTTTTGCTCCAATGGCTTCCGTCCGCTCGATTTCCGCGCGCAAAAAGTCGACACCTAGCGAAAACGTATCGAGATTGATCGTATTACCGATATTGATGATATACGGGGCGTGGACAACAATCTCTTCGATGCCGTGCGCTTGCATATGCTTGCGTCCGGCTTCGATGTTGAGCTCTTCAATCGACTTGCGCTTTGTGTTTTGCGGCGCCCCAGTGTAAATCATAAACGTGTTCGCTCCGTAGGAGGCCGCTTCTTCGCTGGCGGCCAGCAGCATTTTCTTTCCGCTCATTGAAACATGTGAACCGATTTTTAACATGTTCTTCTCTCCCTTTTCTTTGCGTTAAAGGCGGACGGCTATTATGATTTTTTGAAGCGGCCAAGCCGCTTTTTCTTCTTCTCCAACTCCGCGCGCAACTTTTTTTTGTAGCCCGGCTTCACCTGCTTCGTTTTTTTCAGTTTGGCGAAAAGCAACGCCAATTCGTCATCCTTTTCGCCCGCCCGCTTGCTCCGCCGGTTCCACGGCGGCAGCTCCTTCCATTCGCCGCGCACGAGATCACGGTGGACAAACGAAATTCCCATTTTTTCCAATCGAGCAATCGCATCTTGGTCAGACGGCTCGTAAATCGTCGCCGCAATGCCGCTGTAGCCAGCGCGCGCCGTGCGTCCGGCGCGGTGAATATAAAACTGTAGATCATCAGGCAGCTCGTAGTTGATGACATGACTGACGCCTTCAATATCGATGCCGCGCGCCGCCAAATCGGTCGCGACGACATATTGAAACTCCAAATCACGGATGAGATTCATCATCTTTCTCCGCTCGCGCGGCGTCAAATCGCCGTGCAGCACGCCGACTTTCAACCCTTGTTCAGCGAGACGGTCGGCGACCTCGTTAGCCATTTTCCTTGTGTTGACAAATACGATGGCCAAATACGGATTGTAGCTGAGGAGCACATCATGAAGAAGTTTTGTTTTCTCGCGTCCGCGTAGCGGGATGAGCACATGTTCGATGTTTTCGTTTGCCGTCTGTTTCGGATCGACGTGGACAAAGGTCGGGTTTTCCATATATTTTTTCAAAAACGGCTTCAGCTTCTCCGGAATCGTCGCTGAAAAGACGAGCATTTGCAAGTCTTTCGGCATCCGGGCGGCGATTTGGTCGACATCAGTGATAAAGCCCATATCGAGCATCAAGTCGGCTTCATCGACGACGAGGATGTGGGCCGTATGCACATCAAGCGCCTGCTCGCGGATGAAATCGTTGATGCGCCCCGGCGTGCCGATGACAATATGCGGCTGCACGTTGAGCTTTTCGAGCGCTTTTTGCTTATCCGTCCCGCCGATCAAACAACGGGCGACGATCATCCGATCTTTCGGGCAAAACTTCGTGATTTTCAGCGTTTCTTGGTAAATTTGCGTCGCTAATTCGCGCGTCGGCGCTGTGATGACGGCTTGTACTTCGGCGCGTTCCGGTTTGATTTTTTCAATGATCGGCAATAAGTACGCATGTGTTTTTCCTGTTCCGGTTTGCGATTGACCGACCATGCTTTCGCCGCGCAACGCCCCCGGAATGATGCGCTCTTGAATTTCCGTCGGTTTATAAAAACGAAGCGCCTTGATCGCTTCGATGATAAACGGTTGAAACGGAAAACGAGTAAACTGCGTTTCTGTCATGAAGCACCACTCCCTTCGATAAACGAAATTTGGAAAGTTTCCCATCTCGTTGGCCCAAAAGCGCGTCGTTTATTCTTCCGACTGTCGGCGGCAAGCTTTGACGCGGCGGAAGACGGAACAACGAACCGTCTCACCCATCCATGCATCGGTATGGAAGCGGTATGGTTCGGTCACCTGACAGTCGATCAAATACCGATAAAAAAGCGTAAACGTTCACGTTTTACATGGCATATGGGCACCGCTTCGTCCGCCTCACCATTATAGCGAATCGCTGCTCCCCGCCGCAACTAAAGACGATCCTGCAACAAACCTTTCCCGCCTTGCCCGCATATTGTAGAAAGGAGGACATTCGTTCATCCACACGACCGAAAGGAGGAAGCTGCTATGAGATACAGTCGGCCCCCGATAATGCCTTCTCCGTTTGCCGGAAGGCCGCCAGCCCCGTTCGCCCGCATGCCGGCGCCGCCTTTTCGCCCCAGCGGCCCCGGTGGCTTCTTGGCCCGCTTGTTTTCGCGCGGACAGCCGCCGGCTGCTGCATCGTCTCCGTGGGGGCTGCCGTTGCTGCCCAACGCCGCTAACACCGCCGCATCCAACACGGGCGGGGGCTTGGTTGGCATGTTAAACAACGTGCAAAAAATGCTTGGCATCGCACAAAACGTCATGCCGATGGTGCAACAGTATGGACCGCTCATCCGCAATCTTCCGGCGATGATCCGCATTTTCCGCGAGTTGAAACCGGCTGACGAAGGGGAAGGCGAAACAACGTCGGAAAGCGCACCAGCCAACGAAACGAAACAAAAGCCGGCCGCTCAGACGCAAAAAAAACGCTCCGTTCCGCAGGCAAAGAGCGAAGAGCCGCAAGAAAAAGAAACACCGGCCGCCCCGAAGCCGTCCAAGCCGAAACTGTATATCTAGTTTCTTTCCCCGCCCCAGCGCACCCGCTGTTTAGGGCGGTTATTCTTTGTCTTCTTCCCGGTGCTCCGATATAATGAAAGATGAACAACCGCCGCACAGCCGGCGGCAGGGAGGGAATATGATGGAAGTGATTAAAATTACCCCGCGTGGGTATTGCTACGGGGTGGTCGATGCAATGGTCATCGCCCGCAACGCGGCGTTGGACCCTTCTTTGCCGCGCCCGATTTACATTCTCGGCATGATCGTCCATAATAAGCACGTCACGGACGCGTTTGCTGAAGAAGGCATCATCACGCTTGATGGAGAAAACCGCTTGGAAATTTTAGAAAAAATCGACCATGGCACCGTCATTTTCACCGCCCACGGCGTCTCACCGGAAGTGAAAAAACGAGCGCTCGAAAAGGGACTTGTCACGATTGATGCCACATGCCCGGACGTGACAAAAACGCATCGGCTCATCGAACAAAAACTCGCCGATGGCTATGATATCATCTATATCGGCAAAAAAGGACACCCAGAACCGGAAGGAGCGGTCGGCATCAATCCGGAAAGGATCCATCTTGTGGAAACCATCGATGATGTCGAACGGCTGTCCATTCACAATGAGCGCATCATGGTGACGAACCAAACGACGATGAGCCAATGGGACGTCGCCGACATCATGGCGAAAGTGAAAGAAAAATACCCACACGTGGAGATGCATAAAGAAATTTGCCTCGCCACCCAGCTTCGACAAGAGGCGGTCGCTGAGCAGGCGAAGGGAGCCGATGTAACAATCGTTGTCGGCGACCCGCGCAGCAACAACTCGAACCGCCTCGCCCAAGTATCGGAAGAGATCGCCGGCACAAAGGCATATCGCGTCGCCGATGTGACAGAAATCGACATCGACTGGATTAAAAATGCGAAAAAAGTCGCCGTCACCGCCGGCGCTTCCACCCCGACGCCGATTACGAAAGAAGTGATCGATTTTTTGGAGCAGTTTGACCCGAACGACCCATCGACATGGAAGCGGGAACGGAAAGTGCCGTTGCAAAAAATCTTGCCGAAAGTGAAAACAAAGAAAGAAGAGTAACGGTTGTTTCATCTATAAAGAGAGGCTGTCTTGGACAAACGGTTGAACCGCTCATCCAGGACAGCCCTTTTTGTTGGCCGTTCATACGAACTGAAACGGATCGGTGTGGACGCTAGAAGCGACCACTTCCGCCTCCCATTGACGTTTCGCGAGCTCAGTGGTCAAGTATCGGGCCACGCCTTCTTTCATGATTTTTTCTACATGATGTCCCGGATCAATGATGTGAAGGCCGAGCGCTTGGGCGTCATGGGCCGTGTGGTAATACACATCCCCTGTCACGTATACGTCCGCCCCAGCCGATGCAGCGGCAGCAACAAACTTATTCCCATCCCCGCCGAGCACCGCCACCGTTTGCACGAGATCATCCAGCCGGCCCACAACACGCACCGCCGGAACGGAAAACGCCGCTTTCACCTGCTCGGCAAAAGCGCCAAGCGTCACCGGCTGCGGCAGCCGGCCAATGCGCCCGAGCCCGAAGCGGCGGCCGTCGTTGTCAAGCGGATAAATATCATATGCCACTTCCTCATACGGATGAACAGCCAGCATCGCCTGAATCGCTTGCCGTTCCAGAGAGGCCGGCACGATCGTTTCGATGCGCACTTCTTCAACTTCCTCGAGCCGCCCTTGCTCACCGATAAACGGCCGCGCCCCTTCGTGCGGCAAAAACGTGCCAACACCGCGGCTGTTGAACGTACAATGGCTGTAGCGACCGATATGTCCGGCGCCAGCGTCGCCTAAGGCCTTCCGCACCACCTCAGCGTGCGTCACCGGCACATAAACAACGAGCTTTTTCAACGATTCGGTATACGTCGGCACAAGCACAGCCGTATCGTTCAATCCGAGCGCCTCGGCAAGCCAATCGTTCAGACCGCCATCGGCCACATCCAAATTCGTATGGGCGGCGTACACCGCAATGTCATGCTTGACGCACGCGGCAATCATCCGCCCGTGCCCACCATCAGTCAGCAGCTGCTTCAGCGGGCGGTACAGCGGCGGGTGGTGGGCGATGATTAAATCCACTTGTTGATCGATCGCTTCGACAACGACATCTTCAAGCACATCAAGGGCGACCATCACTTTTTTGACCGGCTTGTTCAGCGTCCCGATTTGCAGACCGATCCGATCCCCTTCCATCGCCAACTGTTTCGGAGCAAGCTGCTCAAGAAGCTGAATGATTTCATAGCCGTACGGAACGCGGCTCATAACAACGCCTCCTCCACCAATTGAACTTTTCTCTCCAGTTCATGCTTTTTCCGCTCAGCTGCTTCACTTTGCCCTTTGGCCGTCAAATCAGCGATGATCCGTTTCCAATTTTCAATCTCGCGCTTCCACTTTTCGCGGAACACCTCGCTGTTTTCCCGACGCAAAAACGGTCCAAGGAGCAGCTCCGCCTCGAGATGGCGATACGGCCGTCGGGGGGCGCCAGGCTCGGCGACGAGTACTTCATAAATGTGCTCATCTTCTTTCAAAATGCGCTCAGCCACGAGCTCCCACCCATGATCAAGAAGCCAACGGCGAACAAGTTCGGCACCGATATTCGGTTGCAAAATGAGCCGTTTGACACCGGCAAGCTTTTCCCTTCCGTCGCCCAAAATGCGGGCGATAAGCGCTCCACCCATGCCGGCGATCGTGATGCAGTTCACCTCCCCCGGGGCAAGGACCGAAAGCCCATCCCCTTTGCGCACGGAAATGAGATGAGAAAGCCCGGACTTCTCGACTTGCTGCTGAGCTGAGCGGAACGGCCCGTCCGCCACCTCGCCGGCAATGGCTTTTGATGCGTAGCCGTGCAAGCAGGCATAGCAAGGCAAATACGCATGATCCGACCCGATGTCAGCAAGCACCGCCCCTTTTGGAATGAATGAGGCGACCGTTTCCAGCCGTTTCGACAGGCGAAATTCGTTCATAGCACCGCAATGGCAACCAACCTTCGGCCACTTGCAGCGCGAAGGCGGTTCGCCTTCCCCTCCTTTCCTCTCCAACACCGCGCGCCTCTATTGTACTAAACAAAACATCCCCTTGCCAAAAAGCAAAGGGATGTTCACCATCCATTATTTTAAACCGGCGAGCCATTTCGCCATGGCATCGGCTTTATCCGCCGGCACAAGCCCTGGCGGCATGTTGCCGCGCCCGTGTTGGATGACGTCTTTAATTTGGTCCATCGACAGCCGTTGCCCGACCCCTTTCAACGATGGACCGACGCCGCCTTCATAGTTTTGGCCGTGACAGCCGGAGCACGTTTGTTGGTAAAATTGTTCTGGGTTGAATTCGGCCGTTTGTTCCGTTTTTTCGCCGCCTTTTTTCTCTTTGGCCATTTCCTTCGCATCGCCTAGCCCTTTAAACGACAAGACGAACGTCAGCACAATCCCGAATGCCATGATGATGAAAAACGGGATGAGTGGATTGCGGTTCATCTCTTTTACCTCCCTTATGTATAATGAAGAACGCTGCAAACAATTTTATTTTACTGTAAATAATGGACAAGGAAAAGCCCTAAGTTGCCGAAATGGCAACAACACGCCTCAGTGCCACCCGATGGCGGCGGCTACAAGCAACGCCCCGCTGACAGCGGCAAGCGAAAAGTAGCGAAGGTGAAGCAGACGGCCGACAACCAACCAGAGAGCACAGTTTCCGAGCACGACAGCTACTAGCGCACCCGTTTGCCTGGGAAAATACCGATCAACCTCAAAAATGGATGCCACAAGCAAAATCCAGGCGCTTCCGATGAGCGGGAAGTGAAGGAGTTCTCGCTTGTTCCGCCACCGCCAACAAAAGAACAAGCAGGCAGCCAAAAATAGGGCGAAAAGGAGCGTTTGCAAAACGAATGACAATTCAGTAAAATAAATGACAAGAGCAACGGCTGGAAGCAATAAACAGAGACCAGCGGCGAGCGAGCTGCGCCACCGTCGTCCGTGCGAACGGGCGTCTCCTTCCGTGTACAACGCGAGCAAATAGTCGCAATAATGTTCCGGCAGAAGGCGCGAACGTTTCCAATATTCAATTTCTTGGATGATCGTTTCCCGTCGTTGCCGATTCATAGATAGACAACCTTTCCCATAAAGAAAGAAAAAATAGTTTACTTCCGAAGAAGTAAACTATCGAACAAAACGGGTCACTCTAAAAAGTCTTTCAGCCGTTTGCTGCGGCTTGGATGGCGCAGCTTGCGCAACGCCTTGGCTTCAATTTGACGGATGCGTTCGCGCGTTACGCCGAACACTTTGCCGACTTCTTCGAGCGTCCGCGTCCGTCCGTCGTCAAGCCCGAAGCGGAGACGCAACACATTTTCCTCGCGATCCGTCAGCGTATCAAGCACATCTTCGAGCTGCTCTTTCAACAGCTCGTAAGCAGCGTGCTCGGATGGCGATGTCGCGTCTTGGTCTTCGATGAAATCGCCAAGATGCGAGTCATCTTCCTCGCCGATCGGCGTCTCGAGCGACACTGGTTCTTGGGCGATTTTCAAAATTTCCCGCACCTTTTCCGGCGTCAAATCCATTTCCTCGGCGATCTCTTCCGGCGTTGGTTCGCGCCCAAGGTCTTGGAGCAATTGCCGTTGGACGCGGATCAGTTTATTGATCGTTTCGACCATATGAACCGGGATGCGAATCGTCCGCGCCTGATCGGCAATCGCCCTTGTGATGGCTTGGCGGATCCACCACGTCGCATACGTGCTGAACTTGTAGCCTTTCCGATAGTCAAACTTTTCGACCGCCTTGATCAGCCCCATGTTCCCTTCTTGAATCAAATCAAGAAAGAGCATGCCGCGGCCGACATACCGTTTGGCGATGCTGACGACGAGGCGGAGGTTCGCTTCCGTCAGCCGGCGTTTCGCTTCTTCATCGCCTTGCTCGATCCGTTTCGCCAGCTCGATTTCTTCTTCCGCCGACAACAGCGGCACGCGGCCGATCTCCTTCAAGTACATGCGCACCGGGTCATTGATTTTGACGCCGGGAGGAACGGACAAGTCATTTAAGTCGAATTCTTCCTCTTTGGCCAAGTCGTCGATGTCCGGATCGGCCTCAAGGTCGGATTCGCTGATCACTTCAATGCCCTGCTCAGCGAGGTATTCATAATACTCATCCATCTGGTCAGAGTCCAAATCAAAGCCAGACAACCGCTCAGCGATTTCCTCGTAGGTGAGGATTCCCCGCTTTTTGCCGAGCTCAGCGAGTTGCTCTTTCACTTGTTCAAGCGATTCGCCGGCAGCTTCAGCCTGCTTTGATTGGGCTGGTTTTTCAGCCATTTCATTACCTCCTTTAAAAACTCATACCACCATGTTATGAAGAAGATAACATTTTTTTCATCTCAATCATCTCTTTCGCGATGCGGGCGGCCGTCAAAAAGTCCTTTCTTCGCTCCGCTTCCGTCTTTTCTTGCTCTTTTTCCTTTAGCATTAACCATTTCGGGTGATTCAACACATGCCGGATGCAATCGGCAAGCTCCCGCTCGGAAACGTCGTCTGCGACCAACAAAAGCGACAGCTCGCTCGCCAGCGTCCGCAACTCGCCGGGAAGACGAGACATGAGCGCGCTGGGGTCGGCTTCATGCCCCTCTTCGTAAAAGGCGTAAATGTAAGCAGCCAACGCCCGGTGCTCTTCGATATTAAATCGGCCGCCGACCTGCTCCTGAACAATGAACGCCACATCGCGGCTCCGCATCATATGGGCAAGCAGCAACCGCTCGGCATTTTGAAAGGCCGGAAGCAATTTTTTCGTCAATGCCGGCTGGAGCGGTTTTCTGCCGTCGTTCACCTGCAGCTTTGGCTGTTCCGGCTTGGAGCGGGACAGCTGTTCGTAAAGCGCCGAGAGCGACAACGAAAACTCATCTGCAAGCTGGCGCATATAATAATCTTTTTCCACCGGGCTCGACAGCTTGCTGATTTCACGGAGCGCTTCCTCGATATAACGGAGCCGGTCGCCTTCTTCCTGCAAATTTTTTCCCCGCCGCAAACGATCCATTTTAAACGCCATGAGCGGCCGGGCGGCGGCGATCTCTTCGGCAAAACGGTCGGCGCCGCAAGTGCGTATATATTCATCTGGATCCAGCCCGTCCGGGAGCAACGCTACCTTCACGCGGCACCCGAACGCACTCAATTGTTCGGCGGCGCGCGAGGCGGCTTCCGTTCCGGCGCTGTCGCCGTCATAGCAAATCGTGACCGTTTCCGCATGGCGGCGCAAAATGCGTGCCTGCTCCTCGGTCAGCGACGTTCCCATCGTTGCCACCACATAGTCAACGCCGGCCTGCACGGCAGAGATGACATCGGCAAACCCTTCAACGAGCAGCGCCTCTTGACGCTTGCGAATTGACACGCGCGCCTCGTGAAAAAAATACAAAAGCGTGCCTTTGCGGAAAATCGGCGTTTCTGGGCTGTTCATGTACTTTGGTTGCCCATCGCCGAGCAGACGGCCGGAAAAACCAACCGTCTCGCCGCGATGATCATGGATCGGAAACATAATCCGATTCCGGAAGCGGTCGACGTATCGCCCGTCTTCTTTTTTCACCAACAAGCCCGCCTTTTCCATCAACACCAACGGAAACGAACGGCTCTCCAGCAGCTTGACGGCGGCATCAGGAACATCGGGCGCATAGCCGATTTCAAATCGGTCGATCGTTTCTTTTGTCCACCCACGCACCTGCAAATAATCGAGCGCGGCTTGTCCTTCTTTTGTATGGACAAGCAAATGATGGTAAAATCGTTTCAACAACGTATGTGCTTCGACCATCGCCTTCGCCTCGTCGGCTCGGCTGCCATCACTCCCGCGGCTGTCCAGCTCATAGGCGGACAAGTCGATCCCTGCTTTGGCCGCAAGACGTTTCGCCGCTTCCACAAACGGAATGCCTTCGATCTCCATCAAAAACGTAAAGGCATTCCCCCCTGCCCCGCAGCCGAAGCAGTGGAAAATTTGCTTTTCTGGGGAAACGGAAAACGATGGCGTCTTTTCTCCATGAAATGGGCATAAGCCAAAATAGTTGCGGCCTTGCTTTTTCAACTGGACGTATTCGCCAATGATGTCAACGATGTCAACGCCGCGGCGGATGGCTTCAATCGTTTCCTCGGGAATGCGATGTCCCATACGAACAACCCCGTATCGTATTTATTCTCGGCAGCAAGCCGATTTTCCTTTCCATTTCGACAATTTTTTTCAAAACGTTCGTTTCGCCCCCTTGCCCGTAAAGTCAGCTGGCTTGACCATCCGCTTTCCGCCCCTCAGCCCACTGTCTGGACAACGATTCATCAAGGCGGTGCATCTCGAAGATGCGCTTCGGTATATTATATTTCAGCAAGAAAAAGAAAATTTCACTTTTTTCTTGACGATCGTATGCACCAGATGACCGTGCTCTCGAAGCAAGGGTTGCTTTACACCCCCTATTATTCTACACCATCGCAAAAAAATCCTGCTTTTTTGCCGAATGATTGACAACTTTGTCGAAAATCTTTTTTTCGTTCTTCTTGACAAGCGGCTATAAATAGTTTACTCGTCGCATGACCGCTCTAAACCTATATAGGTCATTTTTCTCGCAATTTTTTATTATAATATAAGTGGCGGCAATATGCCATAAGAAAACGCACGATTCCAAGCGAGAAATCGTGCGGATGAGGCGAAGCTAGCGCTTCAACTTTTTCATAATGATGCTCGCCGTCTCCTCGACCGCCTTGTTCGTCACATCGATGACGTCGCAACCGATTTTTTTCACCACTTCGTCGAAATAGGCGAGCTCCTCTTTGATTCGATCCATATTGGCGTAAATCGCCTGGTCGTTCAGGCCCAGCGATTTTAGCCGCTCGCGGCGGATCGAAAGCAGTTGATCCGGACTGATTTTCAAGCCGAAGCATTTTCCTGGACCCACTCGAAACAGCTGCTCCGGCGGCTCGACCTCTGGAACGATCGGCACATTCGCCACCTTCAGCCGCTTATGCGCCAAATATTGCGACAGCGGTGTTTTCGATGTACGCGATACGCCGATGAGCACGATATCGGCGCGCAAAATGCCGCGCGGGTCGCGCCCGTCATCGTACTTGACGGCAAATTCAATCGCTTCAATCTTTTTGAAGTAATCTTCGTCAAGTACGCGCACTTGACCCGGCTCATATCTTGGCGTCAGCTGGAACAAATGGCTCATCTTTTCAATGAGCGGACCGATGATATCGTAGGCGACGACCCCTTCGCGTGCCGCTTCGGCGAGCAAAAATTCCCGCATCTCCGGAACGACGAGCGTAAACGCGATAATGGCGCGGTTCATTTTCGCTAAGGCGACGACTTCAGCCAACGTCGTTTTATCTTCCACATATGGAACGCGTTTCACTTGAATCGGCGAGGCGTGAAACTGGCTGGCCGCCGCTTTGACGACAAGCTCGGCCGTTTCCCCGCCGGAGTCGGATACGACGTAAACAAGACGCTGGTTCATTCTTCTCCTCCTTTGTTTGGATTAGTCCTCTTTGGCTAGCGACACGAAGGCTTTCGTTATATTCGTTTTCGTAATACGGCCAATCACTTCATATCCTTTCTCCGTTTTGCGCACGACCGGCATGGCATCGATCTGTTTTTCAATCAGCTGTTCAGCTACGTCAATGAGCGGGTCGTCCTTGTAGCAAACGGCGATGTTCGGCATCCGCGTCATAATAATATTGACCGGAATCGCCGTCAGTTCCTGCTTGCCAAGGCTTGCGCGCAACAAATCTTTGCGCGACAGCACACCGGCAAGCAACGACTCGTCATCGACAACAAACAGCGTGCCGACGTCCTCTAGAAACATCGTGACGATCGCATCATAGACGCTCACATTTTCATTGACGACGACCGGAATCGATTGGTAATCCTCGACTTTCATCTTTTTCATTTTATCGGCGAACAACTGCTTGCCGGTTTTTCCCGTATAGAAATAGCCGACGCGCGGCCGCGCTTCCAAGTAGCCGGCCATGGTCAAGATGGCCAAGTCCGGCCGCAGCGTCGCCCTCGTCAAGTTCAGTTTCTCAGCGATGCTTTCCCCAGTGATCGGTCCGTAGTCTTTCACAATTTGCAAAATCTGCTCTTGGCGCTTATTTAGTTCGATCGTCGTTCACCACCTTGCCAAAAAAGGTCCCACACGCTATCACTTTTATATTATACTACACGCCCCATTCACAATGAAAATGATGCTCCTTGCCCTCCGTCAGGGCTGAGCTTGTCTTTCAGTTCACCGATTTGTTGCAAAAAACGCTTCGTCTTCAGCGACAGGCCGGCATATTCATCATAATAGGCGGACAATACGGCGCCCAGCTCCATCTTTGTCCTTTCTTTCACCGATATGGATCCAAGCCGAGCAAGATCGATATGAAAAAAGAGACGCAACAGCCGGGCGGAAGCCGGAGAGAGCGGGAACCGATGGGGATCGGACGTCTCGCAGCGATGGCAAAGGAAGCCCGCCTCCTTGACGGAAAACGCGAAGCGCCCCTCCGTCGCCCCGCAACGGGCACAACGGTCAAGCACAGGGGGGATGCCAAGAACCGCAAGCATTTTCATTTCGTAAATGAACGTCAAAATCTCTAAATCGCGGCCTTCGCTCATATATTGTAGTGTCTGCAAAAGAAGCTCAAACAAGTATGGATTGCGCTTTTGCTCTTCCATGCTTTTGTCGGTGAGCTCCACAATATACGCCGCATAGGCGGCGGCAAACAAATCTTCGCGCAGCGCCCGCATCGAGTCAATGAGCTCTCCCTGGTGAAGAACACCGACACCGCGGCTGCGGCGGATGACATAATGGCCGTATGAGAGCGGCTGCGTAACAGCAGAAAGGCGGCTGCTTGGCTTTTTCGCTCCCCTTGCCATCGCAGCCACCTTTCCCCATTCTCGGGTAAACAATGTGACAATTTTATTTGTTTCACCATAATCGACCGTTCGCATGACGATCGCTTCACACGTTTCGAACATCCCATCACCACCGCTTCTACCAACAACGATGCTACGAGATCGGTTGGTCGATTTCCTTCTGTTCAGCGTTTTGCTCTTCACCGCCAAACTGTTGCTCTCGTTCCAACTCTTTAAATAGGAGGTACGTGTCGATATTGCCTGTTTGGCTAAACAACTTCCACGTAAACTCAAGCATGGAATGACACCTCTTTCCGCCTGCAGGCATTGCGTATTGGTGGTTTACCTATAGGTTGGCTCAGGCAAAAACGGTTTATGTCGCGTAAAATTTTCTAACCGTCAATACTCGTCTTCACGGAATCCAAAATCACGCAGCTGCGCCAGACGGTTGCGCCAGTCTTTTTGCACTTTCACCCACAGTTCCAAAAACACTCTTGACCCAAGCAGCGCTTCGATGTCAGCGCGCGCCCGCTGTCCGATTTCCTTCAACATCCGGCCTTGCTTGCCGATGATGATTCCTTTTTGCGAATCGCGCTCCACAACGATCACCGCACTAATGTACACCGTTCCCGATCCTTCTCGCCGCTCGATGCGTTCGACGACGACAGCAATCGAGTGCGGAACTTCCTCGCGCGTTAAGTGAAGCGCTTTCTCGCGAATGAGCTCGGCGATGATAAACTGCTCCGGATGGTCAGTGATCTGGTCCGGCGGATAATATTGCGGCCCTTCCGGCAACCGTTCTTTAATTTGCTCCAGCAGGCGGTCGACATTGTTCCCTTCCAGCGCCGAAATCGGCACGATTTCAGCAAACGGGTACAAATCTTTGTATCGGTCAATGAGCGGCAACAATTCATCCGGATGGACGCGGTCGATCTTATTGATGACTAAAAACACCGGGGTATCCACTTCTTTCAGACGTTCGATGATGAACGCCTCGCCGCGCCCAAACCCTTCCTCGGCATTGACCATAAACAAAATCAAATCGACTTCGCGAAGCGCATTGAGCGCCACTTTCATCATAAAGTCGCCGAGCTTATGCTTCGGTTTATGCACCCCCGGGGTGTCAATAAAGATGATTTGCGCGTCATCGTCCGTGTACACGCCTTGAATCTTATTGCGCGTCGTTTGCGGTTTATCGCTCATAATCGCGATTTTTTGCCCGATGACACGGTTTAAAAACGTCGACTTTCCTACGTTTGGTCTTCCGATAATGGCAACGAATCCTGATTTGTATCCTTCTTTACGCATGCAAATCCTCCGCTGAAAAAGCTTCTGGCAACAATTCACTGACTGTCATGACTTTCACATCGCCTCTGAGGCTGGCTAAAATGACTTTCATATCGCCGGGGCAAAGTTCGGCGATCACTTGGCGGCATGCGCCGCAGGGCGGCACTGGACGGGGGGTGTCGGCAATGACCGCCAAAGCGGCAAATTCCCTTTCCCCTTCCGAATATGCCTTAAACAACGCGGTCCGCTCCGCACAATTGCACACGCTGTAGGCGGCGTTTTCAATGTTGCAGCCGCGGTACACGCTGCCGCCTTTCGTCAACAGCGCGGCGCCGACTGGAAACTTCGAGTACGGCACATAGGCGAGTTCGCGCGCTTTTTTCGCTTCGGCAATGAGTTGTTCAATCTCCACGAGTGACTCTTCCTTTCCTGCAAGCAAACGCTGCTTTCTTTTATTTTACAAAAAAACGCCATTCATTTCATCATTTGAAATCAAAATGTAACAGAAAAATTAGAATTTTCTCTCTTTCGTTTAGCGAAGATGCGGCCAAAACAACAAAATGCCGATCACAACCGCCAATCCGGCCGCCGCGAGCACCGCCGCGGCCGCGATGTCTTTCGCCGCCTTCGCCAATGGATGAAACTCACCCGTTGCCAAATCGACGGCGCGCTCAATAGCCGTGTTGACGAGCTCAAGCGCAATAACCGTGCCGACCACCATGAACAGCACGATCCACTCCCAGCGCGACAGCCCAACGACCCACCCGGCGGCAAAGGCGACAACAGCGGACGCCAAATGAAAGCGCAAATGAACTTCCTCTTTCACCGCCGCCTTCATTCCCGCCCACGCCCAAGCAAACCGGTCTCGCTCTCGTTTGCCGCGCATTATCTTGTCAACCCGAACCTCGCTAAGATGTCTTCCTGCTTGGCGAACATGACGCGCTCTTGCTCTTCTGTCTCATGATCGTAACCAAGCAGATGCAAAAAACCGTGCACAGCCAAAAACCCGAGCTCGCGCATAAACGAATGGCCATAGGCTGCCGCCTGCTCTTTCGCCTTCGGAATCGAAATGACGATATCGCCGAGCACCAGCGGCATATCAGCGCCGACGATGTGAACCTCTTCTTCTCCTTCCTCCTCAAGAGCAAACGAAAGCACATCGGTCGGCGCATCTTTGCCACGATAGTCGCGATTCATCGCGCGGATGCGTTCGTTGTCCACAAATGTGACGCTCACCTCCGCCCCGTCCGGCACGTTTTCAAGGGCCGCCGCCTCGCTGAGCAGCCGCTCGATCATCTCGATTTGCTCAGCGGTCACCTCGTTTGTTTCATCTAGAACATCAATGTGAATGGTCATGCATGCTTCACCTTTTCCTTTCGTACTTCTGGGTATTCGATGCGCGAATGGAAGACGCCGTTTAAAGTCTCGCAAAGCGAACGGGCGACGAGTTCCAACTCCTTCAGCGTAATGTCGCATTCGTTCAGCTGGTTGTCCTGCAAACGATCAGCGATGACCGATCGGACGATCTTCTCGATTTTTTCCTGCGACGGGTTGGATAGCGAGCGAACAGCCGCTTCGACGCTGTCGGCGATGTTGATGACCGCCGCTTCTTTCGTCTGCGGCTTCGGCCCAGGATAACGAAACTCCGCTTCCGAGACAAACTCGGTTTGCTCGCGCGCCTTATGATAAAAATACTTGAGCAACGTCGTGCCGTGGTGCTGTTCGGCGATGTCAATAATCTCCTTCGGCAGCCGGTGCTTGCGGAGCAAAGCGACGCCGTCGGCGACATGGGCGATAATAATATTTTTGCTCAACTGCGGCGACAAATGGTCATGTGGATTGCCGCCTATTTGGTTTTCGATGAAATAGCGCGGCCGCTTCGTCTTGCCGATGTCATGGTAGTAGCAGGCGACGCGCGCCAGCAAGCCGTCGGCGCCGATCGCCTCGCACGCCGCTTCGGCCAAATTGGCGACCATAATGCTATGATGGTACGTCCCCGGCGCTTCAGTGAGCAACTTGCGCAAGAGCGGATGGTTCGGATTGGACAGTTCAATGAGCCGAAGCGGCGACAAAATGCCGAACGCTGCCTCCAACACCGGCAAGAGACCGATCGTCAAAATGGCAGAAAAAACCCCTGAGGCCGCCGCCATCAGCACCAACAAACCGATTTCCGCCGGCGAATAGCGGCCGCTTTTTAACAGCAACAACGAAAAAAGCGAAACGATATTGACCGCGGCGACCAACACGCCGGCTCGCCAAATGTTCGCTTTCGCCAGCTCCTTCGGCAGACAAAACGCACCGGCCAAGCCGCCGGCAAGAAAGTAAACAATCAACGACACCGACACCGCGCCGGCTGTTCCCATTTCCTCATTGAACAACAAACTGCCGCATACTGCTCCGATGATGGCCGTCATCATCGCGAGCCGCTCTCCGAGCAAAATGCGGACGAGCATCGGCCCAAACGCCGCCGGCACAAGACAACCGATGGAAACAGCGCCGCTGGATGGCACAAGGCGAATGAGCGCCATTGTCGTCATCATCAACGTAAAAATGGCTGTATAAAGCGACAGTTTTTCATTCGTTGTTTCCGTCCGAAAATAGTACATGAGCGGAGCAAGCAGCAACAAAACGAACACCCCAAGCCCAGCGGCGGTCCAAGACGGACGCCCGCTCCCAAGCAAGCCGACCAGCTCGAGCCGGCGGTAAACATCATTCGTAATAAACTGTCCTTCCTCGACGATCACTTGCCCTTGCAAAATTTTCACCGGCTTCACTTCATCCATCGCCTGCCGCCGTTTTTCTTCCGTCGCCGCCCGATCGTAGACGACGTTCGGAATAACCGCCTGTCGGCAAAGCTTGGCGACCGCCTCGCGAAGCAGCGGCGACAGCGCAGCGTATTCAAGCTCTTTGGCCGCTTCCGCCCGCGCCGTGTCAAGTTCGGCTTGGGAAATGCGCTCGCTCATGACGGAATGCACCGCCGTTAAGGCGGCTTCCTTCGCCGTTTTGAGTTCCTCCGGCGAGGCGGCAAGCAACCGTTGCCATTCAGCGGCAGACAAATAGGCAAGCCATTCCGGCGGCAGCCGTTCCTCAAGTTTGGTCATCATATCGGCGAGCGGGCGATCCGGCTCCGCCTCGTGCTGCACGCTTTCAATCGCGGCAAACAGCGAGGAAAGAAGGGCGACCCGGTTTTCGGCATATTCTTTTTTTAACGTATAGACATCCGCTACTTTCGCCGCCGCCTCTTCTTTCAACTTGGCGGTCGCCTCTTTGTCCTCGACCGTCACCGGCGAACGAATCGTTTCCTTAGCGATATCAAACAGGCGCAGCTCATACTGGCGCGGCTTCACTTGCCAATATAAAACGGCAAACAACAGAACGGCCAAAAACAAAAACAGCCAAAAGCGGACAAAGCGGACTGTTTTTGTCCGCTCAAGAAAAAAACGAAACCTTCCCACCGGTTTTCCCCTCGCTTTGCAAGAAAAGGCCGATCCCGTCGCTCTCGTTCTATCTATAAGCCCGCCTCATCATAGGCGTCAATAATTTTCGCGACGAGCGGATGGCGAACAACATCCGTCTGTTCCAAAAACACAAAAGCAATGCCGCCAATGGAAGACAAAATGCGCTTGGCGACCGAAAGCCCCGATTCGACGCCCTTCGGCAAGTCGACTTGGGAAATATCGCCGGTAATGACCATTTTCGAGCCGAAGCCGAGCCGGGTCAAAAACATTTTCATTTGCGCTGGCGTCGTATTTTGCGCCTCGTCAAGGATGACGAACGCATCGTCCAGCGTCCGGCCGCGCATGTAGGCGAGCGGAGCGATCTCAATCGTGCCGCGCTCAATCAACCTCTGCGTATACTCCGCTCCCAACACATCGTTTAAGGCATCATACAGCGGGCGCAAATACGGGTCAACCTTCTCTTTTAAGTCGCCTGGCAAAAAGCCGAGGCTTTCTCCGGCCTCGACAGCCGGACGAGTCAAAATGATGCGCTTGACGCTGCCGCTTTTTAACGCCTTGACTGCCATGACGACCGCCAAGTATGTTTTTCCGGTGCCGGCTGGACCGATGCCGAATGTCAAGTCGTACTGTTCAATTGCCGCAACATAATAGCGCTGGCCCAACGTTTTGACGCGGATCGGCTTCCCTTTGGCATTTTTTGTAATTTCTTCGTCATACAGCTGAACAAGACCGTCAAGCGCTCCTTTTTTCGCAAGCTGAATGGCGTAAAGAACGTCGCGCTCGCTGACCGCCGCCCCTTTGCGAATGACGATCAATAAATGGCGAAGCAATTCATCAACGAGCTGAACTTGCTGCGGCGTGCCAGAGACGTTGACTGTTTCCCCGCGCGTCACAATCGACACGCCGAGCTCTTTCTCGATCCGCTTTAAATGGATGTCATGGACGCCAAAGAGCGCCGCCGCTTCCTGCGGGTTTCGCACATGTTGGCTGATCGTAACAAACTGCTCTGACATTCTCAATCTCCTTGGACGATGGGTTGTGGTACAGCAATATTTTCGATGACTTCGTAATGCAATTCTACCCTTACTTTACCATTCTCTTTCGCCTGATGCAAAACTTTTTCGCCGCGAATGGCGGCCTCCTCCGGCAATTTCGCCCGCAGTTCGCGGCGGGCGATCTCTTTTGCTTCCGCGAACGCTTCTTCCCACGTGTAGCGCCGCTTCACTTCTTCCGCCTCGCGGATCGTGATTCGTTCGTAATAGAGCGGCAAGTCCCATTTCCAAAAACGAAATGGCCGTTTTTCTGTCTCAACGATGGTATGGGCAAACACCGGCTTCTTCCATCCCCAAACAGGAATCAAAAAGCGCCCGATTCCGATATAATGCCGTTCAGTGAACTTGCCGGTCAACACATGAAACGTCGTCTCGAGCGGCAGGACGACCGTAGACTTGTACCATGTTTCGCCAAACACTTTCCCTGACGCCGGCACAAACTTCGTCCTCCCTTCCGCGCCGATGATGCCAGAAACAAGCAGTTGGCCTTTTTGCACATAGTCGTTGACGGAAACGAGCGGTTGTCCTTCTTCAACGAACAAATCAGCGATGACCGCCTCTTTTTTGGCCACGAGATGACGTGGCGGAATCGGTTTTTTCGGCTCCGGAATCTCTTTTTCAACGACGCGGAAGCGAAGCGATGTCCCTTCCCACTCAACGCCGACCCACGTGATGTCCGGAACGCGTTCCGTCAGCTTTTTTTGCATTGTCTCCGGGGCATCAAGCAGAAACTGAAATGCGCCGCGCTCGACCCCCATTCGCTTCAACTCGCGGGCGATTTGATGCTCCGTCTCCGGAGCCGCCCCGTCGATTTCGATCTTCCAAACGATGTTCGAAAGCAAAAACACAATCGCTATAAAAAGAAGCAAGCCGAGCCAAAACCCGCTGTTCCGCCAGGCCCGCCGCCAAAAAAACGGCAGCCCGGTTCTCCCGACAAACGAAAGTTTGCATTCGCTTTGCCGGGCGACATGGCGCAGCCGTTTCACGTCGCTGAGCTTAATGAAAAACGTCGCGGTATCCGCGCTATGCTTTTTCACGTTCCAGACGGCAATCCCTTGGCGGACGCAGGCGTTGATCAACCGTTCGATCCCTTTCCCTCTCGCTTTGACCCGCACGCTGCCGGCGAGCGTGTCGACCCATTCGTTTTTCATCCCCGTTCCTCCTCGCTATTCATCTATATAAACGACTTGGTTGATTTTCCCTTCCAACAAAATTTCTTCCGGTAAAATCGTTTTAATGACAAACTGTTCGCCGCGGACAACGAGCTGTCCGTTCCGCAGCAAAAGGCGGAGCTCTTTATCGCTGAACGCAAGCAGCCCGCGGTGGTTTTCAATGTAAATATGTATGTGTCCAACCATCGTAATGCGGGGCAGATCCATCATAATGTCGGCGGGAAGTTCAAGCTTTTCCGCCATCCACCGCTTCATCTGCTGGCGCCATTTTTTCACCATCAAAAAGAACCCCCTTTCATCTCATATGTATGAGACAAAAGGGGGTTCTAGCACCGCTTTTCAAAAACAACGGGCCCGCCTGCCGGCAAGGCCCATTGCATTTATGACAGCTGTTGTTGGACCAGTCGGTTGACGAGCGAACCATCCGCCCTTCCTTTCACTTTCGGCATGATTGCGCCCATCACTTTTCCCATATCCGCTTTCGAAGAGGCGCCGACTTCCTTGATCGTCTGCTCGATCAATTCGCGCAGCTCGTCCTCCGTCAGCGGCTTTGGCATATACGATTGAACGATTTCAATTTCGGTTTTCACTTTCTCGACAAGATCTGAACGGCCAGCGTTTTCAAATTCGTGGAGGGAGTCTTTACGCTGTTTCAGTTCGCGAGAAAGAACCGTCAGCTCTTCGTCTTCCGAGAGCGGGCTTTTGCCGAGCTTGATCGCTTCGTTTTGCAGCGCCGCTTTCAGCATCCGGAGAACAGACAGTTTTTCTTTCTCCTTGTTTTTCATCGCTTGCTTCATATCGTCATTCAAACGATCGAGAAGACTCACCGATTATACACCCTCTTTAATGCATGCTCTTAGTGCTTGCGCTTTCTAGCCGCCTCAGATTTTTTCTTCCGTCTGACGCTTGGCTTTTCATAAAATTCGCGCTTTCTCACTTCTTGCAAAGTGCCCGTTTTCGAAACGGCACGCTTAAAGCGACGAAGAGCGTCGTCGATCGACTCATTTTTGCGAACGATCGTTTTGGACATCCTGCTTCCCTCCCTCCGAACAACAACCATTGCATATTGTACTTGTCAATTATAATACATGCTGACAGAAAAGGTCAATAAAAAAAGCAACGGCATCCTGCCGGCCGCCTCTTCCCCACGCTGAAAAAATGGTCATTACGTGCGGACAAGGCTCATACATATTAAGATGAAAGGGGGGCGCCCATGGCATCATTTGTCATGCTGTTCGCCATTTACACCGCTTTGTTCCTTCTTGGCATGTTTATGATGAAAGCCGGACTTTACACGTTGTCCGGCCATCGGTTGAAACAGTGGCTCATGCGCTTTACCGCCACACCGCTGCAAGGATTTGTCGCCGGTTTGGCGACAACCGCTCTCTTGCAAAGCAGCTCAGCGGTGATGGTGATGACAGTCGGCCTTGTCGCCGCCGGCTACTTATCGTTCCGCCAATCGATCGGCATCATTTTAGGCAGCAACATTGGCTCGACGGTCACGACCGAGCTGATGACGCTCGATATCGGTGATGGCGCCATCCCACTTCTTGTCAGCGGCGCGCTGCTTGTTTTTTTCGGCCGTCATCGCCTTGTTCTCGGCATCGGCATGACCGCCGTCGGTCTCGCCGCTGTGCTGTTTGCCATGGACGGCTTTGGCAGCCTCGCTAAACCGCTTGCCGCCCACCCGTTCGTTGATGCATGGCTTAAAGAAACAAACCGATCCATCGCTGCCGGCCTTCTTGTCGGCATTGTCCTTACTGCTCTCGTTCACTCGAGCGCGGCAACAATCGGCATCGCCATGGGATTTTTAAACGAACAGCTGTTGACGCTGCCCGCGGCAATTGCGATGTTGCTTGGCGCCAACATCGGTACGTGCATCACCGGACTTTTGGCTTCGATCGGCTCCAGCAAGGAGGCCCAGCTGACCGCCTACACCCATCTATGGCTGAACGTCGCCGGCGCCGCCTTGTTCGCCTTTTGGACCGAGCCGCTCGCCCGTCTCGCCGCCGGGCTCAGCCCAGCGCCTGATGTGCAGCTCGCTCATGTGAGCGTTTTGTTCAACGTCATTTGCTCAGTGGCCGCCCTGCCATTTGTCCGCGCCATCGAAAGGGCCATTCTGTTTTTGCATGACCGAAACCGGGTTTAGTAGTCAGCGCGGCCCGTTCCGCCGGTGACGATCGCCACTCCAGAGCTTGTGCCAATGCGCGTCGCGCCGGCATTGATCATCGCTTCAGCGGTTTTCCGATCGCGGACGCCGCCTGACGCTTTGACGCCTGCTCTATCGCCGACCGTTTTTCGCATCAGCGCAACATCCTCGACCGTCGCGCCTCCGCCGGAAAACCCGGTTGACGTTTTCACATAATCAGCGCCGGCTTTCACCGCAAGCCGGCAAGCGCGCACCTTTTCTTCATCGGTCAAAAGCGCCGTTTCAATAATCACTTTGACAAGCGCCCTGCCAGCCGATGCTTCGACAACTGCCCGGATATCGCGCTCGACAAGATCATCGTCCCCACTTTTTAACGCGCCAATGTTGATCACCATGTCGACTTCGCGAGCGCCGTTTTCAATGGCGTTGTTCGTTTCAAACGCCTTTGTTTCCGGCGTTGTTGCCCCAAGCGGAAAGCCGATGACCGTGCAGACTCGGACATCCGTGCCGGAAAGCTCGCGCGCCGCCGTCTTCACCCATGTCGGGTTGACGCACACGGAAGCGAAACCGTATTGCTTCGCTTCTTGGCATAATTGAACGATCTGTTCTTCCGTTGCATCCGGCTTAAGCAGCGTATGATCGATCAGTTTGGCCATGTTCACCGTCATGAGAATTTGCTCCTTTCTGCCATTTACACGAAAAGGTCTGACGTCTATCATCATACCATGACGCCAAGGCAAAAACTAGCCATCACCCGTATGGTCCCCGAAAAAAACAGAAAAAACCCAGCGGTCAGGCTGGGTTATGAGCCCACTTTGGCTGGCGGACCATCTCATCGAGCACCACGCGGACGAACTCCCCTTCATTGTAGGGGTAGCCGGCTTTCGTGATCTTCACTTTGACAAGCTCGCCAACCATATCCTCCGTCGCTGGAAAGCGGACTTTCAAATAGTTGTCTGTATAGCCGACGTACAACTCCGGCCGCTCTTTGTCGCGCTCTTCCGGAATGACTTCGAGCACTTGCCCTTCAAAACGAGAGGCGTACTCTTTCGCCAGCTGGTCAGAAAGGGCGATGAGACGGCGGACGCGATCATGCTTCGTTTCTTCGTCAATTTGATTCGGCATGCGCGCTGCCGGCGTGCCGGTCCGCTTCGAGTACGGGAAGACGTGAAGCTCCGAAAACCGTTGCTCGCGAATAAAGTTGTACGTCTCCATGAATTCCTCTTCCGTCTCGCCTGGAAAGCCGACGATGACGTCAGAGGTGACTGCCAATTCCGGAAACACCTCACGCAGCCGGGCGAGCCGCTCTGCGTAAAACTCCACCGTATATTTGCGGCGCATCCGCTTGAGCACCGTATTCGACCCAGACTGAAGCGGAATGTGCAAATGGCGGACAATTTTCTCTGAACGCTTCAAGACGTCAATCACTTCATCGGTGATTTGGCTCGCTTCGATCGACGAAATGCGGAGCCGCTTCAGCCCCGGCACTTGCTCATCCAAATCGCGCAACAAGGCGGCAAAGTTATAGTCTTTCAGATCGGTGCCATAACCGCCTGTATGAATGCCGGTCAGAACGATTTCTTTATAGCCGGCGGCAACCAGCTGGCGCGCCTGGCGGATGATTTCCTGCGGATCGCGTGAACGCATTAAACCGCGGGCCCACGGGATGATGCAGAACGTGCAAAAGTTGTTGCACCCTTCTTGGATTTTCAGCGACGCCCGCGTCCGATCAGTGAATTCCGGCACATCTATCTCCTCAAAAACACGCGTTTTCATAATGTTGTGAACAGCGTTGATCGGCTGGCGTTCGCGTTGAAACTGTTCCACATAGTCCAAAATTTTATGCCGGTCTTGCGTGCCGATGACAATATCAACCCCCGGAATGGCCATGACCTCAGCCGGCGATGTTTGTGCATAGCAACCGGTCACGCAGACGACGGCGTCCGGATTGCGGCGCACCGCACGGCGGATGACTTGACGGCTTTTTTTGTCGCCGGTGTTCGTCACCGTGCACGTGTTGATGACGTACACATCCGCGCGGCTTTCAAACTCTGTTCGCTCGTATCCCGCCTTTTTAAACAGCTGCCAAATCGCTTCGGTTTCGTAATGATTGACTTTGCAGCCCAATGTATGAAAAGCCACTGTTGGCATGTTATTCACCTCGCTCTGCCCCCGCTTGGTGACCAGCAGGGAGGAATTTGTCCATTTTCCTTCTCGCCCTAGTTTCGGTTGAACCACCGCCTGCATGCCAACGTTCTGGCGCAAGCGAATATGCAGGGGACAACCGTCAGGACGCGAAACGGTCCATTATCGCCCACGCGCCGCTTCTTCGCCTTGTGCGCGCAGCTCCCATTCATAGGAAGCGGCGGCAAGCAAATAGAGCGGCGCCGTTTCGGTGCGCAAAATACGCGGGCCGAGGCTGCATGGCACAAAGCCGTGTTGCTCGAGTCGTTCCGCTTCTTCCGGGCTGAACCCGCCCTCCGGCCCAAAGACCGCCAGCAGCGCGCCACCCGGACGGAGGCGGGAAAGAAGCGCCGGAAGTCCAGCATGCCGGTCGTCCCGCGCCTCTTTTTCGTAGGCAAACAAGCGAACATCGACCGTTTCGCCAAAGGCAAGAAGCTCGGCAAACGAAAGCGGGGCCCGCACGTCCGGCACTGCCGTTCGTTCAGCCTGCTCAGCTGCTTCTTTCGCGATTTTTTTCCACCGCTCGACTTTTTTCTCCGCTTTTTTCACGTCCCATTTCACAACCGAGCGGGCGGCTTCGAACGGAAGAAACCCGGCGGCGCCGAGCTCTGTTCCTTTTTGGATGACGAGCTCCCATTTTTCGCCTCTCGGAAGCCCTTGGGCGATGTAAATGCGCACCGGCAGCTCGCTTTGCTCCTCTTTCCATTGTACAATACGGGCTTGCACATGCTCATTGGCAATTTGTTCAATTTCGCACACCGCTGCGCGGCCGTCGGGAAAGACGCAAACGATCCCATCCCCCGGCTTCATGCGCATGACGCGGGCGATATGATGGGCGTCATCGCCGCTGATCGCGACGATCCCGCCTTGTTGCGCCTGGCTGGAAACGAAATAGCGCTGCACAGCCATCCCTTCTTTGCTTATGGTTTGCAGGCGACAACCGCCACCCAATCTTCTCTCACGTTGATTTCCTCAATGGCAAAGCCGGCGGCAAGCAACCCGTCTTGGACGTCCTGCTTTTTCGCCTGAATGATGCCGGACGTGATGAAGCGTCCGCCTGGCTTTAACAACCGGTAGGCGTCATCGGTAAAGCGCAAAATGATTTCCGCTAAAATGTTGGCAACGATCACATCAGCCGGTTCCTCGATATGGTCGAGCAAATTGTTTTGTGAGACCGTTACGATATGCTGCACCTTATTGAGCTTCACGTTCAGCCGCGCGCTGTCGACCGCCACCGGATCCAGATCGAGCGCCCGCACCGATCGAGCGCCAAGCATCGCCGCGGCGATGCTTAAAATGCCGGAGCCGGTGCCGACGTCAATGACATGATCGCCGGGCCGCACGTACTTTTCGAGCGCCTGCAGGCACATGACCGTCGTCGGGTGCGTGCCGGTCCCAAACGCCATGCCGGGATCCATTTCAATGATCAGCTCATCACTAGACGCTGGCTCGTACGTTTCCCACGTCGGCACAATCGTAAACTTTTCCGACACTTTCACCGGGTGATAATGCTTTTTCCATGCCGTTGCCCATTCCTCTTCGTTCACTTCGCTCAATGTAATTTTATTTTTGCCAAGGTCAATATCATACAGCCATAAATTGTTAATCGCCTGCTTAATTTGTTCGACCGTTTCGCCAAGAAAGCTGTTGACGGGCAAATATGCCTTAATGACCACCCCTTCTTCCGGATAGTCGTCCGGGTTGAGTTCGACGATTTCGCCGTACCAGTCGTCCCGTTCTTTGACCAAATCGTACGGGTCTTCGATGACGACTCCGCCGGCGCCCGCTTCATGCAAAATGTTCGAAATCGCCTCGACCGCCTCATGCGTCGTGTGAATGCTGATTTCTGACCATTTCATCGCGCTTACGCTTCTCCTTTAAACGCCTTTTTGACTTTCTCAAAAAAACGTCCGTGCGGCCCGTCGTGCATCGTATCTCCGCCGAGCCGATCAAACTCGCGCAACAGCTGCTTTTGTTTTTCGGTCAGCTTCGTCGGCGTCACAACGCGGACGATGACGTGCTGATCGCCTTGGCCGTAGCCGCGCACGTTCGGCACCCCTTTTCCCTTCAAGCGGAAGCGCGTGCCCGTTTGCGTGCCGGCTGGGATTTTCAGCTTTACAGGGCCATGAAGCGTCGGCACTTCAATTTCATCGCCAAGCGCCGCTTGGGCGAACGACAGCGGCACTTCGCAATAAATATCGTCACCGTCGCGTTGGAAAAACTCATGCGGTTCGACGCGGAAGACGATGTACAAATCCCCCGGCGGCCCGCCGTTGACCCCCGGCTCCCCTTGACCGGCGACGCGCAGCTGCTGCCCGTCGTCGACACCGGCTGGAATTTTGACATGAATTTTTTTCCTCCGTTTGACGCGCCCCGTGCCGCCGCACGTTGGGCATTTCTCCGGAATGTACCGGCCTGTGCCGCCGCAGACGGGACATGTTCGGCGATTGACGATGCGGCCAAACGGCGTTGTTTGTTCGCTTGTCACTTGCCCGCTGCCGTGGCAATGCGGACAAGACGTCGGGCTTGTACCCGGTCTTGCACCGCTGCCTTGGCACGTGTCGCACGTCTCTTCCCTCGGAATTTCAATTTCTGTTTCTTTTCCGAACGCCGCTTCTTCAAACGTAAGCGTCATCATATACTCGACATCCGCGCCTTTGCGCGGACCGCTCGCCCGCCGACGCGGACCGGCGCCGAAAAACGTTTCAAAAATATCTTCAAAGCCGCCAAAGCCGCTAAAACCGCCGAAATCAAATCCGCCGCCTTGAAATCCGCCGCCAAACGTTTCGTTCGGGTCGGCATGGCCGAAGCGGTCGTAGCGGGCCCGCTTTTCATCATCGCTCAGCACTTCGTACGCCTCTTTAATTTCCTTAAACTTCTCCGCGGCATCCGGGGCTTTGTTCACATCTGGATGATACTGCTTCGAAAGCTTTCGATACGCTTTTTTGATCTCGTCTTTCGTCGCGTTTTTACTGACGCCGAGAATCTCGTAATAATCGCGCTTCGCCATCGTTGATCATCCACTCCCGATTCACTCACATAAATTTAATTTTATCATTTCCCTCTGCAGCAAGGCAATATGTCAATGCTAGAAAAAAAGTCAAAGCCAAGGCAGGCCTGACTTTGACTTTCGGTTGCATTATTTATCGTCGTTCACTTCTTCAAACTCGGCGTCCACCACATTGTCTTTATTATTGGCAGAGCCAGCTTGCGATCCTGCGCTTTGCGCCTGTTTCGCCGCTTGTTCATACAGCTTGATCGATAGTTGTTGCACCGCTTCTTGCAGCGCATCCTTTTTCTTGCGGATGTCCTCGATGTCATTTTTCTCAAGCGCTGCTTTCAACGCATCTTTCGCCTCTTGCGCCTTCTTGATGTCATCGGCGCTGACTTTTCCTTCGACCTCTTTGATCGTTTTTTCAGTCATGAAAATGAGCTGGTCGGCTTCGTTGCGCAACTCGGCGGCTTCTTTCCGCTTCCGGTCGGCTTCGGCATTTTCTTCCGCTTCTTTAATCATGCGCTGAATTTCTTCTTCCGACAGGCCGGACGACGATTTGATCGTAATCGACTGCTCTTTGTTCGTTCCTAAATCTTTGGCGCGCACGTGAACGATGCCGTTGGCGTCAATATCAAACGTCACTTCAATCTGCGGCACGCCGCGCGGCGCCGGCGGAATGCCGGTCAGCTGGAAGCGGCCGAGCGATTTATTGTCCGCCGCCATCGGGCGCTCGCCTTGCAAGACGTGAATGTCAACCGTCGTCTGGTTGTCGGCTGCCGTTGTGAACACTTGCGATTTGCTTGTCGGAATCGTCGTGTTTCGTTCAATGAGCTTCGTGAACACGCCGCCCATTGTCTCGATGCCAAGCGACAGCGGCGTGACGTCGAGCAAGACGACATCCTTCACTTCGCCGGCGATCACCCCGCCTTGGATGGCCGCACCGATCGCCACGACTTCATCCGGGTTGACGCCTTTGTGCGGCTCTTTGCCAAGTTCGCGCTTGATCGCTTCTTGGACGGCCGGAATGCGCGTCGAACCGCCGACCAAAATGACTTTATCAATATCCGCTGGCGTCAAGCCGGCGTCTTGCAACGCCTGGCGAACCGGTCCCATCGTCCGCTCGACGAGGTGGGCCGACAATTCTTCAAACTTGGCGCGGGTGAGCGTCGTCTCAAGGTGGAGCGGACCGTTTTCGTTCGCGCTGATAAACGGCAGCGAAATTTGCGTCTGCGTCACCCCAGACAGCTCTTTTTTCGCTTTTTCCGCCGCATCTTTTAAACGCTGGAGCGCCATTTTGTCTTTTGACAAATCGATGCCGTGCTCTTGCTTGAACTGATTGACCAAATAATCGATGATCACTTGATCAAAGTCGTCGCCGCCCAAATGGTTGTCGCCGGCGGTCGCCTTCACTTCAAACACGCCATCGCCAAGCTCCAGAATCGAGACGTCAAACGTCCCGCCCCCTAAGTCATAGACGAGAATCGTTTGGTCTTCTTCTTTATCCAAACCGTAAGCAAGCGCCGCGGCCGTCGGCTCGTTGATGATGCGTTCGACTTGCAAGCCGGCGATGCGGCCGGCGTCTTTCGTCGCTTGGCGCTGCGCATCGTTGAAATAGGCCGGCACCGTGATGACCGCGCGCGTCACCGGCTCACCCAAATAGTCTTCGGCGTACGACTTCAAGTATTGCAAAATGATGGCTGAAATTTCTTGCGGCGTATATTGCTTCCCTTCAATTTCGACTTTGTAATCCGTCCCCATATGGCGCTTGATCGAGATGATCGTGTTCGGGTTCGTGATCGCTTGCCGTTTGGCGACTTCGCCGACGAGGCGTTCACCGTTTTTAAACGCAACGACCGACGGGGTCGTGCGGTTTCCTTCTGGATTCGGAATGACTTTCACTTCGCCGCCTTCTAACACGGCGACGCAAGAGTTCGTCGTTCCTAAGTCGATGCCGATAATTTTGCTCATCGCTTATCACCCTCCATTTCTATTATTGGCTCACTTTGACCATGGCGGGTCGCAACACACGGTCTTTCAGCTTATAGCCTTTTTGCAGCTCCTCAACGACCGTGTTCGGCTCATAGCCTTCCGCTTCCGCCTGCATGACGGCTTGATGCAAATAAGGGTCAAACGGCTTTCCAACCGCCTCGATCGCCTCGACGCCTTCTTTCTTCAAGGCATCAACAAGCGACCGGTACACCATTTCCATCCCTTGCAAAATCGATTTCGCCTGTTCGTTGTCCGTCTCTATTTTCAACGCGCGTTCAAAGTTGTCAAGCACCGGAAGCAAATCGCTCGCCAAGCTTTGGGCGCGGTATTTTTCCGCTGCTTCCATCTCCTGGCGCGTCCGGCGGCGGAAGTTTTCAAAATCGGCGTACAGGCGGAGATACCGGTGTTCCATCTCTGAAAGCTTCGCTTCCAATTCAGCGATCTGCGCCTTGGCCGCCGCCAACTCCTCGGCTGTTGGCGCTTTTTCCATCGGCTCCGCCGCTTCCTCCCTATCGGCTTGTTCGCCTGCCTCTCCAAGCGGAGCGCCGTCTAATTCCTCCTCGAGCTGCGGGGCGGATTCTTCCTCGATCGCTTGCTCCCGCTCCGGCTCATCGTATGTAGCCTGTTCCATCACTTGTTTTTCTCCTTGTTCCATCGCTTTCACCTCCCTGCCCGGGCTCTTCCCTTTTATGTATCCATGGCCACAAGGAAAGGATGGATACACGATCCATCCGTTATCCAATATGGCCATTCTTATTGGCTTTGATACCATTTCGTCAACGCGGCCGATAAATCGGAAGCGACACGGTTTAAGACCGTGATGACGCGCGAATATTCCATGCGCGTTGGACCAAGAATCGCAATCGACCCGAGCGGCTCATCACCGACCGAATACGTCGCTGTAATCAAGCTGCAGTTTTCCATGCCGCGCAGTTCGTTTTCATGTCCGATCGAAACCCGCACCCCTTTTTGGGTTTGCTTGCGAAGCAGGCGATAAATGTCTTTTTCTTGCTCAATGATGTTCAGAAGCGGGCGGACTTTTTGGATGTCGCTGAACTCCGGTTGGTTGAGCATATTCGCCTTGCCAGCGAAAAACACTTTTTCTTCTTCAGGAGCATCGATCGTTTCAATGAGCGTATTGAGCACGCTGTCGTAGTTGCGGATGTGCCGGCGCAATACATCGGCCACTTCCGTCTCCATTTTTTCTTTCAAGTCAATGAGCGGAACGCCGTTTAACCGCTCGTTGAAAATGTTGACCATTTTTTCCAGGTCGCCTGCATTCATCGATGACGGGATCGTCACGACCCGGTTTTCGACATGGCCGGTGTCCGTCACGACGATGGCGACGGCTGTCTGTTCGTTGAGCGGCACGATTTGCATCCGCTTCAGCTTGCTTTCTTTAAACGTCGGCCCGAGCGCGATGGATGTATAGTTCGTCAGCTCGGATAAAATTTGCGCCGACTTTTGCAGCAGTTTTTCCAGCTCATAAATGCGCTCAGCAAACACGGAGCGGATTTTTTGAATGTCCGCCCTTGTCAGCCGCTGCGGCGGCAGCAAATGGTCGACGTAGTAGCGGTACCCCTTTTCCGACGGTACTCGGCCAGAAGAAACGTGCGTTTTCTCAATATAGCCAAGCTCCTCCAAATCCGCCATCTCATTGCGGATCGTCGCCGAGCTGAACGCGATTTGATGCTTTTTCGATAACGTCCGCGAACCGACCGGCTGCCCAGAACGGATGAAATCGTCGATAATCACCTGCAAAATCAGCAGTTGGCGGTCCGTTAGCACGTGTCTCACCTCTGTTAGCACTCGAACAATTCGAGTGCTAAATCTACTACTAGGGTAGCAAATTGCCCGGCAAATGTCAATGTTTACATTTCGCCAAGGAACGCGGCAAACACTTCATTGCCGAGCAGCTTGCCCCGTTTTGTCAAGCGGACGTGAGTCGCCGTTTCCTCAAGACGTCCATTTTCGATTTCCCGGCGGATCGCCTCGCCAAAGATGTCGTGGAAGTCACAGCCGAACTTTTGCCGAAAGCTGGCTTGGGATACCCCTTCCGTTTTGCGCAGCCCTAAAAACATTTCTTCTTCCATTTGTTCGCGGACCGTCAAACGATGAACGCGGCGGTGCGGCCATTCGCCGCGCTCAACCGCGGCGATGTAATGACGAACGGGACCGATGTTCTCACGCCGCACCCCGCTTATATAACTATGCGCCCCGGCGCCGATGCCGTAGTACTCCTCGTTGTTCCAGTATGTCAAGTTGTGCCGGCTTTCAAATCCCGGCAAAGCATAGTTGCTGATTTCGTATTGCCGATAGCCGGCGGCGGCCATCCATTCCATCGCCGCTTCGTACATTTCGGCTTCCACTTCTTCGCCTGGAAGGCGAAGGCGGCCCTTCCGCCATTCGTTATAAAAAATCGTCCTTGGCTCCAAAATGAGGGAATACGCAGACAGATGCGGCACATGAAGCGAAAACGCCGCTTCTAAATCGTTCGTAAACTGCTCAAGCGTTTGCCCCGGCAAACCGTACATCAGATCTAGGCTGATATTTTCAAACCCCGCTTCTCTTGCCATGGCTACCGCCTGCATCACATCGTGGCAACGGTGCGTGCGTCCGATCGTTTGCAGAAGTTGCTCATCAAATGTCTGCACCCCCAGGCTGAGCCGATTCACTCCCGCATCGCGCAAAATAGCGAGCTTTTCTTTCGTCAAGCCGTCCGGGTTGGCTTCGACAGTAAATTCGGCCGTTTGGGGGTCAAACTGGAAATGGCGGTGGATGCTCTCAAGCAAACAGCCGAGTTGCGCCGGCTCAAGCACCGTCGGCGTGCCGCCGCCGATAAACAGCGTTTTGAGCTGGTTGCCAAATTCCGCCGCCGTCCACGCCATTTCTTTGTCCATCGCTCGCAAATAGTCGTCAACCGGCTGTCCGGCGGCGAACACTTTGTTAAAATCACAATAATGGCAAATCTGGGCGCAAAATGGAATATGAAAATACGCTGAAACGGCCATCAGTCCTCCTCCTTTCAACCGGCCGGCGCCTCAGGAAACAAACAAGGCTATCCCCAACGGAGACAGCCTTGCTCATTATTTTTTCTGGTCGTCGATTTTCAAAACGGCCATAAACGCTTCCTGCGGCACTTCGACCGATCCGATTTGTTTCATCCGCTTCTTTCCTTCTTTTTGTTTCTCAAGCAGCTTCCGCTTCCGCGATACGTCGCCGCCGTAACATTTGGCAAGCACGTTTTTGCGCAGCGCCTTGATCGTCGAACGAGCGATGACCTTGTTGCCGATCGCCGCCTGCACCGGCACTTCAAATTGCTGGCGCGGAATCAAATCTTTCAGCTTTTCAACGATCGCTTTGCCGCGCTCGTAGGCGGAATCGCGATGGACGATAAACGATAAGGCATCGATTTTTTCGCCGTTTAGCAAAATATCCATCTTGACGAGATTGGACGGCCGATAGCCGATCCATTCATAGTCAAACGACGCGTATCCTTTCGTGTTGGACTTTAAGGCATCAAAAAAGTCGTACACGATTTCCGACAGCGGCATGTCGTAAATCAACATGACCCGCTTTTCATCCAAATATTGCATATCGACAAACGTGCCGCGTTTTCCTTGACACAATTCCATCACTGGCCCGACGTAGTCATTTGGCACCATGATCGTCGCTTTCACATACGGTTCTTCGATGCGCTCAATCTTTTGCGGCTCGGGCATATTAGATGGATTGTCCACAGCGACTTCGTTTCCATCGGTGAGATGCACTTTGTACACAACGCTCGGCGCGGTCGTGATCAAATCGATATGAAATTCGCGCTCAAGCCGCTCTTGGATGATTTCCATATGAAGCAAGCCGAGAAACCCGCAGCGGAAGCCAAATCCAAGCGCCTGCGACGTTTCCGGCTCAAAGTGAAGCGCCGCATCATTCAATTGCAGCTTCTCGAGCGCCTCGCGCAAATCGTTGTAGCGCGCCGTATCGATCGGATACATGCCGCAAAACACCATCGGGTTAAGCTTCCGGTAGCCTGGGAGCGGCTCGGCCGCCGGCCGTTCGGCATCGGTGATCGTATCCCCGACGCGCGTGTCTTTGACGTTCTTAATGGAGGCGGTCAAATAGCCGACATCACCGACCGTCAATTCGTTGACGACTTTTTGCTTCGGCGTGAATACCCCAACTTCCGTCACTTCAAACTCTTTGCCGGTCGACATCATTTTGATGCGCTGCCCCGGCTTCACCGTTCCGTCGACGACGCGGACATAGGCGACGACGCCGCGGTACGGGTCATAGAGCGAATCAAAAATGAGCGCCTTCAGCGGCGCATCCGGATCGCCCGAGGGAGCCGGAATTTTCTCGACGATTTTTTCCAAAATTTCCTCGATGCCGATGCCGACTTTGGCCGAAGCAAGCACAGCATCAGAGGCGTCCAAACCGATGACATCCTCAATTTCTTGACGCACCCGCTCCGGTTCAGCGCTTGGCAAATCGATTTTATTAATAACAGGAAGAATTTCCAAGTTGTTATCAATCGCCAAATACACGTTGGCGAGCGTTTGCGCTTCAATGCCTTGTGCCGCATCGACGACCAAAATTGCCCCTTCGCAAGCAGCCAAGCTGCGCGATACTTCATACGTAAAGTCGACGTGGCCCGGCGTGTCGATCAAATGGAAAATATACTCTTCGCCATTTTTCGCTTTATATGTCAACTGAACCGCATTCAATTTAATCGTGATGCCGCGCTCGCGCTCAAGCTCCATCGTATCGAGCGTCTGCTCGCGCAATTCACGCTCCGACAGCGCCCCTGTTTTTTCCAAAATGCGGTCCGCCAGCGTCGATTTTCCGTGGTCAATGTGAGCAATAATCGAAAAATTGCGGATCCGTTCCTGCCGTTTCAACCGTTCTTCCCGGTTCATCGTCTCTCACTCCTGCTTCTTCGCAAAACTACACTAGCTTTGATTATAGCAACAGCGCGAAGAAGATTCAATGATGAACGAAAAACCAAGCCGCCGTTCGAGCTTTCCGGAAAGACGCGAAACGGCCAGAGCCGCGCCAAAAAACAACCGACAATGTGAAAAGTGCAACACTTTGCGCTCCAGCGGGCGGACGGCATCCAAAAGAAAAAGCCGCCATTGTTGACGGCACGTTCCTGTGTTCCTGTTTTGTCCGCACATGAACGGGGCTAGTCCAACGCCCGGCCGACGAGCGAACACAGCGTTTCCATGAGCGCGGTGACGGCATCGGCAAAAAGTTGCCCGAGCCTAGAGAACAAGTTGAACGTTTTCATCTCGCGAATCGTTTCTTGCTTTTCTCCTAATAAATCTCCAGCAACGACCGGCCGGCCAAACACTGCCGCTTCCATCTCACCATTTTCCCTTTTCTTCATATCGATGACGGATGGAAACGACGGATCGGCGTAACCGCGCATCCGTTCAATGCCCTCATGCGCCTGCTGCATGCCAAACAACACGCCGAAAAAAAGAAGAAAGATCGCTAGAGTAAAGCGGATGAACCATCGTGCCATAAGTGACGCTCCTTTACTTTTTCTCCGCCGGAGCCGGCGCTTCGACTTTTTCCGCCTGCCAATAATAGTCGCTGAACACATCGGCAAACGCCGACACGGAACGAAACAACTCAGTAAACGTATTGTCAACACCGCCGACTTCAATTAAAATCGCGTTCTCTGATAAATCTTGATTAAACTTGCCGTTCGTCCCGGCTCCTTTTTTCTCGATCACCCCGCGGCTCAACCCTGGATATTTCTTTTGCAGCAGCTGATGCAACTCGGTTGCCAGCTGCAAGTTTTTCTCGTATGTCGCATTTTCTCCGCCAATAATGAATGCGACACGCGCATAATCAACGCCGTTGATCGTAACCGTCGTATATTTCCGCCGCCGTGAATCGCGATGGATGTCGATGAAGTAGTGCAAGTCACGGTTTTGCTTCATTGCCGCGATCACGGTTTGCCGAGACATATCATACGATTGAGAGTATTTCATTCCTTTCTTTAACAATTCGTTGACAATGTCGATTTTGCTCACTTCAGCGCCGATGCCGCGCTTTTCCAGTTCTTCCGCTAACTTTTCCCCCACTTTTGCGACGTTGACCGTCGGGTGAAACGCCAAATCCGGGTCAGTCACCCCTTTGAGCGCCGGCAAAAACGACTCATGCGTATGGGTATTGTAAATGTAGATCACTTTTTTTCCTCCCGTCGTCCGCGATGGCGGGGGAACCGGTTTTTCCTCTTCGTTCTTGTTTGCCTGTTCGAGCTCCTCCACCGAGGCTTGCCGCTCCGCCAGCATCACTCTAAGCGGCGGCGCGGATTCGTATGGCATGTTCGTGTAATCCGTTCCTTCACCAGCGATGAGAATTTTGCTGTCATAAAGGGCAAAGCCCGGCAGCTCGCTGCCAAGCAGGCTGCGCGGGTCATCGGGATTGATGCTCGTCGCCAGGCGGAACAGCAGCGATGAGTAATTCGTCTGCCGCCGCTCTTTCGGCAACAGTTGAGCAAAATAGCGATTTTCCAAGGCAAACAAACGAATGAACGTCTCCTCCGGAAAATGGGCCGCCATATCGTTTAGCGACGATGACGACGGACGGTATTCTGGCCGCAGCGATGTGAGCGCTCCGACAAGCATAAGCATCATCATGCAGCCAAGGATGATGAGCATCAACAGTTTCTTTATGCTGGCTCCTGGAATCGCGATCACGACGTTTGGGGAGCGCCATCGTTTCATATTCCCACCCTTTCCCGGCTTGTCTCCTCAGTTTAACGTATGGCCAAGCGGGAAAAGATAGAACCGTTTTTTGTCTAATGAGTGTAGGAGCCGACATTGCCTTGGTCGACTTGACGGTGCAGCGCCGCATTCAAGCCCCCGGCTAATAAGTTGGCCATATCGCCGATAAACGAATCGATCTCTTTTGGGGTTACCATCAAATTATGACCGAGCGGGGCGAGCACTTCATAGATGAGGCGCCGCTTTTCTTCATCGCCAAGCGTGCCGACCATGCCAAGAAACGTCGACCGTTCTTGCGGCGACGGCATGTCTTGTTCCGTCAATTTTCGTTTGCGCCCAAACGTCCAGCCCGCCGGGGCGAGCGCACTTGACGGCCGATTCCCTTCGCGCATTTCGCGGCCGAAGTGCTTCAAAATGAAATCAATCGTGTCGCTCGTGATCGAAACAGCGTCGACGACCGTCGGAACGCCGATCGAAATAACGGGAATGCCGAGCGTCTCATGGCTCAGCTCTTTCCGCTTGTTGCCGACCCCAGAGCCAGGATGGATGCCGGTGTCAGAAATTTGGATCGTTGCATTGACCCGTTCGATCGAGCGGGCAGCCAAGGCGTCAATCACAATGACAAAATCCGGCTTTGTTTTCCGGACGACGCCGTCGATAATATCGCTCGTTTCAATCCCCGTCATCCCCATCACCCCTGGAGCGAGAGCGCTCACCGGCCGGAAGCCTTCCTCGACGCTTTCGGGCTGCAGCTGGAACAAATGACGCGTGACAAGCACGTTTTCCACCGTCAGCGGCCCAAGCGCATCCGGGGTGACGTTTTGGTTGCCGAGCCCGACGATCAGGCAGCTCGCCTGTTCCGGAATGCCAAGCCGCGTGAAAAAGGCGCTGAGCTGCTCGGAAAAAATGCGCTGTACTTTTTGCTGCAGCTCGGTGTTTTGTTCGCGGATGCCTTGCGCTTCAATCGTCACGTAGTGGCCCGGCTTTTTGCCGATCGAGGCCGCTCCTTGTTCCATGACATGCACGTGCGACAGCTTGACGCCGTCGATCTCCTCGTCACGGATCATGACTCCCTCAATCGGCGCGGCGCTTTCTTGTTTTTGCTGCAAACGCTCCTCGACTGCGATCTCATGCGCTTCGATCGCTAAATCCGTGCGCACCGAGTACAGGCGTAAATCGAGCGGCTGTTCCATGTCGTTTCTCCCCATTTCTGTCGTTTTCTTTTATTGTCGCCGTAATCAGGCCCAGTCATTCATGTTTCGTAAAGGATTTTCGCTTGAACACTCTTGCATAATCAAAACACGTTTGATAGAATAACACTTGTTCTTCCTGTTGCTCACAACAGAAATAGGAATGGTAATGGAGGTGAACGAACTTGGCTAACATCAAATCAGCGATCAAACGCGCGAAAACGAGCGAAAAACGCCGCGCCCACAATGCCTCGATGAAATCGGCCATGCGCACAGCGATCAAAAAATTTGAAGCGCTCGTTGAATTGAAAGACGTGGAAAAAGCGCGCGAGGCGTTTATTATCGCGTCGAAAAAATTAGACAAAGCTGCAAGCAAAGGCCTTATCCATAAAAACACCGCCAGCCGGCAAAAATCGCGCTTAGCAAAAAAATTGAACAGCATCCAAGCTTCCTAATCAAAAACGACCTGGCGCCAGGTCGTTTTTTTGTTTTTCTTTTGTTCACGGCAAACGGCCGGTCGATCGCTTCACCGCCGGCCGTGACGCCCCGCTTGCGCCGGGCGGGCGCCCCAGCGCATCAGAAGCAGCTCAACGGCCAACCGGCGATCGACCGCCCCGCTTTTCACTTCATAATCAGCAGAAGCAAGCTCGTCAATCGCCGCCGCTAGCTCTGCATCGGAGAAGCGTGCGGCTTGAGCGAGAGCGAGCTTGATCCGGAACGGATGCACCTTGAGCGCCGACGCGATTTGCGCCTGTCCGTAGCCTAAGGAGGCGAGCCACTTCACTTGCGCAAGCAAGCGGAAATGACCGGCAAGCAACGCTAAAATTTTGATCGGTTCCTCATTGTTTTCAATCAAATCGTAAAACGTCTGCAACGCCGCTGGAATGTCTCGCTTCGCCACTTGCTCGACGAGCACAAAGACGTTTTCTTCCGGTGTGCGGGCGACAAGCTGCTCAACCGCCGCCGCCTCGACCGTTCCACCCGGCCCGGCAAACAGGGCCAATTTATCGATTTCATTCGCCAAAGCGGAAAGCTGCGTCCCGGCCCGCCGCAACAGGACATCAATCGCCTCATCGCTTGCTTGCGCCCCTTGGCTCTCGATGCGGCGCCGCACCCAAGCCCGCAGCTCCGCTTCAGCGAGCGGGGCGGCGATGACGACTTCGCTTTGCTCTTTGGCGAGCTTCGTAATTTTTTTTCGTTCATCAAGCTTCTCATACGGCGCGAAAAAGACGACGATGGAAAACGGCGACGGCGCCTTCAAGTACGCCTCCAGCTTCGCCAAATCATGCTCGATCTCCTTCTCTTTTTCAGACGTAAAAAAATACGGATGCTTGATGAGAATGACGCGCCGCTCGCCGAAAAACGGCACCGTCTCGGCCTCCTCAAGCGCCGCCTCGACCGGTGTTTCCTCACAATCGTACACGGCCAAGTTCCACTCCCGTTCCTCGTCGCCAAGCGCCGCGTTCACCAGTCGCTCATACGTTTCCATTAATAAAAATGGTTCATTGCCGTATAATAAATAAAGGGGAGAAAACCGCCGTTTTTCAATGTTTCCCCATACGCGTTCCAGCATGTTCCCGTCTCCATTCCCTAGCAAACGTCTCTGCTAGAAAGATACACTGTTTTTCGCCATTTTACAAGGGAACCGGCTGCCGAGAAACCGGTTCCCCTTTATATAAACGCCGGCCTATAAGTCCTAGGACCTTATCGGCCAGCGGGTTATTTTTATGTTTTCCCGGCTGTTGGAAAGTATTTGTGTCAACTGTTGTCAAGGAAGGAAAATGGACGAGCGGCGGTAGATTTTTCACGCGTTTTCGTCTATACTAAAAATGATTGCACGAGGAGGGGAAAAGCGATGAACGTATTCGAAAAAGAAGTGCAAAGCCAACGCAATGACGCCGTTGATTCCGCCGTCGGATTCATCGTGTCGTTCGGCTTTTTTGCGACGATGTTCATCATCGCCACGTTGATCGAGTTTTTCGGTCGATAAGGATTGCTTACATAAGCAATCCTTATTTTTTTTTGCGCACTACATCTTATGGTTTCATCACCTGAAAGGTTCCGCCGTTTTCATCATACAGATAGCGAATCGCACCGTTTTCATCCGTCCACCAAACGATCGCCTGCTGTTGCTTCAACCGCATGAGCACTTCGGGGGATGGATGCCCGTAGCGGTTGTCGCGGCCAACGGAAATAACCGCCGCCCGCGGCTTGACCGCCCGCAAAAACGGTTCTGTTGTCGACGTTTTGCTGCCGTGGTGCGCGACTTTCAATACATCGACGCGCAGCGTCGGATAAGCGCGGATGAGCGCTTCCTCCGCCTCTTTTTCAATATCCGCGGCAAACAGCCATGCCAATCCGCCGAGGCGAACGAGCAACACAAGAGAACCGTTATTGTCCTCGTTGTTTCCTTTTTCGGGATGGATCACAAAAAAACGCACGCCCCCCTCCGTCCACCCTTCTCCCCGCACAGCGGTTTTGACCGGTACAGAAAACGGGCGCGCCATCGCCTTGACGGTCGTCAGCGCTCCGGGACTTGTGACAATCTTCTTGACGCGCACGGCTTTGAGCACCTCAGGAGCAGCCCCGATATGGTCGGCGTCATCGTGCGTCAAAATCAGTTGATCAAGCGTTCTCACTCCTTGGGCTTTTAAAAACGGCACGACAACGTCCCGACCAACCGCAAATGACCGCAACCGCTTGCGCCATGGTTCCTTCGCCCATCCCGGCGTCCCGCCGGTGTCAATGAGATAGACCGCTTTTCGGTAAGGAAGCTCAATATAAATGCAGTCCCCTTGTCCGACATCCAATACCGTCACTTCCCCTTGCCGATCCACATACGGAGCGGCCAGCTGAAGCACCGTTGCCGCCGCCACCGCCGCCAAGCCTCGCAACAGGCGGCTTCGCTCCCAATCCAAAAACGCCGCCGCGATAGCCGTCAAATAGCCAGCTAAGCACCACGGCCCCGGACGGCCGAGCACAAGCAGAAATGAGTGATCGACCGAGAAAAAACGGACAACCGCGTCCGTCAGCTCAACGAGGCGGCTAAACAGCCAAATGAGCGGAGACAAGGAAAAAACGGCGGAGAGAAAAGCAGTGGGCAAAAGGACAAAGGAATACCAAGGGACAAAGAAGACATTCAGCCCTATGCTCCAAACAGAAATTTCATAAAAATGGTAAAGCAAAATCGGCAGCGCGGCAAGCTGGGCAACGAGCGCAGTCTGAAACAAATTTTGGAGCATCGAACGAACAGAGGCGAGCACCGGCACATGAGCGAGAAGGGCAAACGTGACAAAAAACGATAGTTGAAAACCGACATCCCAAACTATATATGGATCAAAGGCGAGCAGGGCAAGCGCCGTCCAACTCAACGCATCCAGCGGATGGATCGTTCCTTTTTTCCACTGGACGGCCAATACGATCATTCCGGTCGCACAGGCGCGCAGCACCGACGGTGAAGCGCCGGCAAGCACCGCATACATAGGCAAGAGAACAAACAAAGCAAGCACGGCCGCTTCGCGCGTCACAAACCGAATGGCAACAGCCAACACAGCGCTGACAAGCAAGGTGACATGACCGCCGGAAATCGCCAACAAATGAATGAGCCCGAGCCGCTGATAGTCGCTAATCACCTCTTCATCCAACGAACGGCGCTCTCCATAAATGAGCGCAGCGGCGATGCCGGCCGCTTCCGAAGGAAACCGATCTTCGATGCGGCGAACGCCAGCCTCACGAATCGCTTCAAGCCGTTCGATGATGGTGGGACGGGCGCGCACGCAAGCGGAAAGATCGATCGCCTCAGGGAGAAAGAGCCAATGAATGCGGTGGCGGCGCAAATAGCGGCGGTAATCAAACGCATACGGATTGCTGGCTGGCATGGGGCGCTCGAGCGTTCCGCTCACTCGGCACACTGTTCCAGGCATAAGATGCGCACGCAACGTCTCTTTTTCCGCAGCCGTCCGAATGGTGTAACGGAGCTGCACCCGCTCCTTCCCAGCTTGCACCGCCGCCTGCAGCCGGTCGCCGTCGATCGCGGGCGCAGCGGAAAAACGAACGGAAAGCCAGTGGCGACCGCCGGCAAAGGAAGTTTTGTTATGATGGTCAACGATGAGAAAATAGACGAAAAAGAGGAGAGCCGCAGACAAAGCAGGAAGAAAGCAACGCGGCCGGTGGATGAAAAGGAGAAGAAGGTACACCGCAAGGAGAAGACATATGGTTTTGGACGGAGAGGCCGCCGCCACAGCAAAAAGCGCCGCCGCGGCGGGATAGACGGCTTGTCCTTTCATGATTCCCCTCCGCCGCTGGAAAGCAGGGCGAACACATCCGTTTTCAGCGGCACTTGCACGAGCCGGACGCCGGCTTGGGCAAACAGCTCTAGGGCGTACGGATGGTTTTTGTAGTCTTGGGCGTAATAGACAGCGCGGATGCCGCTTTGAATGATCGCTTTGCAGCAATGCAAGCAAGGAAAATGGGTGACATACATCTCCGCCCCCTCGGTCGGGACGCCGAACTTGGCGCACTGCAAAATCGCGTTCATTTCGGCGTGAATCGTCCGCACACAATGCCCATCAATAACGTAGCACCCTTCATCGATGCAGTGAGCGCCCCCGGCGATCGAACCGTTGTACCCGCCGGCGATAATGCGCTTGTCGCGCACAATCGTCGCCCCCACCGCAAGCCTCGTGCACGTGCTGCGCAGCGCTAGCAGATGGCTTTGCGCCATAAAGTATTGATCCCACGTGATTCGTTCCATTTTACGTCCCTCCGCTCATTTCCATACTTTCAGTCTACCGGCCGCCGCCTGCCCCGTCAACGCCAAAACATGTCTGCGCGGCCCGATCCGCTCATCAACGAGAAGCGGTTCGCTCTCTCCTCATTTACGGCACAAGCAAATATGGTTTCAATTTCTCCAACGTTTTTTCGCCAATTCCGGCCACATTCAACAAATCTTCCACCTGCTGAAACGGCCCATGTTCTTCGCGATAGGCGACGATCGCTTTTGCCTTCGCTGGCCCGATGCCGGGAAGCTGCATCAACTCCTCTTCCGTCGCCGTATTGATCGCCACTTGCGGTCCGTCCCGAGATCCATCGCTCGGAGACTTGCCGATAGCATCTGGTGCCGGTGCGGCTTCTCCTTTTGTCGGCACGTAAATCATCATTTCATCGCGCACTTTTGCCGCCAGATTGATTTTCGTTTCATCCGCCTCGTCCGTCAGTCCACCGGCTAGGGCGATGACATCGCGGATGCGGGCATCCGCCGCCACCTCGTACACTCCTGGGTTCACGACGGCCCCTTTCACATCCACCACAGCGGTGTTAGGCGATTCGTCCTTTTTGTTTTCCGGAAGAGAGACATCCGTTTCAGCCGCCGCTGGCAAGGCGATTTGCCCTTTTTCATCCGTCGGATGACGAAACACCCACAACCCCACCGCCGCGGCAAACAACAAGAGCACCCCCGCTTTCCCATAACGTTTTCCAAGCTCCTGCACATGCTCCCACATACGATCCCATCCTTTCCATTTCAAGTCATAAACCGAGCCTTTTGCTCATACATATCGAAAAAGAGAGTTCCGGTGAACCAAAACCGGGAGGGGGGACAACGCATGAACATCGGCGTCATCGGCACGGGAAATATGGGCACCATCTTAATCGAAGCGTTCCTCGACTCCGGCGCCGTTCAAGCTGATCAGCTCGTCATAACGAACCGTACGCTTGCGAAAGCGTTCGCGATACAACGCGCGTATCCCGGCATGACAGTGGTGGCCGATGCAGCTGAAGTCGTCAAACAATCCGTCCTCGTCTTTTTATGCGTCAAACCGTTCGACATCCACCCATTATTGCAGCAACTGGCCCCGCACTGGACAGAGGAGCATTGCCTCGTATCGATCACAAGCCCGATCAGCGTCGAACAGCTTGAAGCAGCCGTCCCTTGCCAAGTCGTGCGCGCCATTCCGAGCATCGCCAACCGGGCGCTCTCCGGCAGCATCCTTGTCACCTTCGGATCCCGCTGTTCGACCACCTGCCGGCAAACGATCGATGATCTTCTCCGGCGCATCGCCTCGCCGGTGTACATCGACGAGGCCATCACCCGCGTCGCTTCCGACATCTCAAGCTGCGGTCCAGCGTTTTTCAGCTATTTGCTTCAGCGCTTCATCGACGCCGCAGCGGCCAAAACCGCCATCACGAAGGAACAGGCGACGATGCTGGCGACTGATATGATCATCGGCCTTGGGGAATTGCTGAGACGGGACTTGTATACGCTTCAAACTTTGCAGGAAAAAGTATGCGTCAAAGGCGGAATCACCGGGGAAGGCATCGCCGTCCTCCAGCGGCGGCTCGACGGCGTTTTTGAAGAAGTGCTGGCGAAAACGCATGAGAAGTTTCGAGAAGACGTGGAGAAGGTGAGGCAACAGTTTCCTTGATTGATTTATTCGACAAGCACCAGCGAAAATCCTGCTTCGTTCGATAAAAAAATGGACCCCAGCTTGTACGGCTGGGGTTTTCATATTTACGGATTTTTCGTTGGATTCCATCGTCGTTCAACCTTTTAGCTCTGCTTGTTTTTATTTGTTTCGATTCTCATTCAGCTATTGAGCCAGGCACAAGATTTCTTCCAAATTACGCTTGATTACACTCCTTTCAATCGTCAACCAGCTAGTAAGCTGGGTGCAAAACGATAGAGCTTTTCCCCTGCATTCCTTTATGTTCAGCCAAAATCCCCCTAAATCTTCCTCATCCACGTTTCTTTTTATGATTTCTCGCTCTTCGCCACTCACCGCTTCCGCGCGACGAAAAACAGCCGCTCGGCCGTCTCGGTCGGCGGGGCATCGGTGAAATCGGAGGTCACTTCAAGCACCTCAAAGCCGGCGGCATCCAGCCACTGTTCGTAAACGGCGCGCTCGAACGTGCGCTGCTCATGCCATTCGTCAAAACGTTCGTACCGATCGCCGCGGCGAACGAAAAAGGTTAATTCATGCCCGACGCTGTGCGGCCAATCGAGCGGATGGCACGTCCATATGTAGCTGATGTCCTCCCCTTGGTCCGCAAATACGGCGTCACGGAATACGACATCCATTTTATAAACGGAATGGACGTCAAACAAAAGCAAGCCGCCGGCGCCAAGGGCGCGGGAAACGGCGGCGAACGTCCGCTTTACATCCTCTTCATCCGTTAAATAGTTGAGAGCATCGCAAAACAGGAAGGCGCCATCCAGATCACAAAACCCGTCGAGCTCCGCCATGTTTTGCTCGAAAAACGGCACCTCCACTCCCGCCGCTTCGGCTTTCGCCTGGGCGACGGCGAGCATAGGTTCAGAAAGATCAACGCCGGATACTTGCCAACCGGCGTTGGCAAGGCGGATGGCCAGCTCTCCCGTCCCGCAGCCGATATCGATGACCCGCCGCCCCGGCCGTTGGGCGTAGCGGGCAAAGGAGCGCTCGACAAACGACTGCCACTCGCCGTACGGCGCCTCAGCCATCAGCACATCATACCAGTCGGCGAAACGGCCGTACGTCATGGCTGCAACACAGCCGCGACGTCTTCCGTCGGAGCGTCCCCCCAGAGCCGTTCGAGGTTGTAATACTCGCGCTCCTCTTTGGCAAAAACATGCACAACGATATCGCCCAAATCGACAAGCACCCATTTCGCCTCATGGAATCCTTCCATCCGCTTCACCGGCAGGCCGTGTTCTTCGGCTTGGTCTTGAATTTCGCGGGCAATGGCCTGCACTTGTTTGTCCGAATTGCCATGGCAGATGACAAAATAATCGGCGACAAGCGAAATGCCTTTCATGTTTAAGACAACGATGTTTTCCGCTTTTTTGTCATCCGCCGCGCGGACGACAAGCTGCAACGCCTCTTGTTCCGTCACCGTTTTGCTTCCCCCTTCACTTCGCGCACAAGTGAATTGTACGCATGAATCGTATCTGGATAAATGAGCTGGCGCTTCTCAAGCAAAAAGGCGATCGTATTTTTCACCGCCTGCAAAAGCGCCCGGTGGAGATCTTCTTCCGCCAAGCGCCGTACGTCATCGACGCCAGGGAAGCGCCGCCCTGGTTCCATATAATCAGCCAAATAAATAATTTTTTCCAGCAGCGTCATTCCCGCCCTTCCAGACGTATGGTAGCGAATGGCGTCCAGCACCTCCGGATCATCGATGCCGACTTCTGTCTGCACCAAATAGGCGCCAACGGGCGCATGCCATAGCTCACTGTTGTAAGCAAGCAAATCGTTGGGCATATTTTGCGCCAAAATGATTTGTTTCATTTCCTCGACTGGGCGGAATTTCGCATAGTCGTGGAAAATCGCGGCCAGTTCCGCCTTTTTCGCGTCAGCGCCGTATTGTTTGGCGAGCTTAACGGCGGTCTCGACAACGCCAAGCGTATGCTCGTAGCGCTGCTCTGTCAACTGTTGTTTCACGATCCATAACGCTTGTTCTCGCTCCATATAGCCCCTTCTCCTCAATATAAAGTCTAACGCCCTCCGGCACAAGATAGCGAATCGTCTGTCCATTTCGCACCCGCTCGCGGATGAGCGAGGAGGAAACGGCAAATTGCGGCGCCTCGACCTCGATGACCGGATACGGCGTTTCCATCGAAAACCCCGGCCGCTTGACGCCGACGAACGTCACCAACTTGATCAGCTCATCGATGCGATGCCAATTTGGCAAATATTCGACCATATCAGCGCCGATGATGAAATAAAATTGGTCATCGGGATGCATCGCGACGAGCTGGCGGACCGTATCGTACGTATACGAAGGCCCTTCCCGCTCGAGCTCGATCGTCTCAATGTGAAAGCGCGGATGGCCAGCCACTGCCAACTCGAGCATGCGCAACCGGTCTTCGCTTTTTGTCACTTGTTCGTGCTGCTTATGGGGAGGAATGCGGTTGGGCAGAAACCAAATTTCTGACAACTGAAGGGCGTCAAGCACTTCATTCGCCATGAGCAAATGGCCGTAATGAGGCGGATCAAATGTTCCGCCGAAAATCCCGATTTTTCCCATCTTCTTTCCTCCCGCCGCCTGCCGTGGCTGTACCGTTGTCAATCAGGCAGAACGATTTGTTTATGCTCCTTCGATTCTTTGTATAAGACGATCGTGTTGCCGATCACTTGCACGACTTCCGCCCCCGTTCCCGCCGCCAGCTGTTCAGCGACGGTGTACCGATCTTCCTCACAGTTTTGCAACACGCTTACCTTCAGCAGTTCGCGCGCTTCGAGCGCCGCCGCGATTTGTTCGGTCATCGCTTCCGTCACGCCGCCTTTGCCGACTTGAAAAATCGGTTTCAAATGATGGGCTTGGGCGCGCAAAAACCGCTTTTGTTTCCCAGTTAACATATGTTACCTCCTCAACGCTTCCATGACAAGCTGTTTCATCCGCTTGACATCCGGCCATTGGCCGGTCCATTTTTCAAACGCCAGCGCCCCTTGATAGACGAGCATGCCAATGCCGTTTTGCGTGCGGGCGCCGCGCGCTTTTGCCTCTTTCAGCCATTTCGTTTCCAATGGGTTGTAAATGATGTCGGAAACGACCGTTCCCGGCCGCAGCCGCTCGAGCGAAAGCGGCTGTTCATCCTCTTGCGGATGCATGCCGACCGACGTTGTATTGATCAGAATATCATATTCAGCAAGCCGTGTTTCGGCCTCGGCAAGCGACAAATGCGTCGAGCGGCGCTCATCCCCTTCGCGGATGAGCCGTTCCGCTTTTTCCATCGTCCGATTGGCGACATCGATGCGCAATGCCCCCGTCTGCAGCAGCGAAAAGTAGACGCCGCGCGCCCCGCCGCCAGCGCCGATCACTAAAATCCGCTTTCCGTCAAACTGAACGTTCATTTCCTCTTCCAATGCGCGGACATAACCAGGCCCGTCCGTATTATAGCCGATAAGCCGGCCGCCCCGGTTGACGATCGTGTTGACCGCCCCGATGCGGCGCGCATGGTCATCGATTTCGTCCAAAAACGGAATGACCGCCATTTTATGGGGAATCGTCACGTTCACCCCAGCGATGCCGAGCGCCCGCACGCCGGCGATTGCCGCGCCGACTTGCCCCGGTTCGACGGAAAACAAATGATAGCGCGCCGGAATGCCCAAACAGGCAAACGCCTCATTATGCATGAGCGGCGACAGCGAATGCTCGACCGGAAAGCCAAGCAGCCCGTATACCTTTTCCACGTTTCTCCCCTCCCGCTTTTCATTAAATCAACGACTGACGAATAAATACGTCGACCCCTTTCGGCGCATGAACGACGAGCTGAGCGCCCGGGTCGTTGCACGTCACCCAGCCGAGCCCAGAGAAGACGATGTCCGTCTTCCGCTCTTTCACCGACAGCGAGCGCGGCACAAGCGGCGGAAATTCAGCGGCATATCGTTTGCTTGGCGGCGACAGCAAATCGCCAAGCTGGTTGGCATAAAGGGAATCGGCTTTTTCCAGCTTTGTCCGATGAATCGTCAACTCATTGGCCATATAGCAGACAAATGAGCGACGTCCGCCTTTGATGTAATCGAGGCGGGCCAAGCCGCCAAAAAAGAGGGTCTGCCCTTCGTTGAGCTGATAAACACGTGGGTGGATTTCACGCTTCGGTGTAATGATCTTCAAATCGCGCGCATCGACAAAGTGCGCCATTTGGTGATGGTTGATGATCCCCGGCGTATCATACAGCGTCGCTCCACTTTCAAGTGGAATCTCAATCATATCGAGTGTCGTTCCCGGGAAATATGACGTGGTAATCACATTCCCTTTGCCGGTCGCCTCTTCAATGATCCGATTGATGAACGTCGACTTGCCGACATTCGTGCAACCGACGACGTAGACATCACCGCCCTCACGGTAGCGGTCGATGGCTTCCATCACCTTCGCCATGCCAATTCCTTTCGCCGCGCTGACGAGACAGACGTCCACCGGACGCAGTCCGAGCTCCTCCGCCATACGGCGCATCCAGCGCAGCAGCTTCGGGTATTTGACCGACCGCGGCAATAAATCCGCTTTGTTGCCGACAAGCAAAATCGGATTTTCAGCCGCAAACCGCGGCAATCCCGGAATCCAGCTGCCGTTGAAATCGAAAATGTCAACGATGTTGACAACAAGCGCCTTCGATTCCCCGATGCGATGCAGCATGTTTAAAAAGTCGCTGTCATCAAGCGGCACGTCTTGCACCTCATTGTAATGTTTCAAGCGGAAACAGCGTTGGCAAATGATTTCTTCCGCCTCTTTCTCGAGCACGCTTTTCGGCGCATAGCCCGCCTTTTTTGGATCGTCAAACTGGATGGCCGCTCCGCAGCCGATGCAACGCAGTTGTGGCTCCACGATCATTCCTCCCAGTAAATCATCCCTTTTTTGCGCATCACGTTTAAAATTCTCCGCTCCATTTTTCGATTGAAACGCGTCCATAATCCGTCCGTCTGGGCGACCGGGACGACTAAAATCGTGTTTAGTCCGAGCCGGTTGCCCCCAAGCACATCGGTCAGCAACTGGTCGCCGATGACGACGACTTCCTCTTTCTTCAGCTCCATCATCTTTAATGCCTGCAAAAACGCGCGTGTCAGCGGTTTGCGCGCTGCAAAGATGAACGGGATGCCAAGCGGCTCAGCAAACGACTGCACGCGTTGTTTATTATTATTCGATACGATGACGACCTTAATGCCCGCCTGCCTCATCGCATCAAACCATGCGGCCAGCTCCGGGGTGGCGCTCGGCCGATCCCATTCGACGAGCGTATTGTCCAGATCGGTGATGATCCCTTTCACTCCTTTTTGCTTCAGCTCATCGGGAGTAATGTCCATCACACGCTTGACAAACTGGCTTGGCAAAAAATAGTGAAGCATGCCGGACACCCGCCTTTCCATTTGCTTTTCCCATCATAGCGAATTTTGGCGTTTGTTTCAAAACAAAGTTTGCCAATGAGGAACGAAAAAAACTTTCGACAAATTTTGCATCCCTCCGTTATGTGGATAACTGTTGCCCACATTATACACAAGCTGATCATCACACTTCCTCCACTTTATAAACATGTTTTCCACATGTTATCCACCGTTTTCTGTGGATAATAGAACGGTTGTTCTCTCTTACAAGTCATGGTACATTGTAAGTAACCTACCATTATATGTATGACATGCTTGTCATATTCCATCCCAAAAAGGAGGACGCCCCCGATGAAACATTTGTCCGACGAGCTGTTGATCGAGTCGTATTTCAAGGCGAAAGAGCTCAACCTCAGTCCGGAATTCATCGAGTTGATTGAAAAAGAAATCCAGCGCCGTTCATTGACCCACAAAATTAAGCTGTCCTCATAAACGAAGGCCTTCGGGCTTTTTTTGTTTCCGAAAGCCTTAGCGTTCGTGCGCCTGACACCAATAGCCGAGCCGCTCGCCGACTTTGATCGGCATGGACGCAACAATGCGCGGGTCAGGTGCGAAACTTCCGCGTTCAAACAGCAAGACGACCGTTGAACCAAACGAAAAATACGCCATTTCCTCTCCTTTTACAAGCTGCTCACCCTCATGGGTCAATTCAATGCTGTTGACGAACATGGCTCCGATTTTCACGATCGCCAAGCGCTTGCCGCCGGCTGTGACCTCGGTGATGAGGCGGTAGTTTTTCTCGAGCGGCCGACGTCCATATTTTAAGCCAAGACGGTTGACCGGATACGACTTGCGGCCGAGCGCCCACTGCTTTTCGATCACTCCAGATATTGGGCTGTGGATGCGGTGATAATGGCTCGGGCTTAAATACAGAATAAAAAAGAACCCGTTCACATACGGCTGTGCCGCTTCAACGCTGCCAAGCATTTCTGCAATGGAATACGGCTTTCCCTTGACGATCATTTCACAGTTTTCTCGGATCGTGCCCATGTCTTCAATGACGGCGTCGACCGGGCTGACGACCGTATGCTCATCAGCGTCGACCGGCCTCGCCCCGGCCTTCAGCCTGCGGACGAACAGTTGCTGCAACGTCTTATAATTTTTTAGGCTTTTTTCCATTTCGTCTTGGTTAATATGATAAATTTTTGCATACGATGATATCAATAGCCCGCTGAGGCGCGATTTCGCAAACGCAGCGAGCAGCTTTGAAGAAAGCGAGTGATTGGTCAGCTCGATGAACAAACGATAAAGCCATTTTCGCAAGCACGTTCCCTCCAGTAGCGCAACATCGCCATTCGTTACTACCTTCCATATTACCGCCAAAATGAGTATAATGGTAGTAGAATTTTCTTTTGGCGTTTTCTGTTGGAAAAGGAGTGGGGAAACTTGTTCTTATCGGACTATTTAGATTATACGTTAAAAAAGCTGAAAGCAAACGTGGCAAACATTTTGACGATGACCAACTTGTCGCTCGGCGGCTTTTCCGTCCTAGCTACGCTGAAAGGGCAGCTTCATATGAGCGTGCTGCTCGTTTTTTTAGCCGCGTTTGTCGATCGCTTTGACGGCGCTGTCGCGCGCAAGATGAACATTGAATCCGAACTTGGCAAGCAGCTCGATTCGATGAGCGACATCGTCTCCTTCGGCGTCGCTCCTGCCTTGCTGATGTACCAAGGCTTGTTCCACGAATTCGGTGCACCCGGCGCGGTATTCACCGTTTTGTATATCGCTTGCGGCGCCTTCCGTCTCGCTCGCTTCAACATCACAGAAAACAACGGCTACTTCGCGGGGCTGCCCATCACCGCTGCAGGGGTGCTGATGACGCTCGGTTATTTAGCCATCCCGTACTTCCCGCCGCAATCGTTTATGTTTTTGGCGCTCATTTTATCGTTTTTAATGGTCGGCACGTTTAAATTGAAAAAAATATGACGATCACTGGAGCTGCCCTTTCCGTCGGCCAAATGGAACGGGCAGTTTTTTGCGTCTCATGTCACACCTTTTTCCCTTTTCAACCTCTTATATTCAGTATATGATAAATATGGTTTCTTCATAAAAAGCGCCCAATGGCGCAGATCGTTTGTAATGGAAAAAGCGGGGGGATTCATTTGGACAAAACATCGGTCATCGGCATCATTCTTGGCTTCATTGCCGTCGGATTGGGCATGTACTTTAAGGGCGTTTCGCCTGCTGTCTTGATCAATCCGGCCGCTATCCTCATCATTCTCGTCGGAACGGCGGCAGCGGTCGTCATCGCCTTTCCGACGCAGGAAATTAAAAAAGTGCCAAAGCTGCTCAAAGTCATTTTCACAGAATCGGCGACGCCAACGGTCGAACAACTGATTCCGCTGTTCGTCGATTGGGCGAATATTGCCCGCCGCGAAGGGCTGCTGGCGCTCGAGGCGAAATTGGACGATATTGACGACCCGTTTTTGCGCAACGGACTCAGCATGGCAATCGATGGCCAAACGCAAGAGTTCATCCGTGATGTGATGACAGAGGAAATCGTTGCCATGGAAGAACGCCACGAAGCGAATGCCGCGATTTTTTCCCAAGCAGGCACGTATGCGCCGACGCTCGGGGTGCTTGGCGCCGTCATCGGCCTGATTGCCGCGCTCGGCAATATGGAAAACATCGCCGAACTCGGCAAGGCCATCAGCGCGGCTTTTGTCGCCACGATGCTCGGCATTTTTACCGGCTATGTGCTTTGGCATCCGTTTGCCAACAAATTGCGCCGGAAATCAAAGGAAGAGGCGCGCGTGCGCTACATCATGATTGAAGGGGTGCTGTCCATTTTGGAAGGACAAGCCCCACGCATGATTGAACAAAAACTCGCTTCATACTTGCCGGAAAGCGAGCGGCACCAAGTGCTGATGCAAGGGGAAACAGTCAATGGCTAAGAAAAAAAAGAGCGGGCATGACCAACACATGAGCGAATCGTGGCTGATTCCGTACGCCGATTTGTTGACGCTATTGCTCGCCCTATTCATCGTCTTGTTTGCGAGCAGCCAAATCGACCAAAAGAAGTTTCAAGAAATTGCGCGCGCCTTTAGCACCGCCTTTGCCGGCGGAACAGGCGTTCTTGACTTTCAAAGCCCGATCGAGCCGATCACTCCGCCGGCCCAAGACGAAGAAGGACGGCATCAAGCAAAGCAGCCCCTCCCAGCCGTAAGTGGAAAGGAAAAAGAAGAATTAAGGCAAATCAAAGCGAAAATCGACAGCTACATCCGCAACAACAAGCTGACGGGAAAGCTGCAGACTTCCTTGACGGACGAAGGGCTCGCGATTACGATTTTGGATGATATTTTATTCGACTCCGGCAGCGCCGAAGTGCGCATAAAAGACCGGCGTCTAGCAACGGAAATCTCCGCTTTGCTCGTCATGAACCCGCCGCGCAATGTCATTATCAGCGGCCATACGGACAACGTGCCGATCCATAACGAGAAATTTGCTTCCAACTGGGAGTTGAGCGTCATGCGCGCCGTCAATTTCATGAAAGTGCTGCTTGAAAACAAGCAACTCGACCCGCGCTATTTCAGCGCCAAAGGGTATGGCGAATACAAACCGATCGCCTCGAACGCCACCGCCGCCGGGCGGATGAAAAACCGTCGTGTCGAAATTTTGATTTTGCCGCGCACCGACGTCAATGGTTCGTCCACATCCAATCAGTGACCGCCGGCTTTCAAGCGGGCGGTTTTTTCTTTTTTCTAAACCATCATCTTGCTCCCCCTCGCTTATGCCCAAACGAAAAAGCTGGCGGTTCGCCGTTTTTTTCCACCGTCGTCCGCGAAGACCTTTATTCGAAAAAATCAAAGCTTGATCGTCCATTTAATGACTCCGGCTTTGGCAAGCGCCTCAACCAAAATGACAACGATCGGCCCGACGAACAACCCGATAAAGCCAAGAAGCTGAAATCCCAGATAGACGCTGACGAGCGCGGCCAGTGGGGAAATGCCCAAATTGGTGGAAAACACTTTCGGCTCGATGATCCGGCGCACGACGGTGATGACGACAAACAGCACGATGAGCCCGATGCCAAGCGTATTGTCGCCGTTCGCCATGCTGATAACCCCCCACGGAACGAGCACGGAACCCGTTCCTAAAATCGGCAAAATATCAACGACGACGATGACCAGCGCCATCAACGCCGCATAGTCGACCCCCAACACGAAAAGGCCGGCCAGCGCGAGGAAAAACGTAATTAAACTCAGCAAAAACTGCGCTTTTAAAAAGCCGATCCCCGCTTTGCTCAGCTGGGCGATGACCATCCCAAGCCGCTGTTCGGTCCGTTCGGACAAGTAGCGGCGCATACCTTGCTTCAGCCGCGGCAAATCGAGGCAAATGAGAAACAGTGCGATCAAATACACTAAAAAATGAATCAAAAACGCCGGAATGGCAGCAATATAATGGACGAGCGACTGCGTCAAGTTGGTCGCAAACGACAAAAGCATTTGCTGGACGGTATTGACGCCGCGTTCAAGCGAGTCGATGATTTCCTGTGGAATGGAGCTGGAATACGACTGCCATGTTTGAATGAAACGGTCGAGCACTTTCGTCGCTTCGCTTAAGACGTAAGGCAGTTTTTGCGAGAGCGCCATCACTTGTTGTACAAAAATAACGATTAGAAAATAAAGGGAAAGCCCAAGAATGATGATAAACAATGAAAAAATCGCCGTAACGGCGTGAGCCCGCTTCAGCTTATAGTTTTCTTGCAATCGACGGATGGACGGCTCGAGCAAAAGCGCGGTCGCAAGCGCGAAGAGAAGCGGCACGCTGTATGGCACAAGCCATAGCCCCACAGCGAATAGCAGCGCAATCAGAATCCAACGTTTCACGTTCGTCCCTCATTTTTCATCAAAATTGAGCCAAAAGATGGTTCATGTATAAAATATAGCCGACAGCATGCGGACGGGCAACTATTTCATGCATTCGTCTCCGTCTGCAGCGCGGCGCCGTCGTTGCCAAACGATGTAAATCGCCGCCACCGCCACCGCCGCTGCGATAGCCGGTCGGACATATGGCGCCGCCATCTCATCGATTTGCCGCCATCGTTGGCCAAGCTGCTCTCCCAACCATATAAACAAGATGGACCATGGAATGATGGCCAACACCGTGTAAATGGTAAACGGCAACCACTTCATCCGAGCAATGCCGGCGGGGATCGAAATCGCATGGCGGACGACGGGAATAAACCGGGCGCTGAAAATGACGCCAGGGCCAAATTTCGCAAACCAGCGTTCAGCCACATCCAAATGTTTTTTCTGGATCCATACATATTTCCCGTACTGATCTAGAAATGGCCTTCCACCATAGTAGCCCATCCCATACAAAAACAGCTGGGCCACTGTCCCCCCGATCACGCCCGCCGCCACCGCCCCAACGAACGAAACCTCTCCGCGCGACACTAAATAGCCGGCGTAAGCGAGCACGACCTCGCTCGGGATCACTTCGACCATCAAGGCTAGGGCGATGCCGGCGTAGCCTAAATTCGTTAAAAACGAAAATATCGATTGAACGATTTCGTGCACCGTTTTTCCTCCTTCATTTTTCGATTCCCTTTGCCCATTGTTCTATTATACTATACGCTTCTAGCAAACAAAATGAAAAAAGCGGCCGACAGAAGACCGCTTTCTTTATAGATGCCATTTGAAGCTTTCACATTTGTGGGGGCTGTGAAGCGGGCGGTTGTTCGGTCCTCCAAGCCACACCCTCGACAGCCGAAAAATGGATGCGCGACTTTTCTGTGAAAATGCAGGACTGACGCGGATTTTCATCCCCGGGTGGAGGGCAGATCACTGCCCATGGAACTTTTCCGTCAAGGATATGTTAAACGTTTTCGCCGCCTCTATATCTTCATCTTAAGCACTTTGCTGCAGTTCTGCAATGTATTGTTTTCCTTGTTCTTCGTTATATTGCCCTTCCCACTTCGACATCACAACGGCCGCCAAGGAATTGCCGATGACGTTGACCACTGTGCGCGCCATGTCCAAAATACGGTCGATGCCGGCGATAAACGCCAACCCTTCAACTGGGATGCCAACCGTGCCAAGCGTCGCCAATAAGACGACAAACGATACGCCTGGGACGCCGGCAATCCCTTTGGATGTCACCATCAAAACGAGCACAAGCGAAATTTGCTGAGAAATCGGCATGTCGATGCCGTACAGTTGAGCGATGAAGACAGCCGCCAGCGCCTGATAGAGCGTCGACCCATCCAAGTTGAACGAATAGCCGGTCGGAACGACAAATGATGTTACCGCCTTCGGACAACCGAATTTCTCCATTTTTTCCATAACCTTAGGCAACACTGTTTCCGAACTCGACGTGCTATAGGCAAGCACTAATTCATCCTTTAAGATTTTTATAATGTGGAAAATATTGATACCCGCCAATTTGGCTACAGCGCCAAGCACCACCAACACGAAAAACGCCATGACCGCATAAACGAGCACAACAAGCTTGCTGAGGGGAAGGAGCGAAGCGACGCCGAATTTCGACACCGTCACGCCGATCAAGGCGAAAACGCCAAACGGCGCAAACTTCATCACTTGGTTCGTCACATAAAACATCGCTTCCGCCGTGCCTTGGAAAAAGCGAAGCACCGGTTTCCCTTTTTCACCGATCGCGGCTACACCCAACCCGAACATCACTGAGAAAAAGATAATCGGCAGCATATTTCCAGTCGACAGCGCTTCAAACACGTTTTTCGGCACGATGTTGACAAATGTTTCAACCATCGAATGGTGCTGCACTTCGTTCGTCGTATCGACATACGACTGGATATCCGTTTTTTCAAGCGACTTCATATTGACGCCGACGCCTGGTTGGAAAATGTTCGCTGCCAAGAGACCGACAATAATGGCAATCGTTGTAATGATCTCAAAATAAAGGATCGTCTTGCCGCCCAACTTTCCAAGCTTTTTCACATCACCGACATTGGCGACGCCGACAATCAAACTCGAGACGACGATCGGGATGACGATCATCTTAATTAAACGGAGAAAAACATCTCCAATCGGCTGCAAATACGTCGCTACCTTAGGATTTCCGTAAAAAATGGCCCCGACAATAATCCCAAGAATAAGGCCGATGAAAATTTGCCATGCCAAGCCGATCTTGCGCATGATGCTTTTTCGCCTCCTCTAGACAATTTTAGACAAAAGACGACAAAATTATTTTACTTTTAAAAATAAAATCTGTCAATATTTTTGGTTGAAATCGCTTCATTAAAGGGTGCGGATGAAGGAATTTAGTTTTTTTAAATAATTTTTATTCTTCTGTTAAAAAACGGGTCGCTGCACCAGCAACCCGCTTTCGTTATGACCGCCGTTTTTCTTTTTCCTGCCGATAAAACTCATGAAACATTTTCATTAATGCCCGTTTTTCGATGCGCGAGACGTAGCTTCTCGAGATGCCGAGCTCTTTGGCGATTTCGCGCTGCGTTTTTTCCCGTTGCCGACCGAGGCCAAAGCGATTGATGATCACCTCTTTTTCCCGCTCATCAAGCACGCTGATATATTGTTTGACTTGTTCGATCTCCATGTTCAAGTGGATTTCATCGACGATGTCTTCGCCTTCGGCTTTTAAAATATCAAGCAGGCTGATTTCGTTTCCTTCTTTGTCCTGGCCGATTGGCTCATGCAACGAAACGTCTTTGCGTGTTTTTTTTAACGAACGCAGGTGCATAAGGATTTCGTTCTCGATACATCGAGCCGCATACGTCGCCAACTTCGTTCCTTTTCCAGGCGAATAGCTTTCAATCGCCTTGATCAAGCCAATCGTGCCAATGGAGATTAAATCCTCGACCTCTTCTCCTGTATTTTCAAATTTTTTCACAATATGGGCAACAAGGCGCAAGTTGTGTTCGATGAGCCGGTTGCGGGCTTGCTCGTCGCCTTTTGCCATCAGCGCCAAATACTTCTCCTCTTCTTGAGCGCTCAACGGCTGGGGAAACGCATTGTTTTTAATATACGAGACAAGAAACGTCAGCTCTTTCAACAGAAACGTAAACGCCGTGAAAATGCCGGACATGCTCTCACCCCCGCCTGCTGTCATCGGCGGAAACCGCCTATCGTTATGTATATGCAGGGGTGATGTTGTCCGTGTCTTTACGACAAAAATAGACCGGCTCGAAAACGAGCCGGCCATAACTTGGCCAACCAAAAACGATGAATGCCAACGTCCCGCTGATGCGTTCCGCCTGCTTATCCCCCTCCCGACGCAGGGAAACCGCTGCCCTTACGCTCTTGCCTCAACGCTGACTTCCGCGGCGACAACAAGCGCAATCGACGCGGTAATGATGATCGACATCACGATGGCAAACATCCCCGTTCCCTCCTTAGCTTAATCATCTATTTTTATTTTATCAAAGAAAAAAGAGAACTCCCTTTTGGCATTTTGAACAATTCGTGAAATTCAAACGTCAACAACAGCATGCGGAGCACACCTCCTCCTCCTTCAGCCTCAGTCAAGTCGAGTCTCCCGTCTGTTTTATCCACATCACAATCCATACTGGTGCAATTGACATGAATCTTCTCCCCTTTCATCTTCAATTGTTTAAAACAACCGTTGATAAGCAGAACATTTGCGGTCAAGCCACTCTTCCTCGGCTGCGCGTGCGAACCGCTCCTCTTCGCTGTTCCGCTGCCGCGGCTTTCTCCGCTCAATCGTGATCGTGATAAAAAACAAATGGATCGTCATGCCCCCACACCTCCTTTCCATGCAAAAAAAACCGCAGAAGGAAGGCGTTTCTGCGGCTAAGCGCACAAAAAGGCCGCAGAAAGCGAGACTACTCCCCTTCTGCGGCCCGATCGCTGTTTTTCGTCATCGGTGCACGTTCATTCCCGGTCGGCGGAAGGTCGAATAGCCATTGGATGGAATGGATGCGTTACTGTTGTCCACATCATCATTGTCATTGTCTTCGACCTCCCTTCGGAAATGACGCTACGAAGGTAATTATATCCAAAAATTTTTCCATTGTCAACCATTCTTTCGCAAAAACCCGTTTTCCTTTGAACGTCAGCATGGCTAAGCAAAAACCCGCCTTTCGTGCAAAAGGCGGGTTTATGGTTCGAACAGGTTCTCTTCTTCCTCAAGCTGACGGACGTAGCGGGCGGCGCGGCGCGAACAGAAAAGCGACGCAGCGAAACAGCCGGCGACCGCCAACAAGACGATCGGTTTTTTCGCGGCCTCGAGCGCCTGTGGAATCATCGCTCCGAAATAGAAAAACGACCCAAGCGCAAACAAAACGAGGCTGTATGCCTTCCAATCGCCCGCCTTGGCCCGCAGCTCGTTTCGTTGCTGTTCGTTCAAGCCCGATCCCTCCTCTTCCCTTTCACTGTATCATACATGGGCTGAAGAGGGGAGCGGCAATTTCAGCCAAGCGCTTGCGCCAAATCGTCAAGCAGATCGTTGACATCTTCAAGCCCGACCGACAAACGGATCAGGCCGTCGGTGATGCCGAGCTGTTCACGCCGTTCCTTCGGAATGGAGGCGTGCGTCATTTTTCCTGGCAACGAAATTAAACTTTCGACCGCCCCTAAGCTTTCGGCAAGCGTAAAGTAGCGAACGCGCGACAGCACTTCCTCGGCGCGCTCGAGGCTGCCAACATCAAACGAAATCATGCCGCCAAATCCGCGCATTTGCTTTTTCGCCAGCTCGTGGTTCGGATGATCCGAAAGACCTGGATAATGAACGCGTTTGACCGCCTTGTGTTCAGCCAAAAAAGCAGCGATTTGGCGCGCGTTTTCTTCATGTTCCTCCATCCGCACGGCGAGCGTTTTCATCCCGCGCATCAATAGCCATGAATCTTGCGGTCCGAGCACGCCTCCGGTTGAATTTTGCACGTAATGGAGCCGTTCGGCAAGCTCCGGCGTGCGAACAACCGCCAACCCGGCGACGACATCGCTATGGCCGCCTAAATATTTCGTCGCACTATGAATGACGATATCAGCGCCAAGCTCAAGCGGCGTCTGAAAGTATGGAGTGGAAAACGTGTTATCGACGATCAATAGCAACCCGTGCGCACGGGCAATGGCAGCGGCGGCTTGCAAGTCAGTGATTTTCAGCAGCGGATTCGTCGGCGTTTCGATATAGATGGCTTTCGTATTCGGCCGGATGTGCGCCTCGATGTTGGCGACATCACTCGTATCGACAAACGTCGCTTCGAGCCCGAACCGGTTCAGCACGTTCGTCATGACGCGGTACGTACCGCCGTAGACATCGTCAGTGAGCACCAGATGGTCGCCGCTTTGAAATAACATCATGACGGCCGTAATCGCCGCCATGCCGGAAGCGAAGGCAAAGCCCGCTTCGCCGCCCTCGAGATCGGCGATCAGCCTCTCGAGCGCAGCGCGCGTCGGGTTGCCGGTGCGCGAGTATTCAAACCCTTTATGCTTCCCGACTTCTTCTTGTTTGTACGTACTCACCTGATAAATCGGAACCGACACCGCTCCAGTATGCGGATCCCCCGGAATGCCGCCATGAATGAGCATGGTTTTCCGCCTCATTGTTACCTCCCACCTTCATAAATGTGTTTGCTTAAATACCGCTCGCTCCCGTCCGGGAAAATGACGACGATATTCGTCCCCGGCTTTGCCTTCTCTGCTTCAAGCAAAGCGGCATGGAACGCAGCGCCGGACGAGCTGCCGACCAAAAGCCCCTCTTGTCTCGCCAGCTCGCTGACGCGGCGGAACGCGTCATCATCCGCGATCGTGTAGATGGCGTCAAAGTAAGCCGCATCCATAAACGGCGGCAAAAACTCCATGCCGATCCCTTCCGTCCGATGCGGACCCGGCTTGCCGCCGCCTAAAATCGAGCCTTCCGGTTCAACAATGACTGTTTTAATGGCCGGGTTTTTTTCTTTTAAAAACATCGCCGTCCCCATAAACGTACCGCCGGAGCCGGCGCCGGCGACAAAAATATCGATTTGTCCGTCCAAGTCATCCCACAGCTCCGGACCAAGCGTTTTATAATACGTCCTTGGGTTGGCCGGATTTTGGAACTGCTGCGGACAATAGGCGCCCGGAATCGTGCGGGCGAGCTCCTCCGCTTTGCGGATTGCTCCTTCCATTCCCTCTTCCGTCGGTGTATGAACAATTTGCGCTCCGAGCGCCTTCATCAGCTGCTGTTTTTCGATGCTGAACTTTTCTGGCACGCAAAAAATGATGTTCACGTTTTTGCCGATCGCCGCCAACGCCAGACCGATGCCAGTGTTGCCGGCTGTCGGCTCAATGATCGTGCCCCCCTCTTTCAGTTTTCCTGAGGCAAACGCCTCGCGCAACAGCTCTTGCCCGAGCCGGTCTTTAATGCTTCCGCCAGGATTGAAATATTCAAGCTTGGCGAACAACCGAACGCCTTCCGGGAGGGGGAAGCGTGTAATCTCAATGACTGGCGTATGGCCGACCAGCTCATGGACGCTTTTCGCTACCCGCATAGGAGTCACTCCGTTTCTTCACGTTCATTTTAGCGGCCGGACGGCGGCACTTTGTTTTCTACCGTCTCTCCTTCATGACAGAAAGCATCGACAAGACAAGTTCAGCCGAATGTTTCGCGGCCGTCTCCAAAAACTGTTCAAACGACACGTCTGACTCCTCGCCAGCAATATCAGACAGCGACCGGATGATGACAAACGGCATTCCAAATTGCACGCACACTTGAGCGATCGCTGCCGCTTCCATTTCAACGGCGCACAATTCCGGAAACTGGCCGCGCACAAATTCGACTCGCTTTGGATCGTTCATAAACGAATCGCCAGTGGCGATCAAACCAGTCACTGCCTGCAGGCCATCAAGCCGCGCCGCTGCCCGCTTTGCCGCCTCAACAAGCGCCTCATCCGCCCGGTAGCGCGCGGGCAGGCCAGGCACTTGCCCGTAAGCGTAGCCAAACGCGGTCACATCGACGTCATGATGAACGACTTCCTCGGAAATGACAAGATCACCAACGCGAAGCGAAGGCAAAAACCCGCCAGCTGACCCCGTGTTGATCACAAAGTCAGGGCGGAAGCGATCAAGAAGGAGCGTCGTTCCCATGGCAGCGTTCACTTTGCCGATCCCGGATTTCAACAACACCGCCTCCACACCGTCAAGGCGCCCTTTGGAAAATTCGCATCCGGCGATGACCGTTTCCTCGCGTCCTTCCATGCGCGAACGCAAAATCGCTACTTCCTCTTCCATGGCTCCAATAATGGCTGCTTTCATCGTTCTCCCTCTTTCTATGTCGTTTGTTTCACCGCCTCCATCACCCAGACGAATGCATTTTGCTGTGCAAAGGAGACGGAAAAGCCATGCTTGGAAAACAGTGATGCCAATACATCAAGCGTCGTATAATATTCGCGTTCCAAATCGTCGGCTAAATCGTGGAAGCCGCGCACCCGGGCTTCCTCAATCGCCCGGCGGAACGCCTCTTTGTCGCGAAACGCCGTATCGGCAAACACTATTTTACCACCTGGATGGAGCAATTGACTATATTTGGCCAGCGCTTCGTCCTTTTCCGCATCCGTCAAATGATGAAACGCATACGTGCTGGCGATCGTGTCGATCGGCTCCGGCGGTGTCGGAAATTGCAAAAAGTCGCCGTCCATAATGAGCACCCGCCCGCCGAGCTTTTCCGCCGCTTTTTTCCGCATCGGCGCCGATGGCTCGATCCCGTACACCTGCTTGCCGCGCTCCAGAAGCTTTTTCGTCAAGTTGCCGGTGCCGACGCCAAACTCGAGCACGACTTGGCCGGCTTTGTCGGCGACCATGCTTAAAATGCGGTCATAGCCGGCAAATACGTCGCGATATTGCTCATCGTATCCTTCGACCGATCGGTCGTATGATTCCGCCCATTGCTCAAACAAATCAAGAAACTCTCTGCCCATACGGTCACACCCCAATAAAGTTTATAATTCCTATAAATATAGTATGTTTTTTTCGTATTGCCTGTTCTTACTGTAGCATATGTTTTTCCTTTGTTCAACGATCATGGTTTCGTTCGTATTGTTCCCCCTTGTGCGGCGGTGGATGAGAGCGGGAAAATTTGATACACTGACAATGGAAAGGAGGAAGAGCGATGCCGAACATTTCCCTTGATTTGATCGAGGATAAAATCGAATTTTTTGAAGCGGACGATTTGCGGACGCTTGAGAAAACCATCAACGAACAAATTGAACATAACAAGGCGCTTTTGCTTTCCGTCCATCATGTGTCCCATCAAATGCACGTCATGGAAAACGGAAAGCGGTGGTACAGCGCAGTTGTCCATTTTAAAGCAAAAAAATAGCAGGAGGGTGTCCCAAAAGGATCGGGACACCCTCTTTCGTCTCTATATATACGTACTTACTGCTTCTGCTGCACTATATGTTGTGCCTATCTTGAAGGCAGACGACCTTTTGGGTCAGCCCCTGTCTGCTTTCCGACGCCAATGCCGCTACGGCTTTTGCTTCAGCTTTTGCACCTTCGTCGGCTTCCAGCCCTCGTTCGTCACCCATTCAATATACACTTTGTAATGGGCGGTTTGATCTTTGGTCGAAATCGTCGCAACCGCTTTGTTCGGTCCATTGTTGCCGATGAACCAAACGATCATCTCCTCCGGAGCGATGCCGGTCGCATAGCTGACGGCATCGAGCATTTCCTTCCAGTCGACCGAATCTTTCTTAAACACCGTTTCATGCGGTTCCGATTGCGTCGTGCCGATCGGCTGCCATGCCGGGTTGACGATTTCTTTTTCAATGTTGGACCCCGGCGGGCCCGGCGTTTCTGTCGTGCCCGCTTCGCTCGTTTCATCGGTGGAAGCAGCGCCTTCTTCCTCGGCGGGCGTTTCGGCTTCCGCCGGCGCCACCGCTTCACCTGTTTCCACTTCCACCCGCTTCGCCTTGGCTGCTTCTGTCTCGGCTCCGCGATCGACCGCCTTCTCGCTCGGTTGATCGCCAAACAGCAAGTTCCCACCCACAATCAAAATGAGCAGCACGACAACCGCAATGGCTCCATTGAGCCAACGGTTGATTCTCCGCCGCTTGGCCCGGGCGGCAAAGCGCGTTCCTATTTGCGCCACCATCTCCTCCCCCTTCTTTGGATGTTGTTCGTGCCGGAAAAATGGATTCCCCTTACATTTGGTTCGTCACTTCGCTTCATTTTTGGCGCGGTCATAAGCATAAAGCGCCTCGACTGCGGCGGCGAACACATCATTCGTCGCGGTCCGTCCGCTCGGGCAGTCGAGCTCAACGACAGCGAGGGCGTATTTCGGGCGGTCGGCTGGAAAATAGCCAGCAAACCATTTATTAATGAATTCAGCTCCGCCGTCCATTTTTCCTGTCTCCGCCGTCCCGGATTTGCCGGCGACCGGATACGGCAGCGAACGGAAACGGCGGCCGGTTCCATCCTCATTCGTGACAACGCCGCGCAAAAGCCGCTGCAGCTCTTCGGCCGTCTGCGGCGCGATCGGCGCCATGTCTGAAACCGGTTGAGGCGGAAACGAAAAGAGCGTCGCACCGTTTTTGTACAGCACTTTGTCAACGGCCCGCACCTGCAGCGCTTCGCCGCCGCGGGCGATCGTCGCCATCATGTTGGCGACGCCAAGCGGCGAGACGCGTACATTTTTTTGCCCGATCGCCGTTTGCGCCACCGCAAGCGGCACGCGCTTGTCGCGCGGATCATGCCAAATGGTTCCTTTCTGCTCCTCCGGGAACTGACGGAAATGCTCTTCGTGGTACACCGCCCCTTCCCAGCCGGCCGTTGGATACAGCCCGAGTTTTTTCGCATACGTTTCAAACGCATCCGGATCGTGCTCGATCAACTGCTTGCCGAGCGTGGCGAAGGCATTGTTGCAACTGACGGCAAAGCTGTCCGCTAAATCAAGCATGCCGTAATCATGTTCCTCATCGCGCGTTTTTCCGTCAATCTTTCGGCTGCAGTCAAAAGTCGTCCCAAACGAGGCGAGCCCCTCATCAAGCGCTGCAGCCGCAATGACCGTTTTAAAAATCGAGCCGGGGATTTGCGGCAGCACCGTCTGGTTTTCCGCACCGCGGTTTTTATACGGATCGCGCGGATCCATGTTCGGGCGGCTGACCATGGCGAGCACACTGTTTGTATCAATATCGAGCAAAACGAGGCCGCCTTTTCTCAGCCCGTATCGGTCGATGATCCGTTCCATCTCTTGCTGCAGGTCGCGGTCAAGCGTCGTTTGCACAGTGACAGGATAAAACGGGTTGCCCGTGTCGCTGTATTTGACATCGAGTCCAAACAGCGGCCGCCCTTCGGCGTCAACGTGATAAAGCAGCTTCGTTTCACCGTCAGCGAGCAAAAATTCATCAAACGCCTTCTCAAGCCCTTGAATGCCCACTTCAGTCTTTGGCGGCAACGGCCGCTTTGGATAACGCTTCTTGATTAGCTCACGGTCCGGGCGGGTGAAGCCGAGCAAATGCGGGGCGTACACCGTTTTCAGCGGATATTGCTTGTTGACGGCTAAGACGCCCGGAACGCGCAAATCGTTAATTTGCTTCATTTGCTGGGCGCTCAAGGCGAGCGGCTCTCCTTCCTTCTCTAAGACGAACGGGCCGTCCGCCTGCTCAAGCTGGCGACGGATCTCTTCTTCAGAGACGCCAGCGATCCGAGCGACTTGTTCCACCGGCCATTTCATCGCCATTAAAAACGGGAATAAGACAAGCGACGGCACATATCGCTTCGTGAGCGGCGCGCCATTTCGATCGACAAATGAACCGCGCCCGTCATCAATGATGAGTTCTTGTGTCCGCTGGGCGACGCTTTCGGCAATTAAATTATGATTGGCAAACGACTCGGTGTCAATGAGCTGAATTTGCGCGAGCCGCCCGATAAGCAACAACAGCGCCAGTTGAATGAGAGCAAGCACGGTGAGCATCCGTTTTTTCCACATAAAGAAAACACCTCATCATCAGTGTTGACGAGGTGTTTCGATTTGAAACGTGGATAAGCGGCCATTTTCCCGCTTGGCGCGCCTTCTCCTCTCGGTCAGCCGCTCTGTTATTTGACGGCTACGATTTTCACAAGCATTTCTCCGCCCGGCGTTTGCACCGTCACCTCATCGCCGACGCGGCGGCCGAGAAGCGATTTCGCGATCGGTGAGTCGTTGGAAATCTTCCCCTCAAATGGGTCCGCTTCCGCGCTGCCGACGATCGTATACGTCTCTTCTTCGCCATCCGGCAGTTCAATGAACGTCACCGATTTGCCAAGCGAGACAACGTCTGGATTTTCTTTGTCTTCTTCAATGATGACGGCGTTGCGAATCATGTTTTCAAGCATTTGGATGCGCGATTCGACAAACGCCTGCTCATCTTTGGCAGCATCGTATTCCGAGTTTTCCGACAAATCCCCGAACCCGCGCGCAATCTTAATGCGCTCCACCACTTCTTTCCGCTTGACCGTTTTTAAATACTCAAGCTCTTGTTCCAGTTTCTCTTTTCCCTCTTTCGTCATCGGATACTGCTTTTCGTTCGCCATTCATCTCACTCCTCTATATATTCTGCATTATGTAAAACGTACGAACAGAAAAAACAGCTGTTCGTACGCTTACTTGTTATATAATATATTGTTTTGTCTCTGTTATGTTATTATAAAAACGCTTTTTGTTCAAGAACCGTGCGAATTTTTGCCACCATTAAATCGATGGCGACGGCGTTTTGTCCGCCTTCGGGAATGATCACATCCGCGTAGCGCTTCGTCGGTTCGACAAACTGGTTGTGCATCGGCCGGACGACGGACAAATATTGCTCGATGACCGAATCGAACGTGCGGCCGCGCTCTTTCATATCGCGGATGAGACGGCGGATGATGCGGATGTCCGGGTCGGTGTCAACATACACCTTAATATCCATTAAATCGCGAAGCCGCTCGTCTTCCAAGACAAGGATTCCTTCGACGATGATGACCTCTTTCGGCTCCACACGCACGACTTCGCTCGAGCGCGTGTGGAGCGTATAATCATACACCGGCTTGTCAATCGGCTCATAGCGAAGCAGCTTATGGATATGTTCAATCAACAAGTCGTTGTCAAACGCCAGCGGATGGTCGTAGTTCGTCTTCAGCCGCTCTTCAAATGGGAGATGGCTTTGATCTTTGTAGTAAAAATCCTGTTCCAATACAAGGATCGAGCGGTCGCCGAAATGATCGTAAATCGCCCTGGCGACGCTCGTCTTGCCCGAGCCGGAACCGCCGGCGACGCCGATGACAACGGGCTTCTTCCCCATCTTAATTCTCCTTTCTCATCATGTTGTACGGGAAGAGAGGGCGCTTGACCTTAAATTTCACGATTTGCAGCGGATGGCGCGCCGCATCGAGCTCGTTGCCGTCTTCGTCCCAAAGTTTCTCGATCACTTGGGTGAAGTTTTCAATTTCCGGACCAAAAAATTCGACTTCATCGCCTGGGCGGAAATGGTTGCGCTGCTGGACGGTGGCGATGCCCGTCTCCCGGTCGTAGCCAAGCACCAAACCGGCGAATTCATGCGTCGTTTTCCGGCTGTGCGTCCCGTACATGTGATTCGTATAATCCGGGAAGCCGTCAAAGAACGACGGCGCCGTCTCGCGGTTGGCGCATTTCTCGAGCTCCCGCACCCACTCTTCGCGGATCGTGAAATGGTCGGGATCAGCGCAGTAGGCATCAATCACTTTCCGGTAGACGCTGACAACCGTCGCCACGTAATGAATCGATTTCATCCGCCCTTCAATTTTCAAGCTATCCACACCCAATTCGATCATCACCGGGATGGCGCGGATTAAATTCAAATCTTTCGCGCTCATGGCGAACGGAGCGTCTCCTTCAGCGAACAGCGGGATTTCCCGGCCATCAGACAGCTGGTATAAATCGTAATCCCAGCGGCACGACTGACAGCATCCGCCGCGGTTGGAGTCGCGCGCCGTCATATGGTTGCTCAATACACAGCGGCCGGAGTAGGCGGAACACATCGCCCCATGGATGAACGCCTCGATTTCAATATCGACTTTCTCTTTGATCTGCCGGATTTCTTCTGCGCTCACTTCGCGAGCGAGCACAACCCGCTCGAGCCCTTCCTCTTTCCAAAATTGGACCGCTTTCCAGTTGGTGAGCGACTGCTGCGTGCTTAAATGCACTTCAAGCTTCGGCGCCACCCGACGCGCCGTTTCGATAATGAGCGGGTCGGCAGCGATAATGCCGGAAACGCCGGCATCCTCTAACGCCCGCAAATAATCGTCAAGACCGGGAATGTTTTCATTATGGGCGTAAATGTTGGCGGTGACGTACACTTTCGCCCCGTACCGGTTGGCAAATTCGACCCCTTCGCGAATCTCCTCAACCGTAAAGTTGTCGGCGTTGGCGCGCAAGCTGTACTCTTGGCCGCCGATAAAGACGGCGTCCGCGCCGTAATGGACAGCGATTTTCAGTTTTTCCAAGTTGCCGGCCGGCGCAAGCAGCTCTGGCTTTTTCACAATGACGCGCTTGCCGTCAATGATCTCGGAGATGCGATCATTTTTTAAAAGCATGACGCTTCCCTCCTTTTCTCAATAAATGGTTTCCTTGAAGAAAAATCCGGTGTCAATGCGGCGGTGCGGTGGCTGAAGCGCTTCAACAGCCGCAAGCAGTTCCTCTTTTTCCCGCTCGTATCGCTCGCGGTCTGCCGTGCATAAATCGATGGCGCGGCGGTACAGCTCCGTCACTTTCGTAATGTAGCGCGGTTCATGCAAAATGCCATCGATTTTAAAGCTGTCGATGCCGGCTTCGACCATGTCGCCGAGCTCATCGATTATACAAACATCGTTCGGGCTCATAATATGCGTACCGTTTTCATCTTCAAAAATCGGATATTTGTTGTCGCGCTCTTTGTCGTACAGGAACATCCCTTTTTCATACTTCTTCCGCTCCACTTCGATCACTTTCCCTTGATATTCAAAATAGCTGCCGATCAGCGAGCGCTTCGATTGGTACATGCACGTGGCTCCGTGCACTTGCACTTCAATTTCCACTTCAGCATGGGCTTTGATTTCTAAAATGGCGTCCATGTTCAACTCGCGAGCCAAGACAGCGCGCTTCGCCCCTTTCCGGCCCCAATAGTTGCACGCATACCAGTTCGTCGCTGTCGTCTCCGTGCTCCAGTGGAGCTTCATGTGCGGCGCCGTTTCTCGGACGGTCAAAAGCACCGCGGGATCGCCGAAGACGATGGCATCGGCGCCGACATCAGCCAAAAACGCGACGTAGTCGCCAAGCTCGTCCACTTTGTCGTTATGGAAAATGGCGTTCATCGCCACATACACGTTCATGCCGCGCCGGTGGGCGGCTTTGACGGCGGCAGCAACCTCCTTGCGGGAAAATTCGCCGGCAAGCCGCAAACCGTAGCGCTGCTCGCCAATGATAACCGCGTCCGCTCCGGCTTCAGCCAGCTCGTCGATATGGGCAACGCTCGTCGGCGTGACGAGCAATTCAGGTTTTTTCATTGTTCTTCACCTCGTTTTTTTGATATGGCGAGTCCATCGCCGACCGGAATGATGACCGTATCATAGTCGCTTCGACTCATAAGCCATTCATTGTAGCGGCGAATTTTCTGGGCGATGTTCCAAAGCCTCCTATTGTCCGCCGGCATTTCAGCCGCGACGAGCCCTTTAAACAAGACGTTGTCGCTGATGATGAGGCCGCCTGCAACCACAAATGGCTCATAGAGCGTAAAAAAGCGCTCATATTGCCCTTTGGCGGCATCGATAAACAACGCATCAAACGGCGCGGTGGCTGCAACATCGTCCACGACCGCAAGCGCATCACCCAACACCGCCTTGATTTGCCGCTCGGTGTTCGTCTTTTCGATGTAAAAACAAGCGCGCTCATACCGCTCCCTGTCTTTTTCGACCGTCACAATGCGTGCATCCGGCAGCGCCTTTGCCATGCGGATCGCCGAATAACCGATCGCCGTGCCGATTTCTAAAATGCGGCGCGGCTTGATCAGCTTCAAGATGAACAACAACACTTCCATGCTCATCGGATCCATGATCGGTATGCGATGCCGATACGCGTACTGCTCCATCTCCTCAATATTCTCATCCAGCGCCGGACGCAACTGCTGCAAGTACGAAATCATGGCATTGGAAAGCAAGAGGAATTCCTCCCTGCCGTCAACAAAGTGAAAAGCACTCGTCCACAAGTGTTGATGATCCATTATTTTACTAACGTCATGAAAAATAAGAGCCGCGAAGGACTCTTGTCATTGGTCTATTCAACTATACTACATCAAAGCCGTTTTCCTCCGCCGTCCATCAACTTCCCCGTTTTGATCTATTGTTCCCCAATATGTTTTGCCTTTTCCCGGTTATGCTCGGCCAACGTTTTCGTAAAAATGACCTCGCCTCCCGGTGTTGCCAAAAAGTATAAATAGTCGGTCGCCGCCGGCTCGAGCGCCGCTTCAATCGACATGACCCCGGCGTTGGCGATCGGCCCCGGCGGCAGTCCTTTATGCATGTACGTATTGTACGGCGAATTGACCTGCAAATCTTTATACAACACACGCTCTTTATGTTGGCCAAGGGCATACAAAACGGTCGGGTCGGTCTGAAGCGGCATGCCGCGGCGCAACCGATTGTAAAACACGCTGGCGATTTTTTCGCGGTCCGCTTTTTCCGTCGCCTCTTCCTCAATGAGAGACGACATCGTCAACAGCTGATGCGGCGACATGTTCTTTTCTTCCATCGCCGCCTTATATGTGTCGAGCACAGCTGCTGTTTTCGCCACCATCGCCTCAATGATCTCGGAAAGCGGCGGCTTTTCATCAGCAAACACATACGTCGCCGGGAACAAGTAGCCTTCCAGCGGATAGCGGATGCCTTTCCGAAAAATATCATCAGTCAACAAATCCGGGTGCTTTTTCATCAGCCGTTCGATATACGCGCGATCATTAAGCAGTTTCATAATCTGTTCGTATTTGTAGCCCGTTTTCGCGGCAATGAGGTCAGCGATTTGCACCAACTGCGACCCTTCCGGAACGGTCAGCTTCAACCCGATTTTCAGCGATTTCCCCGTTTTTAACAGCTCGATGATGCGCGCCATTGGCATCGCCCGCGTCAGTTCATACTCCCCAGCCTGGAAGCCGGATTCATTTTTCCAGCGGACGTACAAGCGAAACACGGCCGCGCTTTGAATGAGCCGCTTTTGTTCGAGCTGCTCGGCAATCTCCGCCGCCGATGAACCGATCGGAATCGAGACATGGACCGGGGTGCGGTCATCCGGATCAACAGGCTTAAGCGCTGAGCGGATGTATAAGAAACTGCTGGCGCCGGCAATGACAAGCGCCGCCAGCAGAACAGCGCAGACAATCAAGACGATTTTCCGTACAAGCCGCGCCTCTGGCGCCCTAAAATCGTTCTGTTTCATCTTGGTCCTCCTTTCACCCGGCCATATTATACTACAAAGTTCCGCATTTTTCGCCCTTGACGGTCAAAAAATGCAAGGCCAGGGGAGGAAACGCGCCGGTCAATCGAAGCCCTTCGCAACGATTGTTGAACAAACTAAGATGTCTGAACCATTTCATGAAACACAACTGATCATTTCCTCATGCATAAACACCAATAAGAAAAGGGGCCCCGATCCTTTTGGACCCCTCTGCTGTCCGTTATTCGTCGTCTTCCTCTTCCTGTTCAGCGCAAAACGTATTCCATACTTCTTCGATCATGTCCCACTCTTCTTCCGTCTCGATAGGGAGCAGTTCGCCTTCTTTGTTCTCATCCCCAGGGATGAAGGCGGAAACGTGCACTTCCGTCTCGCCGTTCTCATCTTCCGCCTCAACGCCGATCGGATAGTAAAACACATACGACTTGCCGAAATCATCCGATTCAAACGTAAACAAAATTTCGCACAGCTGCTCGTTGCCATGTTCATCGACAACGGTAATATGACGGTCTCCGTGTTCCATGTTTTCGCCTCCAATTTTCATCGTTTACTGTCCAAATATGACTGCAAAATGACGGCCGCGGCCATTTTGTCGATCACTTTCCGCCGTTTTTTCCGGCTGACGTCCGCAGCGATCAACATCCGTTCGGCAGCCATCGTCGACAGCCGTTCATCCCAAAGCACAACAGGCAAAGAAAACTCCTCGCGCAATTTGGCGGCGAACCGTTCGCTTGCCTCAGCGCGCGGCCCAAGCGTCCCGTTCATGTTTTTCGGCCACCCAACGACAATCGTGTCGACGCCATATTCCTCAATGATGGAGCGCAGCCGCTTTAAGCCGTAGTCGCCGCGCTCCGTATCAATGACGATCGTCTCCAATCCTTGCGCTGTAAAGCCCAGTTCGTCGCTCACCGCTACGCCGAGCGTTTTCGTTCCGAGATCCAATCCTAGAGTCCGCATCGGTTAATCCTTTCGTTGCCCCTGTAAATAGAATTTCACCAATTCCTCGATTAATTCGTCGCGTTCGATTTTGCGGATGAGCGCACGCGCATCTTTATGGCGCGGAATGTAAGCTGGGTCGCCAGACAACAAGTAGCCGACAATTTGGTTGATCGGATTGTAGCCTTTTTCCTGTAAGGCGTCATACACCGTCAACAGCACTTCGCGAACGTTCGTCTCGGCCGGCTCCTCGGAAAAATGAAACTGCATCGTTTGATCAAACGAGCTCACCGTTTCCACCTCGCTCCTTATTCAGGCACCCCGTCCTTTTACATCCATTGTACACGATCCGCGCGAATTAGGAAACGGATTTCACCCATGTTTCGACATAACCGAGCGCTTCGCCGACCTTGTTTGGATCCTTGCCGCCAGCTTGCGCCAAGTCCGGACGCCCGCCGCCGCCCCCACCGCAGCGCGACGCTACTTCTTTCACCAGCTTGCCGGCATGGAATCCTTTTTTTACCAAATCATCCGTCACCGCGGCAATCAGTTGCACTTTTCCGCCTTGCACCGAAGCCAACACGATGACCGCCGTGCCCAATTTTTGCTTCAAATCGTCGGCCATTGCCCGCAGCTGGTTCATGTCGTTCGCCTGCACTTTTGCCGCCAACACCGGCACGCCGCCCACGTCTTTTACTTGGCGGGTGAGGTGCTCCGCTTCCATACGGGCAAGGCGGGCAGCAAGCGATTCATTTTCGCGCTCGAGCTCTTTCAGCTCGGCAAACAGTCCGTCAAGACGTGCATTCAATTCTTTCGGGCTTGTTTTCAATTTTTGCGCCGCCTCTTGCAAAATGGCCAGCTGTTCGCTCATAAAGCGGTATGCCGATTCCCCGGTCACCGCTTCAATCCGGCGCGTGCCGGCGCCGATGCCTGACTCGGAGACGATTTTAAATAACCCGATGGCCGCTGTATTCGGCACATGGCAGCCGCCGCACAGCTCAAGGCTGTAGTCGCCGACCTTGACGACGCGGACAATGTCGCCGTATTTTTCGCCAAACAGCGCCATTGCGCCCATCGCTTTCGCTTCCTCAAGCGGTTTATAGAAAATGTCAACCGGAAGGCTCTTCCAAATTTGTTCATTGACGATCGCCTCGATGCGCTCGAGCTCCTCCGGCTTCACTTGGCCAAAATGGGTGAAGTCAAAGCGCAGCCGATCCGGAGCGACAAGCGAGCCCGCTTGGTTGACATGGCGGCCGAGCACGTCTTTTAGCGCCTGATGGAGCAAATGGGTCGCCGTATGGTTTTTCACGATGCGCGCCCGCTTCGCCTCATCAACGCGCGCCGTATAGCGGGCTCCTTTTTTCACTGTGCCGCGTTCGACGATGATGGCATGAAGATGTTGACCGTTCGGCGCTTTTTGCACATCTTTGACGACCGCTCTTCCTGTTTCGCTTTCAAACACGCCTTGGTCAGCGACTTGACCGCCACTTTCGGCGTAAAACGGCGTCACATCGACGATGATCTGCGCCTCTTCACCGGCTTTCACTTCCTCGACAAGCCGTCCGTCTTTAACGATGGCGAGGACCGTCGACGAGGCAACAAGCTCATCGTAGCCGACAAAACGGCTTTCATCCTTGATGTCACCAAGCACTCCGCCTTGGACTTGCATCGAATCGACATCTTGCCGAGCCGCGCGCGCCCGTTCACGCTGCTGCTCCAACTCACGCTCAAAGCCGGCGTGGTCGACCGTCATCCCTGCTTCGGCGGCGTACTCTTCCGTCAGCTCGATCGGAAAGCCGTACGTATCATACAAGCGAAACGCCTCTTCCCCCGGAAGGACGGTGCTTCCTTGCGCTTTCGCCTTTTCGATCACTTCCGCCAATATGGCGAGCCCTTCATGGAGCGTTTCATGGAACCGCTCTTCTTCCGTGCGGATGACGCGAGCGATAAAATCGGCTTTTTCTTTCACTTCCGGATAGTAGTCGTGCATAATTTCGCCGACAACCGGCACGAGCTCGTACATAAACGGGCGGTCAATGCCGATTTGTTTCGCGTAGCGCACCGCGCGGCGGAGCAAGCGGCGCAGCACATAACCGCGCCCCTCGTTGGACGGCAGCGCCCCGTCGCCGATCGCAAACGTCACGGCGCGAATATGGTCGGCGATCACCTTAAAGGCAACGTCCTTGTCCGGATCTTCGCCATACCGCTCGCCGGCGATTTGTTCCGTGGCGCGGATAATCGGCAAGAACAAGTCAGTTTCAAAGTTCGTCGGCACGTCTTGCAAAATCGAGCACATCCGCTCCAAGCCCATGCCGGTGTCGATGTTTTTCTTTGGCAGCGGCGTGTACGTGCCGTCCGGGTTATGGTTGAACTGGGAAAAGACGAGATTCCATACTTCTAAATAGCGGTCGTTTTCCCCGCCCGGGTACAGCTCCGGATCATTCGGGTCGTTGCCGAACGCCTCGCCGCGGTCGTAGAAAATTTCCGTGTTCGGACCGCTCGGGCCTTCGCCGATGTCCCAGAAGTTTCCTTCGAGGCGGATGATCCGTTCTTCCGGCAGGCCAATTTCGTTGCGCCAAATGTTGTACGCTTCCTCGTCCTCCGGATGGACGGTGACGGACAGCCGTTCCGGATCAAAGCCGATCCACTTTTCGCTCGTTAAAAACTCCCACGCCCAGTGGATCGCTTCCCGCTTGAAGTAATCACCGATCGAAAAGTTGCCGAGCATTTCAAAAAACGTATGGTGGCGTGCCGTTTTCCCGACGTTTTCGATGTCGTTGGTGCGGATCGATTTTTGCGCATTGCAAATGCGCGGATTCTCGGGAACGATGCGCCCGTCAAAGTATTTTTTCAACGTCGCGACGCCGCTGTTGATCCATAACAATGACGGATCGTCGACAGGAATGAGCGAAGCGCTCGGTTCAACCGCATGGCCTTTTTCTTGGAAAAACTGCAAAAACATGCGCCGCACTTCGGCAGATGTCAGCTTTTTCATGATGATCCTCCCCTTTCGCCTTTTTATATAAAAAAACTCCCATCCCCTGCAGGGACGAGAGTTATGCTCGCGGTACCACCCTGTTTATGGGCCAAAAACGCCCATCACCTCTTTGGCCGTAACGCAGCCTTGCGTCAGGTTTTGCCTGCGCTCCGGATTAGCCTTCTGTTGCCCTTCATCTGGAATTTCTTTCAGCCGCGGAAATTCCTCTCTGTGCGCGAGCTCGCGCGTTAAGATGGACTGCAACATACTCGATCCGTCATCGCGTTATGTATTCGCTTTTTTCATTGAAAGATTATAGACAAGCAACAGCCGTTTGTCAATGCGGAGCATAATGCTCTTTCCAATGGACGATGGCCACTTTCAGCACCGCCGCCGTCGGAACAGCGAGAATGAGGCCGAGCACGCCGGCGAGCTCACCGCCGGCAAAGAGGGCAAGCATAATGACAAGCGGATGCATATGTACGCTTTTGCCGACGATCAGCGGCGACAAGACGTTCCCCTCTAAAAACTGCAACGCAAAAATTATGGCGAGCACGATAACGACCATTTTCAACGATACGGTCGCGGCCAAAATGACCGCCGGCACCGCACCGATCAACGGACCAAAATACGGGATGATGTTCGTCACGCCAATGACAAAGCCGAGCAACAGCGGATAATCCATGCCGGCAAGCCACAGGCCGAGCGCCGCCGCCACACCGATCGCCGCACAGACGAACAACTGGCCGCGGATGTAGCCGCCGAGCGATTCATCGACATCCTTCAAAAACGCCATCCCTGGTTCGCGCCATCGCTTCGGGGTCATATACCAGACCGCCTTTTTTAGCATGTCGATATCCTTCAACATATAAAAGACGATAAACGGAATCAAAAGAAATGTTGCCGCAGAACCGATCAACGCCTTGGCGGCATGGATCGCCATCGTGACGGCGGCGGCGGCCGCCTTCTCAAACTGCACAAACATCGCTTCGATGCGCGTATGCATCTCCAGCGGCCAATTCGACGTCTCATCGTGGATGTGGCGCACCCATTGACGGTATGTATTCATCAACGACGGCAGCTGTTCATCCAGTTCGCGCAACTGGGCGATGAATAGCGGCACACCGCGGTACAAGCCGTAGCCGACCAAACCGAAAAACAACAAATAAATCAACAAAATGGCAAGGGCGCGCGGCATTCCTTTGCGATGGATGGATTCCACAAGGGGGTAGAGCAAATACGTAATAAACGACGCCAGCAAAAACGGGGTCAACACCGTTGCGATCAAATCGATGACCGGCCACCAAACGTCTTTCATCCGAACGATCAAATAGATGATAGCTGTCATAAGCAGCCATTTTCCGATGCGAAAGAACGACAGCCATTGTTGCTCACCCATCGCCACACCTCCTACCGTTTAGTGTAGGAGATGCGGGAGGAAATATGCCTTCACCGCTTTTAGCACTATTTGACAATCACAAGGCGCCGCCCCCGCGCAAGGCGAGGGCGGCAACGCCGTCAGCGGATCGCCTGCATCAAGCGGCGGCGCATCCTCCGCATCGTGCGACCGTTCATCCAATTGTTTCGTTGGGCGAGCTGATAAGCGGCGACGCCTAACCCGACTGCTAACAGCGACGTCATCGTCCGGTTCATGCGTGTCCCCCCTAAAATTGGATCATGCGTTCGTGGTCGTCAAACAAGTCGTCAAGAGAACTCAACGTTCCGTCTTCTTCCACTTGATGGGCGTGGATCATTCCTTTCGAGACGGACAGCTCAATAAAGCAATCCCAGCAATAGTACTGGTTGACGCCGATTTTCCCTAAATTTTTTCGTTTGCAATTCGGGCAAATGAGCATTGACAGCCACTCTCCTTACATCGTTGTTTCCATGGTGACCACGCCTTCTCTGGCGGTGAACGGAGCAAGCTCCATTCGTTTCTTTCCTTCGGTCAAATCGGAAAAAAATCCCTCGCTGATCTCGTATCCGTCAATTTTGCCCAATTGCCCGTCAAAATATACGTCATCCAACAGTCCGATTGTGGTTCCGTCCGCGGCGACAACCATGCTGCCGGCGAGGCCGCGTTCGCCGTAAAGAGAGTGGCCGCTGTCAGGAGAAGGAAACGGCTGGAAGCTATCTGCATCACAGATGATGACTCGGTCGTTTTCGAACGACTGCACGGCTGAAAGCGGCAAATAGCGGCGGCGGCCGAACAAGCCGCCCCGTTCTGCGACAAGCCCTTTGACCGTGCCATGGCTGGTAAACCAAATGTCCGTGATCGTTCCGACCATTTTTCCCGTCATTTGCTCATAAATGGGAAGGCCCTTGATGTCGGAAAACGTCCGCATCGTTCTCCCACCTTTCCAGCCATCTTTAGCTTGGCTCATTGCCCATAAAGTCATACGGCGTAACGTTTTCCATCCCCATGTTCGCCTCTTCAAGCGGCAGTTCGACCTCGATCAACGGCGCCGCCGTCCCCGCCAGCTTCTCAGCGAGCGCTGTCTGGCGCGCTCCGTCGCTTTGTTTTGCGACGCCGAATCGAAATGCTTCCTCTTCCCCGCATAAAATGAGAAACTGCTTGCTCCTTGTCACCGCAGTATACAACAAATTCCGTTTCAACATCTTATAATAGCTTTTGACAACGGGCAAAATGACGATCGGAAACTCGCTTCCTTGCGCCTTATGAACCGAACAGCAATACGCATGGGTGATTTGTCCTAAATCTTGCCGTGTGTACGTCACTTCAATGCCGTCAAATGAGACGACGAGCAAGTCTTGCTTTTCCGTATTTTCTTTGGCGTAAAAAATGGCGACGACTTCGCCAATATCGCCATTAAAGACATGATCTTCCGGCTGATTGACAAGCTGAAGCACCTTATCGCCGACGCGGTAGACGACCTCACCGACCGACAGCTCCCGCTTCCCCTCAGCCGGTGGGTTGAACAGCTCTTGAAGCGCTTTGTTCAATTGGTCAATGCCCGCTGGACCGCGGTACATCGGGGCGAGCACTTGAATATCTTTGACGGAAAACCCTTTTTTTCGCGCGTTGTCCGCGATTTGCCGCACGACATCGACGACCTGGCCCGCACGGCAACGGATGAATGAACGGTCTGCCTTTGGAGCAGTCAAATCGGCCGGCACGACGCCGCGCTTCATCTCATGAGCAAGCTCGATGATCGATGATCCTTCCGCCTGGCGGTACACCTCGTTCAACCGAACGAACGGAATGACGCCTGAGCGGAGCAAGTCTTTCAGCACTTGCCCTGGCCCAACGGACGGCAATTGATCCTCATCGCCGACAAAAATGACTTGCATGCCGTTTGGCACGGCTTTTAGCAGCTGGTTGGCCAACCACGTGTCGACCATCGACATCTCATCAATGACAAGCAGCTTGCCGGAAATCGGTTCGTTCTCGTCACGACTGAACCCTTCCGCCCCATTCCAGCCGAGCAAGCGGTGGATCGTCACCGCCGGCAGCCCGGTCGCCTCGCTCATCCGCTTCGCCGCCCGACCGGTGGGTGCAGCCAGCAATACCGGAAATGGCTCGCCTTGTTTATAGTCATCCGGGTCAAGAGACAGGCCGTTGAGGGCGGCGAACAGCTCGACGATGCCCTTGATGACCGTCGTCTTCCCCGTTCCCGGACCGCCGGTCAAAATGAACAGCGGCGAAGAAAGCGCTTGTTGGATCGCTTCCCTTTGTTGGGGGGCATATTGCATGCCAAGCCGTTCCTCAAGCTCCCCAAGCGCCAGCAAAAACTCCGACTCAGCAAACGCCGCGGGCGGCGCTTGCCCGAGCAGCCGCTTAATATTGGAGACGATCCCTTTCTCGGCGAAGTAAAGGGAAGGGAGATAATAGCGCCCTTGCTCGGCGATCAGCTTCCCTTCCTCCCCTAACATCAGAAGCGTCTGGCCGATCGCTTGTCCATCCACCGCACCGCTCGGCCTGCCGTCAAGCAGTCCCCCGATGCGCTCCATCAGCTCTTCCTCGCGCAAATAAACGTGCCCTTCCTGCAAGCACGCCTGCTCAAGAACAAACAGCGAAGCAGCGCGCAGCCGAGCCGGATGGCTGCCGGAAATGCCGAGCTGGCGCCCGATTTCATCGGCGCGGCCAAAGCCGATTCCTTCAATGTCCTCGACGAGTTGATACGGGTTCTCGTGGATGATGTCAATCGCCTCTTCGCCATACGCCTGGTAAATTTTCATCGCCAACTGTGGTCCAAATCCAAACTGGGCGAGGGCGATCATCGTCTGTTCTAATCCTTCGTGGGCGCGAAGCGATTCATACAGTTGCTGCGCTTTTTTCTTCGTCAGCTTCGGCACCCGTTCAAGCACCTCTGGATCGCGCAAAATGGCCGCAATCGCGTTTTCGCCAAGCGCTTCAACGATCGCGGCGGCCGTTTTTTTGCCGATTCCTTTAAACAATCCGCTCGATAAATAATGAATGACTCCTTCTTTCGTGTTTGGAAGCTGTTTGCGGAACTGTTCGGCCGCATATTGGCGGCCGAAGCGCGGATGATGGCGGAACTGCCCATAAAAGACGTAGACATCCCCTTCGTTTAGGCGCGGAAAATAGCCCGTGACAACGACTTCTTCCTCATCAGGCGCATCGTTCGTTTCCTCAACGCGCACACGGACGACTGTATACAGCGTTTCTTCATTATGAAAAATGACGGCCAGGCATACTCCTTTAATGAACGTGCGTCCGTCGAGAGCGAGCATTTGTTGCTCTTGCAACAGCCATCCCCTGCCTTTTTACGGCGCAAGCCGCTTTTCCATCAGTTTCTTTCCATATCCGGCAAGCACGTGATCCGGCTTGGCGTCCAAGGCGGCGGCAAACATGGCGCGGGCGGCGCTGAAGTCGTCTTTATACGCATAAATGACGCCTAAATTGTAGTACGCATCAGCGTGGTGCGGATGAAGTTCCAACGTTTTTTCGAAATAACGCTTCGCCTCATCAACATACTCGAGAGTGGCGAGGCAAAGGCCAAGCTGAAACAGCGCTTCGGCGTCCGTCTCGTTCAGCTCGGCCGCCCGCTGCAAATACGGCAGCGCCAGCCGCGGCATCTCGAGCCGCCATAATGACATGCCAAGCATAAAATGCGTATCGGCATCGTCAAGACCAAGCCCAAGCGCGCGCTCAAACATCTGTTTCGCTTGGGCGAACTGCCCGCGTCGATAATAAACCGTGCCAATGCCGTAATAGGCGGCCGCCGCCCGCTCGTCAAGGGCGAGCGCCTGCCGGAAACACTCCAGCGCCTTTTCTTCCTCACCAGCTGCGGCCAGAACGGTGCCGATGTTAATGTATCCGGCCGGATCGTCCGGATGCTGTTCGACGGCAGCGGAAAAACAGCGGATGGCTTCCTCATACTTCCCCTCGCGCATATACGCCAGGCCTTGTTCGTTGAAATTGGCCACCGCCCATCCCCCCTGATTCAATGTGATTTTCAAGCAACGGCCTCCCAGCCTGAAGCCTGATTGAAGATCCTGAGCACCAGCACAGCCATCAACCAACATACCAAAGCTTTTCGCCATTGCGGAACACTTCATCGATCGTGCCGCCGCCGAGGCATTCCTCGCCGTTGTAGAAAACAACTGCCTGCCCCGGTGTCACCGCCCGCGCCGGCGCATCAAACACGACTTCCACGTCTCCGTCCGGAAGCGGGTGAACCGTCACGCCAACATCGGGCTGACGATAGCGAAATTTCGCCGTGCAGCGAAACGGCGCTTCCGGCTTGCGGTCAGACACCCAATTGACATCGACCGCTTTTAGCGAGGTGGAATACAAATATTCGTTTTCAAATCCTTGGGCGACATAGAGCACGTTTTCGCGCACATCTTTGCCGACGACAAACCACGGTTCACCGTTGCCGCCGATGCCAAGCCCGTGGCGCTGGCCGATCGTGTAATACATGACGCCGTCATGCCGCCCTTTCACTTCGCCATCGAGCGTTTTCATCACTCCCGGCTGGGCCGGCAAATAATGGCTCAAAAATTCTTTGAAATCACGTTCGCCGATAAAACAAATGCCGGTGCTGTCTTTTTTTCCAGCAGTGGCCAGCCCAGCCTCTTTCGCAATCCGGCGCACGTCCGCTTTCTGCAAATGGCCGATCGGAAACATCACTTTCGACAGCTGAACTTGACCGAGCTGGTTCAAAAAGTACGTTTGATCTTTGTTCGGGTCAGCTCCACGGAGCATTTTATATTCGCCGTCGCGAAACTCGACGCGGGCGTAATGGCCGGTTGCGATGTAATCGGCGCCGATCGACATGGCGTGCTCTAAAAACGCCTTGAACTTAATTTCCTTATTGCACATCACATCCGGGTTCGGCGTGCGCCCGGCTTTGTATTCGTTCAAAAAGTACGTAAACACTTTGTCCCAATACTGCTTTTCAAAATTGACGGCATAATATGGAATGCCGATTTGGTTGCAGACGCGCACAACGTCTTCGTAGTCCTCAGTCGCCGTGCAAACGCCGTTTTCATCGGTGTCATCCCAGTTTTTCATAAAAATGCCGATCACATCATATCCTTGTTCTTTCAATAGCAGCGCAGCGACCGATGAGTCGACCCCGCCGGACATGCCGACGACGACGCGCGTTTCGTACGGCGCTTTGTTCATGCTGTTTCACCCCCTCTTTAGCGGTTTGTGAGCCGCTTGACAATCTTCACTGTTTCCTCGGCCGCCCGCTCGATTTGTTCTGTCGTATTGCCGAGCCCGAAGCTGAAGCGCACAGACGAACGGATGCGCTCCGACTCTTTTCCGCACATCGCGACAAGCACGTGCGACGGATCGATTGACCCGGCGGTGCATGCTGACCCGCTCGAGGCGGCAATGCCGGCTAAATCCAAGTTCACGAGCAACGATTCGACATTCGTTCCCGGGAAGGCGACATTCAAAATATGCGGCAGGCTATCCGGGCGGCCGTTGATCGCATAGTCGATCCCTGAGGAGCGGAAAATTTCAAGCATCGCCTCGCGCCACGCCGCATACTGCCGACGTTTCTCCTCCCTTGTCCGCTCGGCGATTTCCGCCGCCCTTGCCAACCCAATGATGCCGGGGACGTTTTCCGTGCCAGCGCGCCGCTTCCGCTCCTGTTCGCCGCCGAAAAGGAGCGGCATGATGCGCACCGTTTCTCGGACATACAAAGCCCCGCTTCCTTTCGGGCCGTTGATTTTATGAGCGGAAAGCGACAGCAGATCGATCCCGTATTCATTCACATCGATCGGAAGAAGCCCGTACGCCTGGACGGCGTCCGTATGGAAATAGGCTGGATGATCGCGAAGCAGCGCTCCGATTTCGCGAATCGGCTGGATCGTGCCGACTTCGTTGTTGGCAAACATGACCGATACTAAAATCGTCTCATCACGCAGCGCGGCCTTGACATCCTCGACCGATACCGTCCCGTGTTCGTCAACTGGCAAATACGTCACCTCAAACCCTTGCGTCTCTAAATATTCACAAGCGCGCAACACCGCATGATGCTCGATGGCGGTTGTAATGATATGATTGCCGCGGCCGCGGTTCGCTACGGCCGTTCCGATGACCGCAAAGTTATCCGCTTCCGTACCGCCGCTTGTAAACACAATCTCCGTCTCTTTCGCCCCAATCGAGCGGGCGACAACGGCCCTCGCTTCATCGACCGCGCGGCGGCTCTGCCGGCCAAAATAATGGATGCTTGATGGATTGCCAAACTGTTCCGTCATCCACTGGACCATACCGGCTGCCACATCCGGATGGACCGGGGAGGTTGCCGCATGGTCCAAATAAATGCGTTCCAACGGCCATTCTCCTTTCCTTTCTGTTGCTTAAATATAAAACATATATGCCCCTTCATCCCCATCGCTATACTTCGCCAAATCTTCGAGCGTCGTGCTGTCGAGCACCTCTTCGACCGCATCGCGGATGCGAATCCATAGCTCGCGCTTCGCCGGCTCTTCCTCTTCAAGCTCCTCAACCGGAGTGAGCGGCCCCTCCAACACGCGCAAAATGTCGCCGGCGGTGATTTTCGCCGGATGTTCAGCGAGCACATAACCGCCATACGCTCCGCGGATGCTTTTGACGAGCCCAGCGTTGCGCAGCGGTGTGACGAGCTGCTCCAAATAATGTTCGGATAAATTGTTCGCCTTGGCGATCGAACGAAGCGAGATCGGACGATCGCCATATTTTTTGGCCAATTCGATCATAATCGTCAAGCCATAGCGGCCTTTCGTCGAAATCTTCATTCATATCCCTCCTAACGGCTTAACCCTTGTGCCCGAGTGCCGGCGGCCGATCCAACCAGGCGGCTTGCGGCCTTCTGGCATTGCAGCAACGTCGGGCCGGCAATCGAACCGATCGTCACACAAAAAAAGAGCGTGCTTTCGTTGCAGCCCGATATGAAGAACATCCCACGGCGCGCAGCCCGCATCGGCCTTCATCGTCAAGACGATGCCCAGCGACATGACGAGCGAACCGGCAAACTCAATGCCCCAGCGCAACCATGGGAAACAAGCGCCTCCTCTTGTTCAGCCAATCGCTTGTGTTATTATACCATAAAAATCCCGAGTGCTTCACGGCCGAACCTTGTCCTCTTGTTTCAATTGCTCAAGCCTCCGATACACTTTGGCATAATGTTTTTCCTCGCCATGCTCTTTCGGTTCATAATAGCGGACGCCTTCCAGAGCGGATGGCAAATACTCTTGCGCGACCCAGCCGTTCGGATAGTCGTGCGGATACAAGTAGCCTTGTCCATGCCCGAGTGCAGACGCCCCTTTGTAATGAGCGTCTTTTAAATGATCCGGAATATCGCCAAGCTTGCCGGAACGGACATCGGCAATAGCAGCGTCCAACGCCTTGTAGGCGCTGTTGGATTTTGGGCTCAAACAAAGTTCGATCGTCACAACGGAGAGAGGAATGCGCGCCTCTGGCAGCCCGAGGCGTTCCGCCGCCGCCACCGCCGCTTGCACTTTTACCCCCATTGTTGGATTGGCAAGTCCGATGTCTTCATAGGCAATGACGAGCAGTCGGCGGCAGACGGCGGCCAAATCGCCGCCTTCAAGCAAGCGAGCCAAATAATGAAGCGCGGCATCAGCATCGCTGCCGCGCACGCTTTTTTGAAACGCGGACAGCAGTGAATAATAATGATCACCGTATTTGTCATGAGCAAACCCACGATTTGCTGTACACGAGGCAACGATGCTTTCGTCAATATAAAAACAGCCGTCCTGCTCATCGGCAGCGGCAACCGCCGCCTCAAGGAGCGAAAGCGCTACGCGCGCATCCCCGCCGGCCGCTTCGGCGATGCGCCATAACAACGCGTCATCGATGATGACCGTCTGCGCTCCCACCCCTCGCTCCGGGTCGGCGAGCGCCCGTTTCAAAATGATGAGCAACTCGCTCGGCTCAAGCCGCTTTAGCTGCTGAATTTGCCCACATCGGCTGCGGATCGCCGGGTTGACCTCATGAAACGGGTTTTCCGTCGTCGCGCCGATCAAGGTGATGAGCCCGGATTCAAGGTGCGGAAGCAACACATCTTGCTGTGCTTTATTCAACCGATGGATTTCGTCGATAAACAACACGACGTTCCCTGACCATCGCGCCGCTTCCGCTGCCTCTTCGATCTCTTTTTTTCCAGCCGATGTCGCATGGATCGCCGCAAGCTCCCATCCGGCGGTGCGGGCGATGGCATAAGCAAGCGACGTCTTCCCCGTTCCCGGTTCGCCGTAAAGCAAAAGCGACGGGACATACCCTTTTTTTACCATTTTATACAGCGGTGTGCCCGGGCCAATCACGTGGTCTTGCCCAACGATTTCATCAATCGTCCGTGGACGCATTCGCCAAGCAAGCGGCTCCGTCATTTTGGACATGCCGATCCCTCCCTGAAAATGGACGCGTTCTGTTTGGCAACATCTCCCGCCTGTGCAAACATTTAGAGGCGGGAAGAGTGATTGATCGTTGGAAACAGCCGCCCGATGCAGGCTGCCAGTCAAACCACTCCCGTGCGTCCCGCGCTTTGGCGGCCCCGCCTATGTTCACGTTTGGAATAGCTTCCGGGTTAGAGAGGATATAATGCCATGGCAAGCTGCCGGCGTATGGGGCGGCTTTCGTGCATCGGCGAGTTTGGGCGGAAACATCGATCGTTTCGGAAAGAAGTTCCCCGCTTTCAATAAAAAGAGGAGCGGGAGGTGTTTACGGAAAATAGCGTTCAATAGCCTCCTTCAACTCATTGAACAGCGGAAGTGAGTATTTCGCCAAATAGAGCAGAAGCGCTTTCACCATAAACGGTCTAGCCGCCTCCCCTTTCTCGAGTTCTTCCTTCAATAGGCGCAGCGAACGAAGAATGTCGTCTTCAACCGGACGCATCGCCGCCATGCGCTCTAAACAGCTGATGGCCCGTTCTTTCCATTGGCTCCGTTCTTGGGTGGCGGCCGCAATATAATCCGCCATCATCGCTTCATCGAGCAACCCCGTCTTGCCGTCAAGCAGGCTGGACACAATGGCATCAAGCCGATCGAGCAGGAAGGGGGCTAGCTTCTCAGGAAGCAGCGGCTTTCGGTCTACCGCCAAGTAAATCAAATATTCTTTCAGCATTCCGTTGAGCATCGTCGCGCAATCAAATGAAACTGGACGCACTTGTTCGCCGTATATGTCTTCAATGGCCCGGCGATACCAGTGGAGCGTATGGGCGCGGATGCGAAACACGAGATGCCGCACTTCATCGCTCACCTTCGCCGCTTGTTCGCCCAACTGCATTTGCACTAACTCTTTATGTTCGTCAAACAACTGGATTTGTACAGTCAACTGACGGCAAAACCGCTCGCGCGCGGTTAAGGCGGGATCGGCCTCGATTTGTTTAAGTTGGTGAAACAAGACTTCATAATGGTAGCGGAAAATTGATACAGCCAGCTCTTCTTTTGATTTAAAATAATTGTAAATCGAACCTTTGGCTACTCCGCTCCGTTCGGCTATTTCCTGCATGGAGGTAGCATGATAGCCTTTTTCGGCGAATAATTTCATCGCTGTTTCAATGATGTCCTCTTTCCGTCCCAATGTTTTCTCCTTCTTCCTTACTCCTTCTTTCATGTCCATTATAGTCGATCTTGCCATGAAAAAAAAATGCTGGACGGCCTGTCATCCAGCCATCCAGCCCGATCATTTCGCCATCGGTTCGCGTTTTGCCGTCCGGAAGAAAAACGCCTCATACATCGCGGGAATGAACACGAGCGTCAATAACGTCGACGACGTCAGACCGCCGATGACCGTGATGGCCAGCCCTTTCGAAATCAACGTGCCGGCCTCATTCGTCAGCGCAAGCGGAATGAGTGCTGTCACGGTGGCAAAGGCTGTCATTAAAATCGGGCGCAGCCGTGTTTTGCCGGCTTCAATGATCGCGCTTCGCACCGTCATCCGTTTTTGTTCGCGGTTTTGCCCGATTCGATCCACCAACACGATCGCATTGGTCGTCACAATGCCGATCAGCATCAACAAGCCGATCATGACGCTGATGGAAAGCGGCTCATCGGACACATACAAAGCGAACAGCGAACCGATGGGAACAAACAAAAGGGAAGATAAAATGATCAGCGGCACCCGCACTTTGCCAAATGTAATCAGCATCGTCAAATACACAAGCCCAATGGCCGCCGCCATGGCCACGCCGAGCTCGCGGAACGTCTGCACCGTCTCATCGCTTCCGCCTCCCGTTTTCACTTTGACATCGGATGGGATCTTCAAATCATTTACATGTTTCGTAACATCATTCGTTACTTTCTGAATGTTGTCGCCGACAATCTGGGCGGATACGCGGGCAAACACTTTTCCGTCCAGCTTTTGAATGGACGTATACACGTCCGCCTCTTTCACTTCGGCGACAGTTGAAAGTGGAATCACTCCATTTCTCGTCACGATCGGAAGTTCTTTCAACTCATCGATTGATCCCAACGTTTCATCATACGAAAGTTCGACTTGCTCATTCTTGTCACCGAGTTTCAGCGTCCCCACATCGACCGGTTGGGTCGCATCGGCCACCGCCCCGAGCAATTGCATGCCTGAAACGCCATAAGCCGCCGCCTTTTCCGGATCAATGGACACAATCACTTGTTTTTGCTTTTCCGTTAAGTTATTCGTCACATCTTTGACATCATCGCGTTGTTTTAAATACGTCTCGACCTGCTTGGCGGCTGTTTGGAGCGCCTCCAAATCATTGGAGTATAAGTCAATATTCACGTTATTATTCGTTGGCGGCCCTCCGCTCGACATCTCTTGCACGCCTACTTTGGCACCGGGCGAGAGCTGATTCGCGATGCGGCGCATTTCTTTTTCTAAAGCCTCTACCGTCTTGTTGACATCCGCCCGATCGTTTAACAAAATATAATAGCTTGCTTGATTCGACCGCTTCAAACCGGTGCGAAAATCGCGGCTTCCCACCGCGGCGGTGACGCTCTCGACATCACTTCGTTTTAAAAACATCTTTTCCATCTCGAACGACACATCATTCGTTTTGACCACCGATGTGGAAGCCGGCAGTTCAATGCTCGCCACCAGCGTTTTCTGCTCTTCGTTCGGCAAAAACGTAAATCCAAGTCTCGGTACAAGCGCCAATGAACCAACTAACAGCACAACCGACAACACAAAGACAATCGCTTTATGGTTGAGCGCCCATTCAATGATTCGGCCATAAAAACGCTGAAGGGCTCCTTCTTTCTCTTCTGGCGGCACACGGCGAAACGAAAATTTGGCTAAAATCGGCACAACCGTCACAGCCACCAACAAAGAGGCCAGCAGAGCAAACGTAATCGTCAAGGCAAATGGAAGGAAAAACTCCCCTGTAATCCCGCCAACAAGCCCGAGCGGCAAAAAAACGACAACGGTTGTGATGGTCGAGGACACGATCGCTTTGACAATTTCTTTCGTTGACTGCTCGACTAAATCATCGCTCATGCCTGTTTTCTCCCGGCGGACGCGGCGGAAAATATTTTCAATCACGACAATGCTGTCATCGACGACTCGACCGACGGCGACGGCCATGCCGCCAAGTGTCATGACATTGAGGGTAATCTCCATCTGGTTGAGAAAAATGGCCGATACAAGCAACGAGAGCGGAATCGAGACGATTGCAATCACGGTCGCCCGGACGTTGCGCAAAAAGAGCAATACGGCCAACGAAGCGAACAGCGCCCCGAGCAGCCCTTCACGGACAAGCGATTCAACAGATTGTTTAATGCCAGCCGACGAATCAAACCCGATGGAATAATCAAACTGATGTTTGTAGGAATTCAGCACTTTGATCACTTGATCTGCTACTTCAATCGTATTGGCATCTTGTTTTTTCGTCACGGCCATCGACAGCGATGGCTTCAAATTATACCGGGTGAATTCGCTTTGCTCGTTGACTTCCTCAATCGTCGCAAGATCCCCCAACTTGACGGGCGCGGTGCGCTGCAATCCACTTGCCGCTATAGGAACAGCCGGGGGCACGAGTTTTAGATTTTTCAACTCATGGATGGTGCTCAATGTTTCTTCGACGCGAACCGGAATTTGCCATGTATCGGTTTTCAATGTTCCCGCTGGGAACGCCAACACCTTTTCATTGATTTGGTTTTTGATCTCTGACAAGGTCAATCCCGCCTGAACGGCTTTTTTCCGGTCAACCGTGATCCGGATGAGGCGCTCGCTGTCTCCGCCGATCGAAACGGAATTCACCCCGTCGATTTTATTCAATTCTGGAATCACTTCGGTTTCCAGCAACGTTTGCAGATCGGTTCCACTTTTGGCAAACAAAGAAATGTTGAAAACCGGGATGGAACTGAATGAAAACCGATTGACTTCGGTTTGTACATTGTTGGGCAATCCAGCCTTATCAATGAGCGATTCGACCTGACGCTCCATTTTCTCCATATCTGTCCGAAACGGAAATTCAAGATTAATAACGGCCATTCCTTCGTAGGAAGAGCTCTGCATTTGCTTAAGGCCGTCAAGGGCTTTCAGTTTTTCCTCGAGCTTGGTCGTCACTTCCTCATTCATGTCTTGTGGAGAAGCCCCAGGATAGACCGCTTCAATCGACAACTGGGGAAATTCAATGTTCGGCAGCAAATCGACCTTCAAGGAAGAGAAGGAATACAGCCCTAGAAACATGAGCAAAAACGAACATACAAACACCGCTGCCGCATTTTTCAAACTGAACCTAGTCAAAAACGTCATCGTGCCACCTCTCATCCTACGATTTTGACCGGTCAGTCCAATTATTTTGAACTGACCGGTCATACAAAACTACTTCTATGATACATGAAAATGGGAAAAATGAAAAGAGCGAAGTTTAAAGTGGGAATCCAACGGAAAAACTATGACCATATGAACATTACCATTTGATGGGGTGGACAACATGAAAACGAGACAGGATGCTTGGTCACATGAAGAAGATGTACTGTTGGCTGAAACGGTGCTGCAATATATACGCGAGGGAAAAACTCAGCTTGCTGCGTTTGAAGTCGTTGGGAGACAACTGCACCGCACAGCGGCAGCATGCGGATTCCGCTGGAACGCTGAAGTGCGCAAGCGGTACCTTGAGGCGATCGAACAGGCCAAAAAGCAGCGAAAAGAACGGAAACGAGCGTTGGAGATGATGAAGAAATGGCAGAAAGAAGCGGCCGCCATGGCACTTCCCGCCCCTGATGAAAGCAAGGCTGACGAAGGATCATCACCGTTTCTGCCGGCCGCTCCCTTGACGCTCGATCAATGCATTGCCTTTTTGCAGACGCTAGGGCGCGATGCGGAACAGCTCGAAGCGGTTCGGAAAGAAAACGAACGGCTGAAACGGGAGCGGATCGAATGGGAAACACGCAACGAACAACTGCAGCAAAAGCTGGAACGCCTTGAAGCACGCCAGACGACGGTTCAAGAAGACTTCGAAGCGCTCGTCAAAATTATGGCCCGCGCCCGCCAACTTGCCGCAGAAGAAAGCGACCGCCTCTCCCTCGCCCAACTGCTGCTGGCTGAGGCAGGCGGATCAAATGAGCCGATCGCCCGCTCCTAACAGGAAGAACGCCGCTCTAAAAGGCAGTTTTTCACCTAGCATCTCACATGCCTCCCATTAAAAGAAGAAGGTGTCCTAAAAAAGGGCGGGACACCTTTTCTTATTCATGTAAGAAACGATCTATTGAGTTTTGTCTACTCAAAATCACCCTTTTGGGTCAGCCCCTTCGTTTTATTCGCCGACACGGGCGATCGGAACGTCTTTTAATAATTGGTTGATCACATAGGACGCCATGATCAATCCGGCGACCGAAGGGACAAAGGCGTTGGATGACGGCGGCATTTTCGCCTTGCGGATTGGTGAAGCGTCATTGCCGACAACTTGGCGGACATCTTCGCGGATTTTCACCGGCTTCTCGTCGGAAAAGACGACCGGAATGCCGCGGCGGATCCCTTCTTTGCGCAACTTGGCGCGGATGACTTTCGCGATCGGGTCGGTGTGCGTCTTGGAAATATCGGCGATGCGAAAGCGGGTCGGATCCATTTTGTTCGCCGCCCCCATGCTGGAGATGATCGGAATGCCGCGCTTGAGGCATTGTTTCATCAAATGCACTTTATACACAATCGTGTCAGACGCATCGATGACAAAATCGAGATCATAGGCAAAAAACTGCTCATACGTCTCTTCCGTATAAAACATTTGCAGCGCGATGACCTCGCACGCCGGGTTGATGTCGGCGATGCGCTCTTTCATCAGCTCGACTTTCGGACGCCCAATGGTCGAGAGCAACGCATGGATTTGCCGGTTGATGTTGGTGATATCGACGTTATCGCGATCAACAAGCACCAATCGGCCAATTCCGGAACGGGCGAGCGCCTCGACGGCGAACGACCCCACGCCGCCGACGCCAAGGACGGCGACGGTGGCGTTTTTTAATTTTTCAAGCCCCTCAGGGCCAATGGCTAACTCATTGCGGGAAAATTGATGCAGCATCGTTCTCCTCTCCGTTTGTTTAGAGTCTGATACCGCCTTTTATCCTAACATTAAGGCGGTAAATGTGGCAACGGCATTTTGCTGGCAAAACAAACCCCCTATGCGCTCCGCATAGGGGATCGTTGTTTTTCTTCGTTGTTCCTCTGTACACCAGTCCCAATCGTGCCGTCGATGCCTTCGTTTTGAACCCGCTCTCCCATAGGTGGGTGCCCTGTTCCAAGGTTTGCGCTTCCCCTGTGACAAAGAGGCATGCACACCGCTTGGAAACCCCGGACTCCCGGATCATAAACTGTTCGGTCAAAACGATGGGTGATGCGACGAACACATTAGGACGGTTGGTTGTTCTTTATTCTATCATATTTTTTTGCGTTTGTGAACACCTGCCGCTGATGTTTCCTTGCCGGCGGAGCAGCTATTCTTGGTCAGGCAGCACGACAGCCAAATGCAGCTCTTCCAGCTGTTTTTCGCTGACCGGGCTCGGCGCTTCCGTGAGCAGGCAGCCCGCGCTCGCCGTTTTCGGGAAGGCGATCGTATCGCGCAAATTCGTGCGCCCTGCCAAGAGCATCACAAGCCGGTCAAGGCCAAGCGCGATGCCGCCGTGCGGCGGAGTGCCGTACTCAAACGCCTCAAGCAAGAAGCCGAACTGACGGCGCGCTTCTTCTTCGCTGAACCCTAAGGCGCGGAACATTTTTTCCTGCACGTGCCGCTCAAAGATGCGGAGCGAGCCGCCGCCAAGCTCATAGCCATTTAAGACGAGGTCATACGCCTGCGCCCGAACCGCGCCCGGGTTGGTTTCAAGCAGCGGAATGTCGTCGCGCACCGGCATCGTAAACGGATGGTGAGCGGCGTAATAACGGCCTTCCTCTTCGTCGTATTCCAACAGCGGCCAGTCCGTCACCCACAAAAACGCGAGCTTCGTTTCGTCGATCAAGCCGAGCTCCTTGCCGAGCCGAAGCCGCAGCGCGCCGAGGGCCGCGGCCACGACCGCCTTTTGGTCGGCGACAAACAACAGCAAATCCCCGTCTTCGACCGCCAGCGTTTGGCGAAGCGCAGCCTGTTCGCCATCGGTGAAAAACTTGGCGATCGGCCCTTTCAGCTCATCGCCTTCCGCTTTCAGCCACGCCAGCCCTTTCGCTCCATAGCGGCCGACAAACTCGCCCAACGCGTCGATCTCCTTGCGCGAATAGCGGGGCGCCGCGCCTTTGGCGTTGATCGCCTTCACTTGCCCTCCCTCTTTGACTGCGCGGGCAAACACTTGAAACGCGGAATCGCGGACGATGTCCGATACGTCGACGAGCTCGAGGCCAAAGCGTATATCCGGCTTGTCCGAGCCATAGCGGCTCATCGCCTCATCATACGTGATGCGCGGAAACGGGCGCGGAATGTCGGTTCCTTTCGCCGCTTTGACGACCGCCGCCATCATCCGTTCGGTGACATCGATGATGTCTTCTTGATCGATAAACGACATTTCAATGTCAATCTGCGTAAACTCCGGCTGGCGGTCGGCGCGCAAATCTTCATCGCGGAAGCAGCGCGCGATTTGATAGTAGCGTTCAAACCCGCCGACCATCAGCAGCTGCTTAAAAATTTGCGGCGACTGCGGCAAGGCGTAAAATTCACCTGGATGGACGCGGCTTGGCACTAAATAGTCGCGCGCCCCTTCCGGCGTGCTTTTCGTCAACATCGGCGTCTCCACTTCCAAAAAGCGCTCGCTGTCCAAAAAGTCGCGCACCGCTTTCGTGACCTTATGCCGGAGCTCCAGCGTTCGAAACATGACCGGGCGGCGCAAATCCAAGTAGCGATATTTTAAACGCACGTCTTCCGCTGCATCGGTGTCATCCGTGATCGCAAACGGCGGCGTTTTCGCTTCATTGATAATGTCGATGCGCTCCGCCTGCACTTCGATGCGGCCGGTCGCGATGTTCGGGTTGACCGTCTCCGGCGCGCGGGCGACGACCGTCCCTTCCACACTCAGCACGTACTCGCTCCGCACGCGCTCAGCGGCCGCCAGCGCTTCAGCTGATACATCGGGGCTGGCGACGATTTGCACGATGCCTGTCCGGTCGCGCAAATCGATGAAAATGAGCCCGCCTAAGTCGCGGCGCTTTTGCACCCATCCTTTGAGCACGACGCGCTCGCCGACAGCCGTTTCCGGCACTTCACCGCAATAATATGTCCGTTTCATTCGTTTACTCCCCCTCTCTCCTCGTTCGTTCTGTGAAAAATGAAGCCAGTTCGCCGAACGGCACGTTCGTTTGTTCGCCGCTCGCCATCTCCTTGACGGTCGCGATTTGTTTGTCGAGCTCTTCATCGCCAATCATGACGACAAACGCTGCTTTGAGGCGGTCGGCTGCTTTCAGCTGCGCCTTCAGTTTTCGGCCGACATAGTCTTGATCAACGCGCAAGCCGGCACGGCGCAATTCATAGACGAGGCGGATCGCTTCCTCTTTTGCCCGTTCGCCGAGCGCAGCCACATAGCAATCGATCCCTTCGCCGGTCGGAAGCTCCACCCCCTCCGCCTCCAGCGCTGCGAGCAGCCGTTCGATGCTTAACGCAAAACCGATCCCCGGCATTTCCGGCCCGCCGATTTCCTCGACAAGCCCATTGTAGCGCCCGCCGCCGCACAGCGTCGCGGCTGCGCCAAACCCTTCCGCTTCGCTCATAATTTCAAATGTCGTATGGTTGTAATAATCAAGCCCGCGCACCAACCGCGAATCGATGACAAACGGAAGGCCAAGCATGGCCAAATAGTGTTTCACCTTCTCAAAATACGCGCGTGATTCATCATTCAAGTAATCCAAAATCGACGGCGCCGTCGCCATCAGTTCATGATCGCGGTCCTTTTTGCAGTCGAGAATGCGGAGCGGATTCGTCTCGAGCCGCGTCTGACAATCGGCACACAGTTCATGGATGCGCCCCGAAAAATGGCGCACGAGCGCCTCGCGATGCGCCCGGCGGCTGTCAAGGTCGCCCAAGCTGTTGATGACAAGCCGGATCCGTTTTAAGCCAAGCGCTTCGTAAATATGCATCGCCAGCGCCATGACCTCGGCATCAATGGCCGGATCGCTGCTGCCAATCGCTTCGACGCCAAACTGAACGAATTGGCGGAACCGCCCGGCTTCCGGCCGCTCGTAGCGGAACATCGGCCCGCTGTAATACAGTTTCAGCGGCTGGTTCGGGCTGCCGTACAGCTTATGCTCGACGAACGCCCGCACGACCGGCGCCGTGCCTTCCGGGCGGAGCGTGAGCGCACGCCCTCCCTTGTCCTCAAACGTATACATCTCTTTTTGGACGATATCGGTCGTATCACCGACGCCGCGCAAAAACAGTTCGGTATGTTCAAAAATCGGCGTCCGAATTTCCCGATATCCGTACCGGGAACATAATTCGCGGGCGACTTGCTCCACGTACTGCCATTTTTCGCTGTCTCCCGGCAAAATATCTTGCGTTCCTCTTGGAATTTGAAACGCCATGCGGATCCTCCTTTTGCTCAAAATAAAAACGCCCTGATCCCTTGATAGGGACGAGAGCGTCATTCCCGCGGTGCCACCCTAATTGAAGCCATCCGGCTTCCGCTTGTCGCCGCTAACGCCAGGCGCGCGTTCCCTTTTACTGACGCCACGCGCGTTCAAAGGGAAACCTACGGAGTGTCTTTCGCTAAGCCATCATGGAGAAACGCTTCCAGCCTAAGGCGTTTCCTCTCTGGCCATGTGGGTCTTACCTACTTCTCTCCATCATCGGTTGTCCACTATCACCCATCTGAATTGTAATTTTATATTACGGAGAAAGCGGACCGTTTGTCAAGCCGCCTTGAAAAAAAGCGTCCCGCCGCTTGGCCGGCCTTTGATGCAAAAGAAGGCGCCCCGCCTTGGCGGGACGCCGTGGTCGCCTTAATGGCGAATCAAATAATCAAATGCGCTTAACGCCGCCGTCGCTCCGGAGCCCATCGAAATAATGATTTGCTTGTAGGCGCTGTCCGTGCAGTCGCCTGCGGCAAAGACGCCTTCAACGTTGGTCGCGCCGCGCTTGTCGACGATGATTTCGCCGAAGCGGTTCCGTTCCACTGTTCCTTCAAGCCACTCTGTATTCGGCACGAGGCCGATTTGCACGAACACGCCTTGCAGCTCGATATGGTGTTCTTGCCCTGTCGCCCGGTCGACGTACGTCAAGCCGTTCACCTTATCCGTGCCAGTGATTTCCGTCGTTTGCGCGTTTTTGATCACCGTCACATTCGGCAAGCTGTACAGCCGATCTTGCAAAACGGCGTCGGCTTTCAGTTCCGGTGCGAACTCCAACAGCGTCACGTGGCTGGCGATGCCGGCCAAGTCAATGGCCGCTTCCACGCCGGAGTTGCCGCCGCCGATGACCGCCACGTGCTTGCCTTCAAACAGCGGACCATCGCAATGCGGGCAGTAGGCGACGCCTTTGTTTTTGAACTCTTCCTCGCCCGGCACGCCAAGGTTGCGCCAACGGGCGCCCGTTGCAAGCACCACCGTTTTGCTTTTCAAAACGGCGCCGTTTTCCAGCTCCACTTCAATCAACTCTTTTTTCGCAAGCCGTTTGGCGCGCTGGATCATGATGTCGACATCGTACTGTTTGACATGCTCTTCGATGCTGGCCGCGAGCTTCGGCCCTTCCGTATATTTGACGCTGATGAAGTTTTCAATGCCGAGCGTATCCAAAATTTGCCCGCCAAAACGATCCGCAACGATGCCGGTGCGGATGCCTTTGCGCGCTGCATAAATGGCGGCTGTCGCACCCGCCGGGCCGCCGCCGACGACAAGCACATCAAACGGCTCTTTATCGGCAAACGACGCGGCATCCGGCTCGCTTCCTAGTTTCGCGAGAATGTCTTCAATCGACATGCGGCCGCTGGCGAACAGTTTGCCGTTTAAAAAGACGGTCGGCACGGCCATAATCCCTTTTTGTTCCACTTCATCCTTAAACGCCGCCCCGTCGATCATCGTATGCGAAATGTCGGGGTTCAGCACGCTCATGATGTTGAGCGCTTGAACAACGTCCGGGCAGTTATGGCACGTTAGGCTCACATACGTTTCAAAATGGTGTTTGCCCCGGATTTGTTGAATGCGGCGCACGACGTCTTCGCTCACTTTCGGCGGCCGCCCGCTCACTTGAAGCAGGGCCAGCACCAGCGAGGTAAACTCATGACCGAGCGGGACGCCGGCGAACGTGATGCCAGTGTTTTCGCCGACCCGGTTGACGCTGAAGCTCGGCGTGCGTTCAAGCCTTGCCTTTTCCACTTTGATTTTCGGCGACATGGACGTCAACTCATCGACTAAAGCAAGCATATCGCGGGAAACGTTGTCGTCTCCCGCGCTTACCGTCAAGACAATCTCATTTTCAAGCAATTGCAAATACTGAGCGAGTTGCGCCTTGATGTCAGCATCCAACAGCATCGCCCAAGCCCCCTTAAATTTTGCCGACGAGGTCCAGGCTTGGCTTCAGCGTTTCCGCCCCTTCTTTCCATTTCGCCGGGCAGACTTCACCCGGATGGTTGCGCACATATTGTGCCGCTTTAATTTTATCAATCAGCGTGCTGGCGTTGCGGCCGATGCCGTCTGCATTGATTTCCACCGCTTGAATGACGCCGTCTGGGTCAATGATGAACGTGCCGCGTTGCGCCAATCCTTGTTCTTCATCAAGCACATCAAACATGCGCGACAGTTGATGCGAAGGGTCGCCGATCATGACGTATTCGATTTTGCTGATGGCCGGCGATGTGTCGTGCCATGCTTTATGAGTAAAGTGCGTATCGGTCGAAACCGAGTACACTTCCACGCCGAGTTCTTTAAATGTCGCATAGTGGTCTTGCAAGTCTTCGAGCTCCGTCGGGCAGACGAATGTAAAGTCCGCCGGATAGAAGCAAACGATGCTCCATTTCCCCATGAAGTCTTGTTCTGTTACTTCGATGAATTCACCATTGTGATACGCTTGAGCGCGGAACGGCTGTACTTTTTTTCCTACGAGAGACATTGCTGCATCTACCTCCTGGAACTGTTATTTTATAATAATTTTAATTCGATACTTATTATCGTATAGAGGTGCACATTTGTCAATAGATACGCTCAAAGTTCCTTCCAGCCTCACCAGTGGACAACGTCAAGCAGCGTTCTGCAGCAGGAGCGCAACCTATGCCCCGTATGCGTTCTCTCCCACGTCCGCCGGCATCTTCTCAGAACCGCAGGAACAAAAGAGATGTTTTCTCCGCCGCTGTCCACCTATTACGGGCGAAGCGTTGCTTCCACCCACATGAAACATCACTGCAAAGAGACCGTTTTCCGTCCATTATGGGCGGAACAGCTGTTTTTTCAACATTTGTACATCTTTCGGCGCCACGCCGAATTCGGATGCCAACTCAAAGGCGCTATATTGAGCCTCGAGCCGCACCCATTCGTGAAAGTCAGCGGACAGCACATCGTTCGACCGGTGCGCCTGCTCGCCTCTGTTCGTTTGCCGCATTGCGCTCCTCCTTTCCCTTCGGATCAACCTGTTTTCATCATTCCCATTTCTTGCGGAAAATAAAAAAGAAACCGGGAAACTTCATCGGTTTCCCGGTTTCTCACTCGTGTCGATGATCAAAGTGACAGGCCCTTCGTTTGTGAGCGATACGTCCATCATCGCACCGAATACGCCGGTTTCCACATGGACGCCCCTTTCACGCAAGGCAGCATTGAACGCTTCATACAGCGGCAAGGCATGGTCGGGCTTTGCCGCCGCCATAAAGTTCGGGCGCCGGCCTTTTCGGCAGTCGCCATAAAGGGTGAACTGCGACACCGACAGCACCGCTCCGCCGACGTCAAGCAAGGAGCGGTTCATTTTTCCGTCTTCATCTTCAAAAATACGCAAATGAACGATTTTCTCAGCCAAATAGGCAGCATCGTCCTCTGTGTCCTCGTGTGTGACGCCAAGAAGGACGACAAGCCCGGCATCGATCGCTCCGACCGTCTCGCCGTCGACGGTGACTTTGGCCTCTTTCGCCCGCTGGATGACCGCTCTCACTCGCCTTCCTCCTTTCGCCGCCCTTAGTTGTTCATCAAGCGCTGAACGGAATAAATGTCGGGAATTTGCTTGATTCGTTCGACGACTTTTTGCAAGTGGCTCAAATTATGAATGGCGATCGTCATATGGATCGTCGCGATTTTATGTCGGTGGTCTGAGCGTCCCGAGACGGCGGAAATATCAGTGCGCGTTTCATTGATCGCCTGCAGCACCTCATTCAGCAAACCGCGGCGGTCAAATCCGGTGATCTCAATGTCTACGTTATACTCGCGCTCGCCGTTTGCCCCGCTTTCCCATTCTACGGCAATCAGCCGATCAGCGGCTTCTTCCGTTTTCACATTCGGACAGTCGGCGCGGTGGACGGAAATGCCGCGGCCGCGGGTAATGAAGCCGATAATTTCATCGCCCGGCACTGGATTGCAGCAGCGCGACAAACGGATGAGCAAGTTGTCCATTCCTTGGACGCGAATGCCACAGTCGCGTTTTTTTCCTGCCGGCAGCTTTGCCTCGGAAAACGCCTCGGCCAACTTGCGCTGCTGTTCCTCGAGATCGCGCTGCTTCCGCCATTTTTCCGTCAACCGATGGGCGATTTGCGCTGCTGTGATGCCATGATAACCGACCGCTGCATACATATCGTCTTCGTTCGAGAAGTTGAACTTTTCGGCGACGCGCTTCACGTTGTCGGCCGTCATCACTTCTTTCGGTTCAAAGCCGAGGCTTCGCACCTCTTTTTCCACCATCTCTTTGCCTTTTTCAATGTTTTCTTCGCGCCGCTGTTTTTTAAAAAATTGGCGGATTTTGTTGCGCGCCTGCGATGTTTTTGCCAGTTTCAGCCAATCTTGGCTTGGCCCGTACGAATGATTGGAAGTTAAAATTTCGACGATGTCGCCCGTTTGCAGCTTGTAGTCAAGCGGCACCATTTTGCCGTTCACTTTCGCCCCGATCGTCTTGTTGCCGATTTCCGAATGGATGCGGTAAGCGAAATCGATCGGCACCGATCCAGCCGGCAGCTCAATGACATCGCCCTTTGGCGTGAAAACGAACACCATGTCGGAAAACAGGTCCATCTTGAGCGATTCCATGAACTCTTCGGCATTGCTCGCATCGTTTTGCCATTCCAAAATTTCCCGAAACCAAGACAGCTTTTCTTCAAACGAGTTCGGCTTGATCGTCTTTCCTTCTTTGTACGCCCAGTGGGCGGCAATCCCGAATTCGGCGATTTGGTGCATTTCAAATGTGCGGATTTGCACCTCAAGCGGCTCGCCTTTTGGGCCGATCACCGTCGTATGGAGCGATTGGTACATGTTCGGCTTCGGCATGGCGATGTAGTCTTTGAACCGCCCCGGCATCGGCTTCCAGCACGTATGGATGATGCCGAGGACGGCATAACAGTCTTTGATGCTGTTGACGATGATGCGGACGGCGAGCAAGTCATAAATTTCGTTGAACTGTTTGTTTTGCATCACCATTTTTCGATAAATGCTGTAAATATGCTTTGGACGTCCAGAAATTTCGCACGGAATGTGCACTTCATTGAGCCGTTCGCGCACTTCTTGAATGACTTCTTCCAAGTATTGCTCACGCTCAGCCCGCTTTTTCTTCATTAAGTTGACGATGCGGTAGTACTGTTGCGGGTTTAAATAACGAAGCGCCGTATCCTCAAGCTCCCATTTGATTTTCGAAATGCCGAGCCGATGCGCAAGCGGGGCGAAAATTTCGAGCGTCTCGTTGGCAATGCGCCGCTGTTTTTCGGCCGGCAAATGTTTCAACGTCCGCATGTTGTGCAGCCGGTCGGCGAGCTTGATCAAAATAACCCGGATATCTTGCGCCATCGCCAAAAACATTTTCCGATGGTTTTCCGCCTGCTGTTCTTCCTGTGATTTATATTTAATTTTGCCGAGCTTCGTCACTCCGTCGACAAGCATCGCCACTTCCGGACCAAACTCGCGCTCGAGGTCTTCTTTTGTCGCCTCGGTGTCTTCGATGACATCATGCAAAAACCCGGCGGCGATCGTTGTCGCGTCCATCTTCAAGTCCACCAAAATGCCCGCGACTTGAATCGGGTGGATGATGTATGGTTCGCCCGATTTTCGGAACTGATCGCGGTGGGCATGCTTGGCAAACTCATACGCCTTTTTCAAAAAGGCGACGTCCTGCTCCGACAAATAGCAGCTCGCTCGTTCAAACACTTGCTCCGCTGTCAGCACTTGTTCATTGGCCATAGGGTTGAATCACCTTTTTAATCAATTAAAATTGAAGTTGCAAAGCACAGACGTCCGTTGCGTTCATAACGGTTAATAAGAAAGAGCACTCATGTGTGAGTGCCCCTTTTTTCTCTATTGTATCCGAAGAAGCGAACAATGTCGACTGTGTGAACTACCCGCCACCTGCACTTTGCGGAGAGGTGGAGGCTTCAAGCGACTTGTGCGTGTTCGCTGAACGGTAAGCCACACACCAAACCCCTTTACGCTTCCCTTCGTTCCGAAGTTGTCCATTCTAACTATATATATTATCATATTTGGCTGGCTATCGCCAACCGAAATGTATCTCCCACTTTCCTTTCGTTTCAAAGCGGGAGGCTTCTTTCGAAACTATGTTAAAACTGCATCAAGGTCAAAATATCGTATCCTTCCAACTTTTTGCGCCCGCCAAGCTCGGTGAGCTCAATCAAAAACGCCAATCCGGCCACCACTCCGCCGAGCTGTTCCACCAAATCGATCGTCGCCCGCATCGTCCCACCCGTCGCCAGCAAGTCGTCGGTGATCAACACGCGCTGTCCTGGCTTAATGGCATCTTTATGCATCGTCAAGACATCGGTTCCATATTCGAGGCCATACTCAACGCGGACGACTTCGCGCGGCAGCTTCCCTTCCTTGCGCACCGGCGCAAACCCGACGCCAAGCGCATAGGCGACCGGGCAACCGATGATAAAGCCGCGCGCTTCCGGACCAACGACGATGTCGATTTGTTTTTCGCGCGCATATTGAACAATTTGGTCGGTCGCGTATTTGTACGCCGGACCGTTGTCCATCAGCGTTGTAATATCTTTAAACATGATGCCCGGCTTCGGAAAATCGGGCACAATCGTAATGTATTGTTTTAAGTCCATGATACGTTTGCCTCCTCGTGCGTTTGCGAACGTGTCATTTCCGCCAAACAACGTTTCAATTGCTCGTAAGTGGAATAGACTAACTGATGCTCTGCCTCGAGCTCGTCCCGCCGGCGGCGATACGTCGGCGATTCGTGCAAATCGCGCTTCGCCGGCTGATGAACGAGCGAAATGACGCCGTTTTGTTCGCTAATAAAGTCAAGCTCTAAAAATACTTTGGCCATAAAATGAACCGTCTCTTCCGTCCAACCGCGGGCGCGGGCCAGCTCACCGCCGCGCTTGGCGAGCGGAAACGAACGGTGTCGATGCAAAAAGGCGTAAAACCATTTAAAATGGTCGCGCGTCGGAAACGTGCGGAAAAATTGCGCCTCGGGCTGAGCAAACACCGCGTAAATGCGCGCCGGCCGCCCGTTGCTAAGAAGCGCCGACAGCAAGGCCAGCCGCGGCGGCACGTCAAGCAGCACGACATAGCGGTCGTCAATCGATAAGGCGCCCGCCTCTTCTTCGGTCGGCACACAATGAAGCTCCCCGCGAAATGGCGCCACGTCCGAGCGCTGCCCGGTTTCGCGGCGAAAGGAGACGACCAACCGCTTCTCTTTTGGCAACCGCTCAAGAAGAGGACGAACATCGCGGCAGCCGCGGACGTCAAACAGCTGGCAGTCGCTGACCGCCAGATCACACAACGATAGCTGTGGCTTGGCGAACCCGTTCCATTCGTTCACCGACAGCTCCCCAACCGCTGAAATGCGCGCATCCGGAGCGATTTCTTCACATAACGGCCCGAGACCGAAGCCGATGGCGTCGACCGCGGCCCCGTCTTGGGAAAAGACAGCTTTCATATGGGCTCCGTTCGCCCCGACGCGCCGCATGGTTTCAACCGACACCCCTTCAATGAGAACAAGCGGCCGCGGATTGCCGACGCCAAACGGAGCGAATCGCTCAAGGCCGCGGGCGGCCGACAGCGTCAACTCAGCGATCGAACAGGAAGCATCAATGAATGTCGGCGGCGTAAAATCGTTCTCAGACAACGTTTCGGCGGCGATGGCGTTCAGCCGTTGACGCAACTCTTCCACATCATCAAGCGCCAGCGTCATCCCCGCCGCCATCGGATGGCCGCCAAAATGAGGCAACAAGTCGCGGCATTGCGACAAGCTGGCAAACAAGTCAAACCCGTGGATGCTGCGGGCCGACCCTTTGGCGATCCCTTTCTCCCGGTCGACCGAAAGCACGACCGCCGGGCGGTAAAACTGCTCGACAAGCTTGGAAGCGACAATGCCGACCACTCCGGCATTCCATCCTTCGCCTGCCACGACCAAAACGCGATGTTCCTCGGGAGGGAATTGGCGCCGCACCATGTCTGCCGCTTCCTCTGCAATTTGCGCCACAAGCTGTTGGCGTTCGCGGTTTAACTCATCCATTTCTGCTGCCAGCTGCATCGCCTCGTCTTCATCATCGGTCATTAAGAGCGCCACCGCCGGATCGGCGCCGCCGAGACGCCCTGCTGCATTCAAGCGCGGGGCGATGACAAAGCCGACGGTCTGTTCATTGATGGTTGCTGCATCAAGGCGGCACTGCCGAAAAAGAGCGCGCAGCCCGACGCGCTTCGTCATGCGCAACGCTTCAAGCCCTTGCGCCGCCAAGAGGCGGTTTTCCCCAACGAGCGGCACCAAATCGGCGATCGTGCCAATGGCAGCCAAATCGAGCAAATGGCGCGGCACTCGCCCAAGCAAGGCATGGGCTACCTTAAATGCAACGCCGACGCCGGCTAAATCGCGAAACGGATATGTACTTCCCGGCAGCTTCGGATGAATGATCGCATGCGCCTCCGGCAGCGCCGGACCGGGCTCGTGGTGATCTGTGACGATGACATCCATCCCCCACTCGTTGGCGGCCGCAATCTCCTTGACCGCCGCAATCCCATTGTCGACGGTCACAATGACGGAAACGCCACGCTCTTTTGCGGCGCGAAACGCCGCCATGTTCGGACCGTATCCTTCCGTAAACCGGTTCGGAATGTAGAACTCGACCGATGCCCCCGCCTCTTTGAGAGCACTTACCATCACCGACGTGCTGCAAACGCCATCGGCATCGTAATCGCCGTATACCAACACGCGTTCACCCGCGTCAATCGCCCGCTTTAGACGCCGAATCGCTCGCTCCATCCCGTCAAGCAAAAACGGATCATGAAACGGTTGCTCAAGCGGATGGAGAAACGCCGCCGCCTCCGAGGCCGTCCGAACCCCGCGGCGGACGAGAAGCCTCGCCAATAAGGGCGTGATGCCGGCTTCCTCAGCCAGCCGCCTCACGGCCTGCTCATCGAGGCGCTCCACCTCCCAACGCGTTTTCGCTTTCAACATGTCTCCCACCTCAACTCTCCTTATTATACAAAAAGGAGAAAAGGGCAGGCAACGACGTTACGAGTTTTTTTCCGGATTGTACGGATTGATGTGGACCATGACATTGCGGACGCGCGGCAGCGTCAGCAGTTTTTCTTTCACCTTTTTTCCGATCTGGTGCCCCTCTTCGACCGTCAATCGCGGATCGACGGCGATTTTCAAATCGACGATGACGTAATGGCCGTGCTCGCGCGCATGCAGTTCATTGATTTGCCGCACATCGGGAACGGACAAGACCGCCTCGCGCAAATAGCCGGCCTCTTCCTCGTGAAGCACATGATCGATCGCGGTATGAACCGACTGGCGGCCAAGGTCCCATGCCATTTTCAGCACAAGCAGCGAGACGAACAATCCGGCGAGCGGATCCGCGTATACAAGCCAGCCAATCTCCCATTTTCCGCCGACGATGGCGGCGCCGACGCCGATGAGCGCAGCAAACGATGAAAATACATCCGACCGGTGCTCATAGGCGTTGATGATCAGCGCATCGCTGTTTAGCTTTTTCCCGAGTCGATATTTATAGCGAAACATCGCTTCTTTGACAGCAATCGACAACAACAAGACGTAAATGGCGGCCGCTCCCGGCGGTGACAGCGGGGTGAAAAACGACAGAAACGCCGAGCGCCCGATCTCGAACCCAACGAGAAATAGAAGGACCGCCACAATAATGGCGGCGATGGATTCCGCTTTTCCATGCCCGTACGGATGATCCTCATCCGGCGGGCGCGCGGCGGCCCGCAGTCCGACCCAAACGGCGAACGAACCGGCCACGTCGGACGCTGAATGAGCGGCATCGGCGATCAGTGCTCGGCTTTGGCTCCACACGCCGACCGCCGCCTTGACGGCGGCTAGCGCCATATTGCCAACAATGCCGACCATCGCCGCCGTTTTTGCCTGCCTGAATCGCTGTTCGTTTTCCATGTCCATTCCTCACCTTTCTGTCTGACAGCCCCGCGTGTTGTCCATATTGCCTCGAATGTTAGTGTATCCATTTTCTATTTACAGCATTGATGGCAAGAAAAAAGCGCTGGAAAAAACGTTCCCCGCTTTTTTCCAGCGCCGCCATTACACCTGCGGTTCGGCCTCGGCCGCCGCTTTTTTGGCTCCTTTTCCTTTTTTAAGCTCCTGGCCCTTCCAAACGACCCAAAGCTGTGAAGCGATGCAAAGCGACGAATAGACTCCGCACACAAGCCCAACAAGCAGAGCGAGGTTGAAATTGCGGATGGCCTCGCTGCCAAAGAGGAGCAACGCGATGACCGTAAACAAGACGGTCAATACCGTGTTGACCGAGCGTGTAAATGTTTGCTGCAACGCCCGGTTGACGATATGTTTCAAGTCGTCGATCGTTTTCACTTTCCGCTTTTTCATCAAATCCCGGATGCGGTCAAACGTGACAATCGTGTCGTTGATCGAATAACCGATGATCGTCAGCACTGCAGCGATGAATGTCAAATCAACCTCAAGGCGCGTCAAGCTGAACACGGTGACAATGAAAAAGGCGTCATGCAACAGAGCGACGATCGCCGCCAGCGCCATCCGCCACTCAAAGCGGATCGTCACGTAAAGAATGATGCCGATCGAGGAAATCAGCACAGCAATAAGCGCATTGCGGGCGAGCTGCTTGCCGACGACCGGCGAGACGGTGCTGATGTTCGGTTCGCTTCCGTATACTTGCTTCAATTCATTTTTCAGCTTGGCAATTTCTTGCTTATCGAGCACGCCAATCAAGCGGACGACGCCTGTTTTCCCGTCCGTGCCGGATAAAACGACATCCTCCGGCTTGTAGCCGAGCCGCTCGAAATAGCCGCTCAGTTCCTTGGCGTCGATCGGCTGGTTGCTCGTCACCTCAACGCGCGTTCCGCTCGTGAAGTCAATGCCGAGATTCAGCCCCATCGCGAACAACGAGATAACGCCAGCGATCGTCAAGACGCTGGAAAATACGAAAAACTTTTTGCTATGTTTGACAAAATCCCAGTGGTCAAACTTCGTCGGCACTTCCGTTTCCTCGGTCGTTTCCGCAATGTTTAAGATTTCTGACTTCTTGACGCCGAACCACTCCGGCTTTTTATCGAACCAACGGCTTGACACAAGCAGGCCGAGCAACAGCCGCGTGCCGTAAACAGCGGTGAGGAAGCTGACGACGATGCTGATGATAAGCGTCGTCGCAAATCCTTTCACCGAGCTTGTCCCATAAATAAAAAGGACAGCACCGGCGATGATCGTTGTAAGGTTGGCGTCAAAAATCGTCGCAAACGACCCGCGGTTGCCGGCGCGGAACGCCGACAGCATCGACTTGCCGAGCTTGAGCTCCTCTTTGATCCGTTCGTACGTAATAATGTTGGCATCGACCGCCATCCCAACCCCTAAAATAAGGGCAGCAATGCCCGGCAGTGTCATGACAACATTCATCCAATCAAACAACAGCAAAATCAAATAAATGTACACTGACAGCGTAATGACGGCAATGATCCCGGGAAGCCGGTAAAACCAAATCATGAACAAGAAGATCGCCGCCACACCGATGATGCCGGCCAATACCGTTTTTTGCAGGGCGTTTTTTCCAAACTGAGCACCGACGGAGGTGGAGTAAATTTCATGCAGCTCAACCGGCAGCGCGCCGGCATTGAGCAAATCAGCCAGCTGCTGGGCTTCTTTGACCGTAAAATTGCCGACGATCGACACATCCGTCTGATTGAACACTTGATTGACCGAAGCGGCGGAAATAAATTTCGGATCGGCTTTGCCCGCTTCTTTCCGGTAGGAATCCACTCCTTCTTTAAAATCAAGCCAAATGACTAAAATGTTGTTTGGCGGCCCCATTTTATATACTTTTTCCGTCACTTGACGGAATTTGTCGGCGTCTTTCAATTTCAGAGCGACGCTTGGCCGGCCGTTTTCATCAAACGACAGCTTCGCTCCGCCTTGGACGAGGTCGCTCCCGTCCATAAGCACGTTGTCATTGACGTCGCGGAACGTCAATTTCGCCTGTGTGGACAAAATTTCGCGCGCCTCATTTTGGTCTTTCACTCCAGCGAGCTGGACGCGGATGCGGTTTCCTCCCTCGATGTCAACGCGCGGCTCGCTGACGCCAAGGACGTTGATCCGTTTATTCAGCGCGCTGACGGTGCTTTGCAGCGTCTCTTGGTCAATCTTGTCGCCCTTTTTGGCCGGCTTCACTTCATACAGCACTTCAAAACCGCCTTGCAAGTCAAGGCCCAGTTTGATGTTATGTACAATTCCTTGAACCGTCGGCCCCATCACTCCGGCGAACAAAAGCAGGAGCAGAAAAAAGGCGACGATGCGGCTTCGTTTTACCATTTCTCCTTAAGATCCTCCTTCAACTTGCCTCGGCGCCGTCCGCTATAGCACCAAGCAAAACATTAGCCTCGCCTTCCATTATGAAACAGCAGCCGGCCAGTGTCAATTTTCGGCTATAACAATTCCTTTAAAACCCACTCCAGCTCATCATCGCCGGCCGCCTGTTGTTTATACGAACGCATCGTCAAAAATGTCATATACTCGCCCGGCGAAAGAGAGAAAATGTCGCTGACCAACTCATGCAGCCTCTTTTCCGCCGGCCGATGTTTCCACTTGCGAGAACATAAGCATTCCCACAGTCCATCCATCGTCACTTGTGTATAGCCGAGCAGACGAAACTCGTCATACTTGCACTCAAGTGCTGGCATGAGTTGTTCGCGCAGCTTTCGGTTTTCATCCATCCCCCATCCCCCCTCATATCCAGTGCCGCCGGCCAATCTTGTCATGCTTGGCCATGGGCCTTGCATATATTGTATAAAAGATGGAGGCATTTGAGAAGGCAGGGGGAGAAAATGTCTAAATTTTTACAAGGTACGGTCATTTTAATCGCTGCTGGTTTTGTTACGAAAATCCTCGGCTTTATCAACCGAATTGTCATCGCCCGCATGATCGGCGATGAAGGAGTTGGGCTGTACATGATGGCCGTGCCAACGCTCGTTTTGGCCATTACCGCGACGCAGATCGGTCTGCCGGTCGCCATTTCGAAACTCGTCGCCGAAGCGGAGGCAGCCGGCGATCGGCAACGAGTGAAAAAGATTCTCGTCGTGTCGCTGGCTACCACGGGCGCGTTAAGCGTCGTGCTCCTGCCGATGCTCATCGCCGCCGCGCCGTGGCTTTCGCGGACGATGTTTACCGACCCGCGCACGTACTATCCGCTCCTTGCCATCGCTCCGGTCGTGCCGATCGTCGCCATCTCTTCGGTGCTGCGCGGCTACTTTCAAGGGCGTCAGCAAATGAAACCGTACGCCTATTCGCTCTTGTTGGAACAAATCGTCCGCATCAGCTTGATCGCCTTATGCACACGGCCGCTTTTGCCGTATGGCGTGGAGTATGCCGCCGCCGGCGCCATGGCATCTTCCGTTCTCGGCGAGTTGGCATCGTTACTGTATTTGCTGTTTTTATTTAAGGTGAAAAAATCGATTCCCCTGCGGACAAAGTTTTTTCACTACGTCCAAGCCGGCAAAGAAACGTTCGTCCGCCTCATGCGCATTGCCTTGCCGACGACCGGCGGTCGTTTGATCGGCTCGCTTTCTTGGTTTTTTGAGCCAATCGTCGTCGCCAACAGCTTGGCGTTGGCCGGCGTCGCCGCCTCCACTGCCACGAAGCAATACGGACAGCTTGTCGGCTACGCGCTGCCGTTGTTGACGTTGCCATCGTTTATTACGTACGCGCTCTCGACCGCGCTTGTGCCGGCCATCAGCGAAGCGATGGCACAAAATAAGCTGCTTTTGGTCGAATACCGGATCACCCAGGCAATGCGCTTGTCGCTTGTCACCGGCGGTTTTTCCACTGTTATTCTCTACTTGTTCGCCGAACCGCTTATGCGCTGGATGTACGGCACAGAGGAAGCGGCGATCTTCATCCAAGTCATGGCGCCGTTTTTCTTGCTTTACTATTTCCAAGGCCCGCTGCAAGCTATTTTGCAAGGGCTCGACTTAGCAAACGCCGCCATGACGAACAGCTTGATCGGAGCGATGGTGAAGCTCGCGTGCATCTTCGTCCTTGCTTCCCGTCCAAGTTTGGGCATTATGGGGGCGGCGCTGGCGACTGCAGTCAGCACCGTTCTTGTGACACTGCTTCACTTTGCCACGGTCGTCAAGGCAGTGTCGTTTTCCATCGATGGGCGCGAGTACATCAAAGCGCTTGGCGCCATCATCGCCGCTGGCGCAGTCGGCTATGCGCTCTTCCGCCATCCGCTTTTGGCCGTGCCCGCACCATTTTGGACGCTGCTTGCCATGGCCGCGACAGCCGCCCTATATGCCGCCTGCCTCATTCTGTTCCGGCTCATCCGGCGCGAAGAGCTCGTCTACCTTCCGGGGCTGCACTGGCTGGCCGGCAAAAACAAGCGAAAATAAACGTCTAAACCTGTCCGGTGGCGAATATATTGTGGTAAAAAGCGTTTTGGCCAAGGAGGGATTGCGGTGTCACGGCTTGGCAGCGCACTGGTGTATGGAATCGCTACAGTTTTTATGTTGGCGGCGCTCGTCAGCTTCATTTTTTCGTTGTTGCTGAAATGGACGGACATTCACGAATCGTCGCTCACCTGGATCATATTTGCCGCCTCAGTCGTCTCGCTGTTTATCGGCGGCATCGTCGCCGGCGGAAAAAGCCAAGAAAAAGGATGGCTCGCTGGCGGGCTGACCGGCCTCTTATTTACGGCGATCATCTTTTCATTTCAATTTCTTGGCATGGAAAAATCGTTTACCGTCGAACAATGGCTGTACCACCTTGTCTTTTTCGCCGCCGCTTCCTTGGGCGGCATCGTCGGGGTCAATTTGTCATCGTCGCGCCATGAACGGACGTAAAAACGACAAACCGGTGCAAAAGCAAAAGGTGTCCTCAAAGCAAACAGGACACCTTTTGTGATGGACGCAGCGCGATGGTTAAGAAGCGAAACCGCGTCTCGCTCGCGCTTTTCGCGCCGCCGTTCAAATCGGCGCCCGACTTGGGCGTCGATGGCCGCGCTTTCGCTACGCCTTGCTTTCCGCCACCACTTCTCTCACCGCGGAGCGGTCGAACGTCAGCCGCGTGCCGTCGCCGGCGCGAACGATGATTTTGTCCTCATCGACTGAGTCGATGATGCCGTGCAATCCGCCGATCGTGATGATTTTATCGCCTTTTTTCAAATTCGCCTGCATTTGTTGGATGGCGCGTTGCCGTTTTTGCTGCGGACGAATGAGCAAAAAGTAGAAAATCACAAAAAACAGCACAATCGGCAATAAATTGGCGATGGTCGCGTTCATGCAATCCCCCCTCCTTTCCGGTCGTCAAAAGTTTTTTGCATTCGGCTTATTGAAGCCGTAGCGTTCGAAAAATTCCTCGCGGAAATCGGCGAGCCGATCTTCGCGGATCGCTTGTCTCACCTGCTTCATCAATTTTATCAAAAAATAGACGTTATGGTAAGACGTGAGGCGGATGCCAAATGTTTCATCACATTTGATGAGATGGCGGATGTACGCGCGCGTATAGTTCCGGCACGTGTAGCAGTCGCAGTTCGGATCGAGCGGCGAGAAGTCGCGGGCGTACTGGGCGTTTTTGATCACCACCCGCCCTTCGCTCGTCATCACGGTGCCGTTGCGGCCGATGCGCGTCGGCAGCACGCAGTCGAACATGTCGATGCCGCGGATCGCCCCGTCGATGAGCGAATCCGGGGAACCGACGCCCATTAAATAACGAGGCTTGTCCGCCGGCAGAAGCGGCGTCGTAAACTCGAGCACCCGATTCATGACCTCTTTCGGCTCGCCGACCGACAACCCGCCGACCGCATAGCCAGGGAAGTCGAGCGACACTAAATCGCGGGCGCTTTGTCGGCGCAGTTCTTCGTATTCACCGCCTTGGACAATGCCAAACAGCCCTTGCTCCTTCGGACGGCGGTGCGCTTTCAAGCAGCGTTCCGCCCAACGGCTCGTCCGTTCGACCGATTGTTTCATATATTCATACGTCGCCGGATACGGCGGGCATTCGTCAAACGCCATGATGATGTCAGCGCCAAGTGCATTTTGAATTTCCGTCGCTTTTTCCGGCGACAAAAACAGCTTGTCGCCGTTTAAATGGTTGCGGAAATAGACGCCGTCCTCCTCAATGCGGCGGAATTCGCTGAGGCTGAACACTTGAAAGCCGCCGGAGTCCGTCAAAATGCCGCGATCCCAGTTCATAAACGCATGCAGCCCGCCCGCTTCCGCCACAATGTCATGCCCCGGCCGCAGCCAAAGATGATAGGTGTTGCTTAAAATGACACCGGCCCCCATTTCTTTCAATTCTTCCGGCGACAACGTCTTGACCGTCGCAAGCGTGCCGACCGGCATAAACATCGGCGTTTCAAACGAGCCGTGCGGCGTATGGAGAATGCCAAGACGTGCGCCCGTCTGCCGGCACGTTTTGATCAGTTCAAAGCGAATCGGTGTCGTCAACGTGTGGCTCTCCTTTCTCAAATGATGAGCATCGCATCACCGAAGCTGAAAAAGCGGTACCGCTCTTGGACCGCGACTTCATACGCGTGCAAAATGTTTTCGCGCCCGGCGAGCGCGCTCACGAGCATGATGAGCGTCGATTTTGGCAGATGGAAGTTCGTCACCAGCCCATCAATGCCTTTGAACTCATAGCCCGGATAGATGAAAATGTCGGTCCAGCCGCTTTCCGCGACAAACCGGCCGTTATGTTTGCCGGCGATCGTCTCGAGCGTCCGTGTCGACGTCGTACCGACGGCAATGATGCGGCCGCCCTGCCCCCGAACGCGGTTTAACGTCTCCGCTGTTTCTTCACTCATTTGGTAAAACTCGGCATGCATATCGTGCTTTTCGACTTCGTCCACTTGCACCGGCCGGAACGTGCCAAGGCCGACATGAAGCGTAATGAAGACGATCTGCACCCCTTTTTCGCGAATGGCATCAAGCAGCTCTTCGGTGAAATGCAAACCAGCGGTCGGCGCCGCCGCCGAACCGATTTCGCGGGCGTAAACCGTCTGATATCGTTCTGGGTCGTCAAGCTTTTCTTTAATGTACGGGGGCAGCGGCATCTCCCCAAGTTCAGCCAATACTTCATAAAACACGCCATCATACGAAAACTCGAGCACTCGCCCTCCATGTTCAAGCGTATCGAGGCAGACCGCTTCCAGCTTCCCGCCGCCAAAGGTGAGCTTCGTCCCCGGCTTGACCCGTTTGCCCGGCTTGACGAGCGTTTCCCAACGGTCGCCATCAAGCTGCTTTAAGAGCAGCACTTCAACCGTTCCGCCTGTTTCCGCTTTTTCCCCATAAAGACGCGCCGGCATGACGCGCGTATCATTTAAGACGAGGCAATCGCCCGGATTCAAGTACGAAATAATGTTGCGAAATGTTTCATGGCGGATGGCGCCGGTGCGTTTATCAAGCACCATCAGCCTCGACGCCGCCCGGTCTGGAAGCGGCGTTTGCGCGATCAATTCTTCCGGCAAATGGAAATCAAACAAATCGACTTTCATAAACGTCTCCTTCCTTCAGCGAAATCGTCCGAGTACATAAAAAATCAAAGAGAGCACAACACTCAGCAATATGGATGTCACAATAGGAAAATAAAACGTCATATTCCCTTTTCGGATGACGATATCCCCCGGCAGGCGGCCGAGTTTGACAAACTGCATGACAAACCCGACAATGATGAGCACAACGCCGATCGTCATGATCAACTTCGGCAAGCTGTTCACCGCTTCGGCACCTCCATTCCGAAATGGGTGTACGCCGCCGGCGTGACGACACGCCCGCGCGGCGTACGTTGCAAGAGACCGATTTGCATCAAGTACGGCTCATACACTTCTTCAATCGTTTGCGCTTCTTCACCGATGACAGCCGCCAGCGTTTCGAGCCCGACCGGACCACCGGCGAATTTTTCAATCATCGCTGAAAGCAGCTTATGGTCGATTTGGTCGAGTCCGAGCCGGTCGACTTGCAGCCGCTCGAGGGCTTCGACAGCGAGGGGCTGCGTAATGTCCCCATCCCCGCGCACTTGCGCGAAATCGCGGACGCGCCGCAGCAAGCGATTGGCGATGCGCGGCGTGCCGCGCGCCCGGCGGGCAAGCTCAAGCGCCGCTTCTCGATCAATGCCGATTTGCAAGATGGCCGCCGCCCGCTCAATGATTTGGGCAAGTTGGTCGACGTGATAGTATTCGAGCCGGCTGATGACGCCAAACCGGTCGCGCAGCGGCGCTGACAGCGCCCCAGCTCGCGTCGTCGCCCCAACGAGCGTAAACGGCGGCAAGTCAAGGCGGAGCGTACGCGCATCCGGCCCCCTGCCGATCGCGATATCTAAGCAATAATCCTCCATCGCCGGATAGAGCACCTCTTCCACCGCCCGCGACAGCCGGTGGATCTCATCAATAAAGAGCACATCCCCCGGCTCGAGCGACGTTAACAGCGCCGCTAAATCGCCGGGCCGCTCGAGCGCCGGGCCGGACGTCGCCCGCAGCTTGACGCCCATTTCATTGGCAATGATCACCGCCAGCGTCGTTTTCCCAAGCCCCGGCGGTCCATACAGCAGCACATGGTCGAGCGTCTCTCCGCGGAGCTTGGCCGCTTCAATGAACACTTTTAAGTTTTCTTTGATCTTATCTTGCCCGATATATTCATGCAAATATTGCGGGCGCAAACTTGGTTCAAACACAGCCTCTTCCCCTAAGACCTCCCCAGATACAAGCCGTTCCTCCACCGTTATCCCTCCCTTTGGCCGCTGTTTATCCCAAAAGCAGCGCCAGCGCCCGCTTCACATACTGTTCCGTCGACATCACTTCTTCGCGGAGCGCCGGAATGATTTTCTCAATCTCCCGTTCAGCATAGCCGAGCGCCTTGAGCGCCGCCACCGCCTCGGCGAGCGCACCAGAAAGCGGCGCGGCCGAACGCGTATCCGCCGGCGCCGCAAGCGTCCCGAGCTTCCCTTTTAAATCCAAAATCATTTGTCGGGCCGTCTTTTTGCCCACACCTGGAAACTTGCATAAAAACGCCTCGTTTTCTTCCTCGATGGCCCGCGCCAGTTCATCCGGACGCCCAGCCGCCAAAATGGCGAGGCCGCCTTTCGGCCCGATGCCCGACACTTGCAGCAGCTTGGCGAACAAGTTGCGCTCTTCGCGCGTTGGGAACCCGTACAAGGCGTGCACATCTTCGCGCACATATTCGTATGTATAGACGGTCACCGCTACCTCACGGCTTTCCTGAAACGCAAACGGGTTCGGCGTAAAGATCTCGTAGCCGATGCCGTTATGGTCGATGACGATATATTCCGGACAGACGTAATCAACATACCCACGAATAAACTCGATCAATGGTTGCTCCTCTCCTTTTTTCGTCCTTTCATTGTATCATATGATTCCATTATAGCAAAAAGAAATCCCGCAATGCGCTTTGCACCACGGGCTTTCGCTTCGCTTATTGGACGACCGCAAAATGGCGGTACATTTCGATCACTTGTTCATACTGTTCCTTCGAGAGGACGCGAATTCCTTGCTTCAACTTCTCTTGCTGGCGGCTTTCGAGCTTTTGCACGTCGATTTGGAAAAACGACTGGATGATTTCGCTCGACCGGCCCGGTTTGCCGTTGAAAATAGACAACGTGCCATCGTCTGTAATCCCGAAATAGCCGTTTGTTTTTAACAACGGCGAAATGTCGTTGATTGTTTTGCGAAACACGATCGTCTGATCATCGAGCGTCACGAGTTGCCAATCGCGATATTTTTTCCATATTTCTTTCAGCGAATCGACGGTTTCGGTGACCTTCTCTTCGCTCATCTCTCCGTCCAAATATTGCCGCTCGAGCACGATCGTCATCTTGACCGCTTCAGCGGAGACCGAATGAACCGGTGACACGATGGCGGCGATCCACAGTATGAAGAAAAGAATTCGCATCGTTTGTTCCTCTCTTCTCGGATGATGGTTCCTTTACACCACTAGTTTCACCAGCGGACGCCATTTTATTCCTTCCCCATCAGCTTTTTTGCAAGACAAGCTGCCGCGGATCCAAAAAGTGAGGCGAGGATTCGAGCCAATGGCGCTCGATCATCATATTCGATTATGTTCCGCGACCTTGGAACGTCTGCACAAAAAATCCGCCGGCTTCGCCGACGGACGTCGCTACTCTTCAAGCACTGATTCGTCCAAATTATGGTACACTTCTTGGACGTCATCATCATCTTCGAGCGTATCGATCAACTTCAACATTTTTTTCAAATCGTCGCCCTCAAGCATCGTATACGTTTGCGGAATCATCGTCATTTCGGCGCTCGCAAACGTGAATCCATGCTGTTCCAGCTCGTTTTTGACCGTTTCAAACGATTCGGGCGCTGTATAAATCTCAAACGATTCATCCGTTGTTTCCATCTCCTCGGCGCCCGCTTCAATGGCCAACAGCAGCAATTCATCCTCATCGACGCTGTGCTGTTCGCGGTCTATCACGAGCAGCCCTTTTCGCTCGAACAAATAGGAGACGCATCCCGTTTCCCCTAAATTGCCGCCGTTTTTTGAAAACGCCGCGCGCACATTGGCGGCGGTGCGGTTTTTATTATCCGTCAAGCAAACGACCATAACGGCAACGCCGCCTGGTCCATATCCTTCATAGCGAATTTCCTCATAGTTGGTATGTTCTTGGGTTCCAGTTGCTTTTTTAATCGCCCGTTCAATGTTTTCGCTCGGCATGTTGGCCGCCTTCGCCTTCTCAATGACAAGGCGCAAGCTCGGATTGGACGCTGGATCGCCTCCGCCACTTTTGGCAGCGACGTAAATTTCTTTCGCCAATTTCATGAACAGTTTGCCGCGTTTCGCATCTTGGGCATTTTTCCGCCGTTGGATATTTTTCCACTTCGAATGTCCAGCCATCGAAAGTTCCCCTCTCATCACAACGGAATGTTCCGACTATTACTATAGCAAAAAACGCGGAAAATGTCAGCTGAGCCCCGGCGGGAAGCAGCAAGGAAAGAAGGCGCCCCGTCTTTTAGGACGCCTTCCCTGCCCTTTGTCACCGGTTGTTTTCCGGCCGCTCTTGAATCGTGTCGCCGATAAAAATGGTGCGCAAGTCACGGCGGATTTCTTCCATATTGATCGGAGTCCCGCGTCGAAGCGCGTTGTCGATCGTGCGGATGCGATGGTACATGCTTGGGTTGGACGTGACGCGCACCCGCTTGCCGTCGGCATACGGAGCGACCGCTTGCTCGACACGCTTCTCAAGCCGCTCCGGATGGCGGTCGTCTGTCGCAATGGCAACAAGCGCCTGATCGCCATACACAACCGCGCGGGCATCGTCCACTCCACTCACCGCTGCAGCTCGGCGGGAAAGTTTTTCCGCTAGACCACCGTCATAGCTTCGATAGTACGACGGATGCGGATCGACGTTTAACGAATGCAAATGCCCGTGATAGTTGTAATCGCTATCGCCGAAATCAACATCGGGCGGAAGAGCCGGAACGTCGGTGTCAAAACGGGTCGCCGCCGGTCCGCCGAGACGGCCGCCGTCCGTCAAATAATCGGTGACCGGACCGCGGCGCGCCCATATATAACGGTTGTCATAATTGAGCGCATTCGTCCCGTATCGGCCATAGCGGAAATCGTCGCCCCGCTCTGTCGAGTAATAGCCAATCGGTCTCGCCGCATCGTTGTAGCGCTGAGCTCCTTCGTCATTCGCCCCGTAGTTGGCGCACGAAGCGAGCAAGCCGGCGGCCGACAGCACACCGATCCATTTGACCGCGTATTTCAATGGAAAACCCCCCTTGGTTTCCTTCACCCAAGGCTGGCACGAAGCCAGCCTTACGTTTAGCTTACGGAAAACGCGGGGGGTTTATCGCTGTCAGTTCACACCAATGAAGCAACGGCTAAAATTTCGGCGGCGCGATCGCCAAGCGCCGTTTATGATGCGAACGTTCATGAAGCTGTTCGATGATTTTTCGATCGCGTTCCGGAATGTCTTCCCCTTTTAAATATTTATCGATCATTTCATACGTCGTGCCCATTTCGCTTTCATCGGTCTGCCCTTCCCATAATCCGGCGCTCGGCGCTTTCACAATGATTTCTTCCGGAACGCCGAGCAGGCGGCCCATTTCGCGCACTTCGCCTTTTGTAAAGTGAATGAGCGGCACTAAATCGACCCCGCCGTCTCCGTATTTCGTAAAGTAGCCCGTATGCCACTCGGCGGCGTTGTCCGTACCGACGACGAGATAGCCGTAATTGTTGGCGACGGCATACAATGTCGTCATGCGCAAGCGCGCCCTTGTATTGGCATCGCCAAGCCGCGCACGTTCTTCCTTCCACTCCCCGATGGCTTTCAGCTCGGCCTCGACTGCGCCAAACAACGTCCGGTGCGCCTCGGTCAAATCAATGATCAAATGTCGGATGCCGCAACTCTTCACCACTTTCAGCGCGTCTTCCATATCTTTCGGATTGCTTTTGCACGGCATGATGAGTCCGAGCGAGTTGTCCGGAAAGGCGCGCTTAATCAAATGGGCGACGACCGCCGAGTCGATGCCGCCGCTGATGCCGACGACCGCCCCGTTCAACCCGGCTGATGAGACTTGGTCACGCAACCATTGCACGAGCTTGTCAATTTTTTCTTGCATCCGTCCTCGACTCCTTTTCCAAAGATTCCATTCTTCATTGTAGCATAGCATAAAGGCGGCGGACAAACCGTTCTCTCCGCTTGCGGTCAAACACAAGGGGGCGGCGGCGTGCGGCGGCTGACCGCCATTCGCGAAACACATCAGCCGGAAATAAGAGCGCATGCAAAAACCAGCGTGTTTCCAACCAACGGCGAAGCGGAGCGAAACGGGCAAGTGTTGAATAGGACCAGCCGATATACGGCAAAAGGCGATTGGCGTATTGGCAATAGTCAAGCCCGGGCGAGGCAAGAGCGGCCGCATCATAGTCGATGAGGTACATATGGCCGGTTGTGGTGCGCAAAAAATTATGGGAGGCGACATCACCATGAATGATGGCAGCAGAAGCCGCCGCCAACTCTGGAGCATGCTCGCGACATGTTGATAGACAGTAATCCGCCCAGCGCAGCGTAAACAAAATGTCTTCTTTGTCCATGATCGTTTCAACAATAGGCAAATGTCGGCAAAACTCCTCATAGCGATGCCGCCATTTGTCATACAGCTGCGCACGCGGCAGCCCCATCGCCTCCTGTTCGCTGCTGGCGATGTTTGCCGTTGCTGTATGGTAACGTTCAAGCAAACGAAGTCCGTCGGCGGCGTCAGCCCAAGCAGCAAGCGCGAGCGGACGCGCTCCGGCTACATATTCCGTCAGCAGCCAATAGCATCCGCCGGCTTCAACCACTCCCCCGCGCCCGATCGGCATAGGAGCCGGCGCGGAGGAAAAACCGGCCTTCCTTAAGGCGGCAAGAAGCCAGGCTTGCCGCGCGGCCGCAACAGGAAAGCGATACGCCTTGGCGACAAACATTCCTTGGCGGGCGGCAATGGCTAAGACATGCGGTTTCAATGCCACAACTTGTTGAATAACAAGCCCATATTGGCGGTCAAGAAGAAAAAAGAGACGGCCGGCGGCGTCTCTTTTCACTTGGTTATTGTTCCTCGCCATGCCCGCTCTCCTCATCCGGCGGTTCGCTAAACAAACGCGGACCGGCAGTCGGCGGAGCGGATGATGGCGGGTAGGATGGCGGCGCGTATCCCGCTGGACTTGTCGGGTAAACGACGCCTGGCCACGGAAGCGGCGGCGCTGACTGCGGCGCATATCCGTATGGACCCGGCAGGGCGTACCCTCCGTAGTACGGGGGCGGCGCATAGGCCGGCGCATATCCAAAAGGCGGATAGCCGGCAGGCGAAGTATACGCCGCAGGCGGCGCATAAACTGCCGTTGCAGCGCCGGGCGGTGGGAGAACGCCCCCTGTGGACGGGACAAACGGAGCGGCAACCCCAGGCCCAGAAAACGGCGGCTCTAATGATTCACTGCTGCTTTCGTGAATGCCGGGAAACGGCGCCGAACCGTTTTCCGGACTTTCACCGCTTTTCCCAACGGCCGACGGTGCAGACGATGGCGGATAGGACGACGGCATGATCGGCAGCGGCGGCACGTAAAATCCGCTCCCCGGCCAAACTGGCGTCACTGGCGTGCATCCTTGGTCAGTGCCAAATATTGGGGCCGTCGGCGGGGCGACAGGAACGTATGGAATGTTCGGCAGCGGCGGCGCGTCTTCGCTCTCAGCCGCCGGTTCCCCTTTCCATTCAGTTGGGCTTTCATTGTCCTCCTCTTTCATCACGTCAGGCAAAATATTGCTCGGCTTCGGTGGAATCGGCGGCACGTTGGCCAGCGATTGAGCGAACGAAAGCTGAGGAGGCGGGGCCACCGGCGGAATCGTATGCACAAGCGGCGGCACAGAGGCGCTTTTCGCTTTTGCCCCTTCTTTTGCCTCCGCTTTCGGCGTTTTTGGTGCTTCTTTTGCCGTTGCTTTTGGCGCTTTTTTCTCGACAGGCTTGGGCATTTCGCTCACCACCGCTTTCGGCGCCTCACCCATCGAGGCCTTTGGTGCTTCATTGATAGGCGCATTCGGCGTTTCGTTCACCGGTACATTTGGCGTTTCATTTACCGGTACATTTGGCGTTTCATTTACCGGTACATTTGGCGTTTCGTTTACCGGCACGTTCGGCGCTTCATTCACCACTGCTTTTGGTGCCGTTTTTGGCGCTTCCTTCTCGACAGCCTTTGGCGTTTCGTTCACTGGTGTTTTCGGCGCTTCATTCACTGGCATAGTCTCCGCCTTTTTCTCCGGCGCTTTCGGCGTTTCCTTTACGACCGATTTGGGCGTTTTCTTTACTGCTGCCCCGCCCTCCGGAGCAGGGGCGACAGCGGTGTCAAGCTCGGTATCCATGTGGAATGAGACAAACGGCTTTGCCTCCGCGTAGGGGTGCTCTTTCACATACATGTTTTTGGGTGATCCAGGCGCCTTCGCCTCTTTTTTGATCGGCACCCCTGCTGTCGGCACTTTGATTTTCATTCCAGGCATAATCATATTCGGGTCGCTCAAATGCCCATTTATTTTTTTCAGTTGTTCAAAATCCACTCCATATTTCTGGGCGATGTTCCAAAGGGTGTCGCCCTTTTGGACAATATGGATTTTCACTCCGTTCCCCTCCTAAACCGAGACTGTTTACGCTCGATCGAACCGATGCTTGTTTCCCGTTATCGTCTTTCAACACAATGTATGACGATGATCGTTGATTTATGATAAAAAAATCCCTGGCCAAACGAGATTCCTCTCATCAAGCCAGGGAAAAAGCTAGGCAAGTGAAAGCATGCGGTCGAGCGCCTCTTTTGCCTCTGCGGCAATGTCTTTCGCAACGGTGATTTGGTTGACGACCGCCCCCTGTTCCAACGATTCGAGCGCCCAGACAAAATGCGGCAAATCAATTCGATTCATCGTTAAACACGGACACATATATGGGTTGAGGGACACGATCTCTTTGTCTGGATGCTCGTGCTTCAGCCGGTTCACCAAATTCATTTCCGTTCCAACCGCCCACTGGGTGCCAGGTGGAGCATTGCGGATCGTTTCAATAATGTATTTTGTCGAACCGGCGTAGTCCGCTTGCTGGACAACTTCCCAGCTGCATTCCGGGTGGACGATCACGTTGATCCCCGGTTTTATCCGCCGAATATGCTCGATTTGCTGGACGGTGAAGTTTTCATGCACGGAACAATGCCCTTTCCAAAGAATGACCTTCACCTTGTCGAGATCGTCAGCGCCTTGGAGCGTCTCCTCATGCGGGTCCCACACCGCCATCTCATCAAGGCTGACGCCAAGTGCGTAAGCTGTATTTCTCCCTAAATGCTGATCCGGCAAAAAGAAAATTCGTTCCTTTTGTGAAAATGCCCATGCCATCATTTTTTTGGCATTTGACGACGTGACGGTCGCCCCGCCGTGGCGCCCGACAAACGCTTTGATCGCCGCGGTCGAATTGACGTACACAAGCGGTACGATCGTCTCGCCAAACCGCTCAGTAAGCGCCCCCCATGCCCGCTCGACTTGAAAAATATCGGCCATATCGGCCATTGAACAGCCGGCGCGCAAATCCGGCAAAATGACCGTTTGGTCGTCGCTCGTTAAAATATCGGCGGTTTCTGCCATAAAATGGACACCGCAAAACACAATATATTCCGCCTCGCTGTTTTTTGCCGCGAGTTGGGCAAGCTGAAGCGAATCGCCAGTCGCGTCGGCGAACTGAATGACTTCATCCTTTTGATAGTGATGGCCCGGGATGAAAAGACGCCGTCCGAACCGTTCTTTCACCGCGCGCGCCCGCGCTTCAAGCTCGCTTTGTTCCATTGTTTTATACCATTCCGGCATCTCATCCATCCGTTTCAACTGTTCAAGGACGTTCACGGTTCTCTCCTCCATTATCGCAAATTGAAACTTAGATCAAGCGCCGGGGCGGAATGGGTTAAACATCCGAGCGAAATGTAGTCGACTCCGGTCGCGCCGTACGCCGCCACATTCGCGAGCGTAATTCCCCCCGATGCTTCCGTGATGATCGGCTTCGGCACAAGCCGGACGAACGCCCGCACTTCATCCGGCGTCCGGTTGTCAAACATAATGACGTCCGCCCCGGCTTCGACCGCCTCGAGCACTTCGTCTTCCGTTTCCGTCTCCACCTCGATTTTCACCATATGTCCAAGGCGCTCCCGCACCATTTTGACAGCGCGGGCAATCGATCCACAAAAGGCGATATGATTATCTTTAATCATGACGCCGTCGTACAGGCCGAAGCGGTGGTTGTAGCCGCCGCCGCATGTGACGGCATATTTTTCAAGCATGCGCAGCCCCGGCGTCGTTTTCCTTGTGTCACAAATGCGCGTGTGGCTTTGGCCAATCAAGTCAACGGCCTGCCGCGTCACGGTGGCAATGCCGCTTAACCGCTGCAGCAAGTTTAGAATGACGCGCTCGCCGGACAACAGCGGCCCGACCGGCCCGGACACGGCGGCGATCGTTTCACCCGCTTGGACCCGTTCGCCGTCCTGTTTCATGATGGTTACTTCGACGCGTGGATCCAGCAACTGATAGCCCGCCGCAATAATGCCGACGCCGGCCACCACCCCGTCCGCTTTGGCCATAAACATGCCTGATGCCCGTTCATGAGCCGGAAAAATCATCTCGCTCGTCACATCGCCATCGCCAATATCTTCAAGAAAAAACTGTCGCAGCAGTTGTTCGAGCTTCAACCGGTTCATCTTTCATCCCTCCGTTTTCTTTGCCGCTTTACCGCCTAGCCCCAAGGCGGGCCCACTCTTCTTTCGTCCGCACAAGGCGCCGTCCCCGCCACTCCGGGCGTTCACGCGGAAAATCGCTCCGGTAATGACCGCCGCGGCTTTCCGTGCGCCCAAGCGCTGATGAGGCGACAAGCCAGCCCACTAGCAGCATATATCCTGTTTCAATCTCCTCTGCTGACAATCGTTCAAGGTCGCCATCCAGCCAATCCGGCAATGAAAACTGTTCCAACCAGTCGACCGCTTTGCGAAGCCGATCGCCGTCACGGACGATGCCAACAAGCGTTGACAGCTGTTCGCGAATCAACGCCCGCCCGGGCAGCCGCGGCGCAAACGAACGGCGCGGATGTGACGGGGCCGCCTGCCGCATCGTTTTCGGCCACGCGGCACGGCGGCGGATGGCGCAGGCCGCTCGGGATCCAAAGACGATCGCTTCAAGCAGCGAGTTGCTCGCAAGACGATTGGCACCGTGCACACCGGTGCACGCCGCTTCCCCGACGGCGTACAAGCCCGGCACCGTCGTCTGCCCCCACTCGTTGACGACAACGCCGCCCATTAAAAAATGGGCGCCCGGCGCAACCGGAAGGCGGCCGGCTTCAAGGTCGACGCCATAGGCCTCACATAGCGCGGCGATCGTCGGAAAGCGGCGGCGGAAGTGAGACACGCGGGAAATATTCAAATAGACGCGGCCGCCCCGGTCTTGCTCCGTTGCAATCGCCCGGGCGACCACATCGCGCGGCGCAAGATCGCCAAGCGGATGGATGCCGTCCATCAACGGCCGTCCGTCTTCGGCTTCAAGCACCGCCCCTTCGCCGCGCACCGCTTCCGAGACGAGCCCGACCGCTTTTCCGCCGGCAACGAGCATCGTCGGGTGAAATTGGATAAACTCCATATCCGCGACCGCCGCGCCGGCGCGGTACGCCATGGCAATGCCGTCGCCGGTCGCCGTCGGCGCGTTGGACGTCACCGTGTACAATCCCGCGCATCCGCCGGTCGCCAACACGACGGCCGACGCCGGCCAAATGGAGACCGAACCGTCTTCCCGCTTTGTTTTCACCCCGACGCAACGCCCTTCTTCCACAAGCAAATCGATCACCTGCTCGCCTTCTTCCATCCATACGCGTCCCTCGAGCCGCTCAAGCAAAAACGAAACGAGCGCCTTGCCCGTCTGATCGCCGCCGGCATGCAAAATCCGGCGGCAGCTATGCCCGCCTTCAAGGCCGAAACAAAGCCGGCCGCGTTCGTCCTGATCAAACGCCATGCCGGCGTTGATCCATTCTTGCAGCCGCCTCGGCCCTTCACGGACGAGCCGTTCGACCATTCGTTCATCATTATGAAAGCATCCGGCGACCATCGTATCGCGGAAATGAGCGCGCCAATCGTCGCTCTCTGCCAGCGCCGCGGCCACCCCTCCTTGCGCCCGCCATGAATTGCTGTCGGTGCGGCGCTTTTTCGTGAAAATGATCACATGTTCATGTTGCGACAAATGATCGGCGACCGTTAAAGCAGCCAGCCCACTCCCAACAATAATGACGCCACCTTCCTTCACTCTCGGACGCCCCTTTCTTTTCACCTGTCTTGACATATATATTTACACATATTTAAACTAATGACAAGAGGTTTAGCGAAAAAAATGATGCAAAGGCGGGGAGAATATGATTTATTTGGATTACGCGGCAACAACGCCAATGTGCCAAGAGGCGATCGCCGCTTACGCTGAAGCGGCTTCCGTTTACTTTGGCAACGAAAGCAGCCTGCATGACATCGGAACGAAAGCGAAACAACTGCTTTCCTTATGCCGGCGCGAACTCGCCGCCATGATCAACGGAGAAGCGGAAGGAATCTATTTCACAAGCGGCGGAACGGAAGCGAATGTTCTTGCGGTCCGTTCGCTGGCCGCCGCCTACCGGCATAAGGGAAACCACCTGATCACGACTGAAATCGAGCATGCCTCGCTCCATCATCTGTTCAAACAGTTGGAAACAGAAGGATATACGGTCACGTATTTGCCCGTTGACCGATTCGGGCGCATTCGGCTGGCCGATTTAGAACGCGCCATCACGCCGCAGACCATTCTCGTTTCCATTCAACATGCCAACTCAGAGATCGGCACGATTCAGCCGCTCGCCGACATCGGACGCCTCCTGCGGGCGCACGGCATCCTTTTTCATAGCGACTGCGTGCAAACTTTTGCTAAAATACAGCTAGATGTTCAAGCGATCGGGTTGGACAGCCTATCGGTCTCCGCACATAAAGTGTACGGCCCCAAAGGAGTCGGCGCCGTATACATCAACCCTCGCCGGTGTTGGAAGCCGGTGTTTCCGGGGGCAACGCATGAATCCGGTTTTCGTCCGGGGACAGTGAACGTTCCGGGGATCGCCGCCTTCATCACAGCCGCCCAACGTCTTCACGGGCGGATGGCGGACGAACAGGCGCACTTGGAACGGCTGCGGAATCGGCTGCTCCATACGCTTGCTGCCAAACGGTTGCCCGTGGCGGTGGAAGGGCATCCCCATTTCCGTCTTGCCCATATCGTCGGTTTGTCCGTCATGGGATACGAAGGGCAGTTGGTGATGCTTGAATGCAACCGCGCCGGCATCGCCATTTCCACCGGCAGCGCCTGCCAAGTCGGGCTGCAGGCGCCGTCGCGGACGATGCTCGCCGTCGGAAAAACACCGGAAGAAGCCAAGCAATTCATCCGCGTCTCGTTCGGTGAAGCGACGACCGAAACAGAGATTGACCAGTTCGCTTCCACATTGGAACGACTCATATCGGCGTGAAAGGAGGTATGTCAGATGAAGGAGGAAAAAAAAATTTTAGGAGAAAGGCGGCGCCAGCTTATTTTGCAATGGTTGAAAGAAAGCGAAGCGCCGCTTACAGGGGCTGAGCTGGCAGCGAAAACGAATGTCAGCCGCCAAGTGATCGTCCAAGACATTTCACTGTTAAAGGCGCGCAACGAACCGATCATCGCCACAAGCCAAGGGTATTTGTATTTAAAGCCGGCCGAACCGGCCAAAACGTACACGAGAACGGTCGCCTGCTTCCATACGCCGGAACAGACGAAAGAAGAGTTGTATTTGCTCGTCGACTGCGGTGTGACGGTGAAAGACGTCAAAATCGAGCATCCGGTCTACGGCGATTTGACCGCCTCGATCATGGTGAGCAACCGCCTGGAAGTCGACCAATTCATCGCCAAAATCGAAGCGACAAAATCGTCGTATTTGTTGCAGCTGACAGACGGCACGCATTTGCATACGCTGGAAGCCGATTCACCAGTGAAGCTTGACGCCGCCTGCCGCGCCTTGAAACAAGCGGGCTTTCTCATCGAAGCGTAAACTGGACCTAGCCGCGCGGCGGCTCATTCCCTGCGGAATACCGCGCGGCGGACCGTCTAAAATGGAACAGGCGGACGGCAACAGACCGCCCGCCTTTTTTTGTCTATGTCAGGCAAAATAATATGGATAGCTGCCCAACAGCTGCACTGTGCAGCCGAGCGCCTCAATTTCCGCGATCGCCCCCGGGATGAGGACGTCATCCATCGGCGCGTCGATGTCAATAATAAAAAAGTAGTTGCCAAGGCCCGTTTTTGCTGGGCGCGATTCAATTTTCGTCAAGTTGAGCCGCCGCCAAGCAAACGCCGACAATACTTGATGAAGCGCGCCCGGACGGTCTTGCGGCAGCATCACGACGACGGTCGTCTTGTCCCCGGCGTAGAGGGGCGAATCAGGCGAAAGCGGCTCTTTGCGCCGGCTGACAACGATAAAGCGCGTGTGGTTGTAATCATAATCGTGAATGTTTTCCTGCACGATCGCCAATCCATACTCATCCGCCGCCAGTCGATTGGCAATCGCCGCCACCGGCAAGTGCGGATGTTCGCTGACGAACTTCGCGGCAGCGCTCGTTGATGTCATCGGCACTTGCTTCGCCCCTTTCAGCACGGTATGCAAAAACTTGCGGCATTGGGCGATGGCATGTGAGTGAGAGTACACTTCTTTCACTTCGCGCCAATGCGGGGTGAAATACGGGTGCACCATCAAATGTTGTTCGATCGGTACGACGATTTCACCGATGATCGGCAACGGCTGTTCATGAATTAAATAGTCGAGTGTCAAATTAACCGATCCTTCCAAGGCATTCTCGAGCGGCACCACGGCTGCTTCGATCTCCCCGACCGCCGCGGCATCCATGCAGTCGGGAATCGTGTCATACGGCTCCCGCGGCTGCGACGGAAAAAGGAGAGCAGCCGCCGCTTCGGTGAACGTCGCCTTCGGTCCTAGATAACCGATTTTCATCTTGTTTGCCTCTCCCTTGCTTTAATACACTCCTGAACCGACAATTTCTACTTTTTCGACAAATTCAAGCTGTTTGAGCTTGGCAAGGAGCTCATCAATCTCCTCGTTCATATCGTTTGTGCTGACCGACAACGTCACGTTCGCCCGCCCTTGAAGCGGAATCGTCTGATGAATGGTCAGCACGTTGCAGCCGGCTGCTGCCACAACACCAAGCAACTGCGACAACGTTCCGGAGCGGTCTTCTAAATGGAAAAAGAGCGTGATGATGTTTTCTTTCGTCACCGCTTGGAACGGAAAAATGGCGTCGCGGTATTTGTAAAACACGCCGCGGCTGATGTTGGCGAGCTGCGCCGCCTCGGCGACCGAGGCGGCTTTTTTCCGCTCAAGCAGCTGTTTGGCGAGCACGACTTTCTTCATGGCTTCCGGCAGAACGTCTTCGCGCACCAAATAAAATTTTTTTTCCACCGCACTTTCCCCCGCTTTAGCTATTCATCCCAGTCGTCGACAAACTCAAACTCATAATCAAGCAACCGGATCGTGTCCCCGTCTTTCGCGCCGCGCTCGCGCAGGGCATCGTCGACGCCCATGGCCCGCAATTGGCGGGCGAAGCGGCGCACCGATTCTTCGCGCGAGAAATCCGTCATCTTAAACAACTTTTCCACTTTGTCACCAGACAAAATGAACGCTCCGTCGCTGGCGCGGGTGATCACAAACGGCGGTTCTTCTTTTTCGTATTTGTACACGACGCGTTGCACGGCCGGATCTTCTCGTTCATGGAGTGGGAATTCCGGCGTCGTTTCCAACAAGTCGGCGATGGCAAACAACAGCTCGCGCACTCCTTGCCTTGTCGCCGCAGAAATCGGAAAGACCGGCACCGCATCGCCGATTTTCTCTTTGAAGCGGCGCAAGTTTTCCTCGGCGTTTGGCATGTCCATTTTATTGGCGGCAACAATTTGCGGCCGCTCGGTCAAGCGCAAGTTGTACTGTTTCAGCTCTTCGTTGATGACGAGATAATCGTTGTACGGATCGCGCCCTTCGACCGCCGCCATGTCGATGACATGAACGATGACGCGAGTCCGTTCGATATGGCGCAAAAACTGATGCCCAAGCCCAACTCCCTGATGCGCTCCTTCAATCAGCCCCGGCAAGTCGGCCATCACAAAACTGCGTCCGTCCTCCGTTTCGACAACGCCCAAGTTCGGGACAAGCGTCGTAAAATGGTACTCAGCGATTTTCGGACGGGCTGCGGAGACAACCGACAGCAGCGTCGATTTGCCGACGCTCGGAAACCCAACAAGACCGACGTCAGCGAGCAGCTTCAGCTCTAAAATGATGTTGCGCTCTTCGCCCGGCTCACCGTTTTCCGCGATTTCCGGCGCTGGGTTGGATGCCGTCGCAAATCGGGTATTGCCGCGCCCGCCGCGTCCGCCTTTGGCGACGACAAATCGCTGGCCCGCCTCGGTCAAATCAGCGAGCACTTCGTTCGTATCTGCATCAATGACGACTGTGCCGGGCGGCACTTTGACGAGCAAGTCTTCCCCATTTTTGCCATGCTGGTTTTTCGACATGCCGTTTTCGCCGCGCGGCGCTTTAAAATGGCGCTGGTAGCGGAAATCCATCAACGTCCGCAGCCCTTCATCAACGACAAAGACGACATCGCCGCCTTTGCCGCCGTCTCCGCCGGCTGGTCCGCCTTTTGGGACATATTTTTCCCGGCGGAACGCGACCATGCCGTTGCCGCCGTCCCCGCCTTTCACATAAATTTTCACTTGATCAACAAACATGGCTGTTCCTCCGATTCGCTTTCATCATGGTATCATGGTGAAATGAGTACGACTAATACTTATTATTGTATACAGAGTCGATTCCATGATGTCAATATGTACCCAAGCACCGGCTGTCTGAGGGCTGGCGGGCGGTTCAAGCCCAGCCGCTGCTTTTTGGTCCGATTGGATCGAGACGTTCGCACCCCATGGACCTCGTCCATTCTCCTTCGTCCAACCAATGGTCAAGATTCCACTGCCAAAAGCTCAAGCTCCACCGTTAATTCGCCCTCACCAACGGCAAACGACGCGAGCCGAAGCGGCGGTGATGGTTCGCAGTGCTCAAGCCAAGTGCGAATGGCTTCGCCGTCCCGCCACGTGCCGCGGTAATCAAAAAACAGCGCCGCCCGTCGATCGGACAGCTCAATGGACAAACATAAATGGTTTTCTGTCCGCTCATCGGATTGCGCTTCGAGCAGGCGAAAAAAGTTGCGGCACCATTCAGCCAGCTGTTCATCGCACCGCGACCAATCGGCTTCGCCGTCCGTGATTTCATACTCAAGAAAAAGCGGGCGCGGCTCCCAGTTATAGGTCATGATCAGCTCAGCGAACCGCTCGGCCTTCAAGTTCGTCAACCGCGTTTCCTGATGCATCTCACCGATAATCTCTTCAATAATTTCCTGCACCCGTTCGATTTTATTAAGCGCCAAATGCCCTTTGATGAGCTGGATTTTGTTCAACCAATCATGGCGGGCATGGCGCATCACCTCAACGACAGTCCATCGTTTCTCCATCCGACGCTCCCCTATCCACTAAGCGCAGGCTCCAAGGCCCCGCTTGGACTTCCGCCTCCATGGGGGAGGCATGTACTTTTACTATAACATTTTTTGACATTGAACGGGAACGATTTTTTCTACGCCAAAAAGAAAAAACCCTAACCGAACGGTTAGAGTTTTTTCCACATCGATTACGCTTCTTGGCTGACCGGGTAGACGCTGACACGTTTGCGGTCGCGGCCGAGCCGCTCGAAACGGACGATGCCGTCGATTTTCGCATACAGCGTATCGTCGCCGCCGCGGCCGACGTTCAAGCCCGGATGGACTTTCGTTCCGCGTTGACGGTACAAAATCGAACCGCTGGTGACGAATTGGCCGTCAGCCCGTTTTGCGCCAAGACGTTTCGCGATCGAGTCGCGGCCGTTTTTCGTCGAACCGACCCCTTTTTTCGAAGCAAAAAACTGCAGGTCAAGTCTCAGCATGGCAGTCACCTCCTGCTAGATGGATGTCACGCGAATGAATGTTCCGTAATCGCGTTCGATCGTCTTTAGCGAAACGACCATCGCTTCCAACAACAACTGCACTTTCTCTGCCGCCGCTTCTTCCAGCTTCGGAAGCTCGCAGCGGAGGTAGCCGCCGTCTTTGCCGAGCGAAACATGAGGGCGGACGCCAAGGAGCGCCTCAATGGCGTTGATCGTGCCAAACGAGACCGCCGAAGCGCCGGCGCATACAATGTCCTTTCCGCGTTTCGCAAAATGGGCATGCCCTTCCATCGTAAACGCACGGATGCGGCCGTCCGCTTCTCGTTCAATCGTGACGCGAATCATCTTTACGCGTTGATTTTTTCAATAACGACTTTCGTGTACGGCTGACGGTGGCCTTGTTTGCGGCGATAGTTCTTTTTCGCTTTATATTTGAAGACGATAATTTTCTTTTGTCGGCCGTGTTTTTGCACCTTCGCCGTCACGGTTGCGCCTTCGACCGTCGGGTTGCCAATTTTCACCGTTTCCCCGCCGATGAACAGCACTTTGTCAAACGTGACCGTATCGCCTTCATTCGCATCCAATTTTTCGATGTAAATTTCTTGGCCTTCTTCGACTTTTACTTGTTTGCCGCCAGTTTCGATAATTGCGTACATGCATCGCACCTCCTTCATAGACTCAGACTCGCCAGCGCCAAGGCGGCCCAAGACGGAGCGCTTCATCGCCCGCGCTGAGCGGTTGTAGTGCGGGTGCGTCTTTTTGCGACAGCCGCCCTCTTTTGCCCTTGTTGACAGGACAAAAAGTCTACAACGTCATCTATCGTAACATAGAAACACCCAGCCGTCAACCACCATCTTCGTTCCCCGGCGAACGGCGATGAAACGGTGCAAACGACTACATAGAGAGACCATTTGAAGCTTTGTCATTTGCAGCTTTACCGAGTATTTGATCGACCGTTGAGCGACCGAACAACGCCGCTTTCAGTTCCATGTATAGGTCTGTGAAGCGGGCCGTTGTTCGGTCTTCCGTCACGCCTTGGCGTGACGGGGCAAGCCACAGTCTTGCCCTCGACAGTCGAAAAATAGATCAGCGACCTTTCCATCAAGGATCGATCAAACGTTTTCGCTGCATCCATGATATATAGCCACGATCAATAGATGAGAGCGCCAAGCGGCGCATCGGTCCGCTTTTCGGCAAAAAACGCATGCAGCAGCTCATTTTCATCGAGCGTCGCCCGTTCGCGCCCGTCGCGAACGACGATAATCGCATGCTTTTGTCCACGGTAAAAGCGGTGCAGCACGGCCGAGATTCGTTCGTCCGCCGGAGCCGTAATCGTCCGCAGCTTTGTATAGCCGCCTTTGTTTCCATAATACCGCTCAAGCAAAAAGCGCATGACAACATACGGATGCTGCTTTTTCTCCTGCCAAAGGGCATAGGCTAAAAAAGCAGCGATCGCCCATAAATCAAGCTGGCGCGGCGCCAACACAAACAAAAGAACGACGCCGACAGCAAGCACGGCGGCCGATACGGCGATCGTGTTTCGATGTGCATCGCTGAACGGACGGCGGTAGGAAAGCAGCAGGAACAACAATTTTCCCCCATCAAGCGGCCAGATCGGCAGCAAGTTCAAAGCGAAAATGGCCGCATTGTAGCGAAAAAAGAGCTCCCAGCTTCCGCCATCCATCATGCCGGCCTTCCACAAAAAAAACGCCGCCGCTACGAGCCACAGATGCTGGGCCGGCCCGGCGAGCGTCACGATCCACTCCTCGCGGAACGGCCGGTTGCCGTGCTCTTCGACTTCCGCTACTCCTCCGAACGGCAACAGCAAAATCCGCTTCACCCGCCAAGCGAAAAACGCGGCCGCCACCGCATGGCCGAGCTCATGAACGAGGACGATGAAAAACAACAGGCAAAGCTGCTTGAAATGGGCGGTAAGCACCGCGATACCGCCAATCAGCCATAACAGCGGGTGGATGTGCATCTTCCCGAGCAGCGCCATGTACTTATTCAAAGGAAATCACCTGAATCGGATCGATAAATTCATCTCCTTGTTTAATAGCAAAATAAAACAGCCCTTTCTGTTTATTTGTCTCGCTCGCCTCGGCCGTGCCAACTTCCTGCCCCATTTCAACAAAGTCATACAATTTCACCGAAATGGCCCCCAAATGTCCATACCACGTCTCCGTGCCGTCCGCATGTTGGATGATGACCGTTTTGCCAAGACGGTCTTTCGTACCGGCAAAGGTGACAATTCCTTCTTTCATCGCTTCCACTTTGGCTCCATTCTCGGTTTCGATCATCACTCCTTGCCCGTTTTGGTCAAAGCTCTCCAACACCCGGCCGGAAGCAGGCACAGCGTAGGAAGGCGAAGGTTTCGTCTTCGTTTCTTTTTGCGGCGCAAAAAAAGCGAGCGGCTCACCGAACGCTTTCTCATACCACGCTGAGACAGCCGCAAACTGAAACTCCGTTTCCATCGTCCGGGCAATAAACTGCCGCGCCGGCTCGAGCGAAGCGGAAGGATGCCGGAACAAAATGGCCGTCACTAGCACGAGACAAGCGGCGATGAGTGTTTGAAAAAGAAACCACTCTTTGCGAAACAGCGGATGCGGCTCTGATTCAAACGAATAGCGGTCATACGTGACGACCGGCAGCCCGTACCGTTCCTCGTCCAATGTTCCCCAATCCGGTTCCTTTTGACGTTTCGTCTCGTGTTGGCGCTCTTTTCGCCGCCGTTCAATCCGTTTTCTGATTTCCCGAACGCGTCGGTCCATACGTCCCCCCTCCACCTTTCCAACAACGTTTGTACTAATTTATGAGACAACCTCATGGAATATGAACGGGCGTTTTTCATTTGCCGGGCTAATCGGTTGGGAAGAGACGCAATGGGAACACTCTCCCACCTATGCTCACGATTAGAAGCGGGGGCTTCTCGGTTAGAAAGGACAAAAGGCCCTGACTCAAAAGATCTTCTTCCTTCAAGAAAGACCATATAAAAGGGAATTCGCCCCCAATATAGGCGATCCTAAAGGGGCGGACCCAAAAGATCGTCTTTCTTGCAGAGAGAGACAAGAAGGTGGTTCATGGGTATAGATCATAATGAGAAAAGGTGCCCCATTGCTTTGGGACACCCTCTTCTTTCATTTTTTATTTCAAGCTAAATATTTTCCGAATCTTTGAAAACAACCCCTTCTCCTCTTCCTCAAGCGGCGGCAGCGGCACCGACTCGCCGAGGATGCGGCGGGCAATGTTGCGGAAGGCGATCGATGCTTTGCTGTTTGGATCCAGCACAATCGGCTCGCCGCGGTTCGACGCTTTGATCACGTTTTCATCGTCGGCGATAATGCCGAGCAGCTCGATCGATAAATGCGAGATGATTTCGTCGACATCCAACATATCGCCGTTTTTCACCATATGGCTGCGAATGCGGTTGATGATAAGGCGCGGCGGTTTGACGTGCTCCTCAGCCTCAAGCAAGCCGATGATGCGGTCGGCGTCGCGGACCGCCGACACTTCCGGCGTCGTGACGACGATCGCTTCGTCCGCGCCGGCGACAGCGTTGCGATAGCCCTGTTCGATGCCGGCCGGACAGTCGATGAGCACATAATCGTATTCCTGCTTCAGCTCCTCAATGAGCTGTTTCATTTGCGCGGGGTTGACCGCCGACTTATCGCTCGTTTGCGCGGCCGGCAGCAAATACAAATGGTTATCGAACCGCTTGTCTTTCACAAGCGCTTTTTGCACCGTGCAACGACCTTCAACGACATCGACCAAATCATAAATAATTCGATTCTCAAGCCCAAGCACGACATCGAGGTTGCGCAGCCCGATGTCGGTGTCGACAAGGCACACCCGCTTCCCGAGAATGGCGAGGGCCGTCCCAAGGTTCGCGGTCGTCGTCGTTTTGCCGACGCCGCCTTTTCCGGAAGTGATGACGATCGCTTCTCCCACGGTCACATTCTCCTTTCTAAGCGCGTCAAATTCGGCCGCAAATGCATAAGCAGCTGAAGGCGGTCGACAACAATTTGGTTATGTTCATCAATATAGGCGCATTCCATTTCATTTCCTTCATCCGTTTTCGAATCGGGCGCCCGGCTCATGACGTCGCCGATGCGCAACTGCATCGGTTTCATGACCGATGCAGCGATGATCGCCTGTTTATTGCCGGCATACCCGGCATGGGCGATGCCGCGCAAGGCGCCGAGAATGAAAATGTTGCCTCCGGCAATGACCGTTCCGCCAGGGTTCACGTCGCCGATCAGCAGCAAATCTCCTTCGACATGAAGCACTTGTCCTGAACGGACAATGCGCGAAACGGGCACAATTTCCGTTTTTCTCATCCATTCTATCGCTTCTGCTTTCGACATGACATTGCTTTCGATCGAATCGACGACCAAATTTTTGGAACGGCGGATGAGCGCACGCACCTCTTCCTCTTGGGCAGGCGTCAAATAGCGGTTCCCGATTTTCAGATGAACGGAGACAAGCGGGCTGTCTGGCGCGACGCCAGCTTGTTTGACAAGCCGCTCCTCAATTTCTGTCAATAAATCATCATACGAGCAGCGGTCGTCGAGATGCAACGTCAGCCCATCTTTCGTCCCTTTAATCGTCACGTACTGCTGCTTTTGTTTCGCCACAACGTTCACCCCAACGAATAATTCTACAAAGCGGGCCGTTTTTCCTCTTTTATTCTTCCTGCTCAAACCGGCGAATTTTGGCCAACCGCCGTTCGAGCGGGTACGAAAAGACGAGCAAAAACGCAACGTTCAGAAGCAGCGTCGGCCATAGACGGCGTTCCCAAAAAACAGAAAACGACCAATCGGTCCGTCCGATCAACAACTGGATGCCGTAGACATAACTGTCAAGCAGCACAATGGAAAGCAGCGACAAGAGCGATGCAACGAACCAGTTTTGGTGGAACCATTTCATCGCTTTGCCCGCCAAGTAGGCAATAAGCGTATAGGCAAACGCATAAACACCGAGCAGCTCTGTGTAGACGCAGTCATACAGAAACCCGAAGATGAACCCGTACGCCATCGCCCGCGTCCCGCCGAAATGCATCGCTGTGAGCACGAGAAAAACAAGAAAAAACCGGGGAACAAAAAAATAGTGGATGTACAAGTCGCCTTTCGGCCATACATCAACAAAAAGACTCTCACTCACAAAACATAACACCGCAAGGAAAGGAAGACGCCACTTGTTCACTTTGCCTCCTCCTTTTCCTGCAGTGCTGCATCGATGGTTCGTTTCACAATCATGACATCGTCAATGTCATACAAGTTGGCAAACGGCTTGACATAGACGACTTTTGTCAAGCCGTATTGATCCGGCTTGACTTCCGTCACCTCTCCGATCGGCAGCCCTTTCGGAAACACGCCGCCAAGGCCAGACGTCAACACCTTTTGCTTTTTTTCCACTTTCGCGTCAATCGGAATTTCGCCAAGCAGCAACTCGCGCCGCTTCTCATCGTAGCCTTCAATCAGCCCAAACACATTTTCCTTCCCTTGGACATAAGCGGAAATGCGGTTGTTTTGGTCAAGCGCGCTTAACAGCTGCACAGTGGACGTAAATTGGGAAGCATGTTGCACCTTGCCGACAAGCCCCGCTGGGGTGATGACGGCCATATCTTTTTTCACGCCTTGTTGCTCGCCTTTGTTGATGATGATCGTTTCCCGCCAACGATCCGGGTTCCGCCCGATCACCGTCGCCTGAATCGAAACAAAATCACGCAAGCTCTCTTTTTTATCGAGCAACGCACGCAGCCGTGCGTTTTCTTGCCGCAGCGCCTCGACTTCGGTCTCAAGCGCCGCATATTCCTCAAGTCTTGTCTTCAGCAGCTCATTTTCCTTATATGTGCGGCGAAGATCGTTCACATTTTCAAAGAAGCCCGCGATTTCCTGTGCGGGCTTCCCAAACAGAAGCTGAACAAAACCGACCGTATCTTTGACAAACTGCTCCGGCCACGTCAACTCTTCGCGGTTGCGCAGGGAAAAGCCGATCAACATGACAAGGATGACGATGCTGACGAGCAAAAAAATGAGACGCTTATTCCCAAAAAGCTGTGGCATGCGTCACACCTTCTTACCGTCAGCGATGGTCTCTCGCTTTGTTTTTAAACAAGTCGATGTGGTCGAGCGCCTTCCCGGTGCCGATGGCCACGCAATCAAGCGGGTTTTCCGCAACGATGACAGGCATGTCCGTCTCTTGGCTGATGACCTTGTCCAAATTGCGCAACAAAGCGCCGCCGCCTGTCAGCACGATGCCGCGGTCCATAATGTCCGCCGCCAGCTCCGGTGGCGTTTTTTCGAGCGTGTTTTTCACCGACTCGACGATCGCATAAACGGTATCACGCAACGCTTCCGCCACTTCTTCGGCGCTGATCTCGATCGTTTTCGGCAGCCCCGTGAGCAAGTCGCGCCCGCGAATTTCCATGTTTCCGATTCCTTCCGGATTTCCGGCTGAGCCGATCTCAACTTTAATCGCCTCCGCCGTCCGTTCCCCGATCATCAAATTGTACGTTTTTCGGATGTATTGAATGATCGCCTCATCCATTTCATCGCCGGCAATGCGGATCGACTGGCTGGTGACGATGCCGCCGAGCGAAATCACGGCCACCTCAGTCGTGCCGCCGCCGATGTCGACGACCATGCTCCCGGTCGGCTCCCACACCGGCAAATTGGCGCCGATCGCAGCCGCAAACGGCTCTTCAATCGTGTAGGCGTCGCGCGCACCGGCCTGGCGCGTCGCATCGATGACCGCGCGCTCCTCCACCGCCGTGATGCCGTACGGCACACATACCATCACATACGGCTTGCTGGCAAACAGCCCTTTCGTTTTGACCGCCTTGCGAATGAAATATTTCATCATCGTCGCCGTCGTTTCATAATCGGCGATGACGCCGTCTTTCATCGGGCGAAGGGCCACGATGTTGCCCGGCGTGCGCCCGATCATGTTTTTCGCCTCATTGCCGACGGCGACGATTTGTTTCGTGTCGCGCTGAATGGCGACAACCGACGGCTCGCGCAGCACAATGCCCTTTCCTTTTACATAAACGAGCGTGTTCGCTGTTCCTAAATCAATCCCGAGATCTTTCGTTCCAATTCCAAACATATGATCCATCTTCCTTTCCGAAACGAAATGCATATGATTTTCTATTGACAACATGGACCCGATGTCAGTCATTTATAAATTGTACAACACCGCCCGAACGGATTCGGAAAAACTCATAGTTGATATTATAACTGATTCGACAAAAAATGAGAACCGTCAGACATAGCCTTTTTCTTTCAAACTGACGAATTTTTGATCGCCGATGATGAGGTGATCAAGCAACTCGATGCCGATGATGCGGCCGCATTCCGCGAGCCGTTTCGTCACATCGATGTCTTCGCGGCTTGGGGTCGGATCGCCAGAAGGGTGGTTATGCACGCAAATGACGGAGGCGGCGGAACGTTTGATCGCCTCTTTAAACACTTCGCGCGGATGGACAATCGAGGCGTTTAAACTGCCGATGAACACTGTTTTGCGGTGGATGACTTGATTTTTCGTGTTGAGGTAAATGGCAACAAAATGTTCCTGCGATAAAAAGCGCATATCTTCCATCACGTATTTCGCTCCGTCTTCCGGGCAGCGGATCACATAGCGGTCGGCACAGCCGGACTGGTGGATGCGTCGGCCGAGCTCCAACGCTGCCAAAATTTGCACCGCTTTCGTCGGCCCGATCCCTTTGATGTTTGTCATTTCTTCAACCGTTGCATCTTTGAGCGGCCTCAGCCCCTCAAAGTGGCGAAGAAGGCGCTGGGCGAGCTGCACGACCGATTCCTTTTTCGTGCCGGTTCGGAGCAAAATGGCAATCAACTCATGGTCGGATAAACTTTCCGGCCCCGACGACAACAGCCGTTCCCGCGGCCGGCTGTCTTTCGGCACATCGCGAATCATCCAAGCCATCATACTCCTCCTTTTTTGTTTTGCTTTATCGAAAGATGGAAAGGCTTAAACCGCCCCTCGGTACGCGAACACAATCTGTTTGCGAGGGATTCTTTTTTTCAAAAAGTTCCAGAAGGCAGCCGCCTTTGCTTTGGTCTATGCCGGCGGCCACCCGAGCCGGCGCAATTCCCTCACCGTCCGCGACAGCGGCAGGCCGACAACCGTCAAATAGTCGCCTTCGATTCGTTTGACAAACAGAGCAGCGCGGCCTTGGATGCCATACGCCCCCGCCTTGTCCATCGGCTCCCCGGTCGCAATATAGGCGGCGATTTCCTCGTCGGCCAACTCCCAAAACGTCACCGCTGTTTTTTCGGCAAACGAGGTGATGGACCCTTGAGGGAGTGCGATGGCGACACCGGTCCATACGTGATGCGTCCGCCCGGACAACTGACGCAGCATGGCGAATGCTTCTTCTTCCGTGCGCGGCTTCCCTAACAAGCGGCCATCGCACACAACGATCGTATCAGCGCCAAGAACATATGCATCGGGAAAAGAGGACATCACCGCCTCCACTTTCCGGCGGGCAAGAAGTTGAACCGCTTCATCAGGGGGCGTTCCGGGGGGAATCGTCTCATCGGCATGGCTTTCCTGCACATCAAACGGCCAGCCGGCCAGTTCGAGGATCTGCCTGCGTCGAGGGGAGCGGGATGCAAGCACGAACCGTGGAAGCATCGCTCATTCTCCTTTCGCTCGTTTCGGTTCGGAAGATTCACTTGTATCGTAGCAAATTTTGCAGTGAAAGGCAATTTTCTGTCCAGGTGCAATTGAACGTAATTCCGTAAAGAAGTCTCCCCTCAAGGAGCGTGAAGGGCGACAGCCCAGCGAGCCGATGGGAGATGAATGTCGGTTGGCTTTAGCCAAAGGTTCCTTTTCTCAACAGCTCTAAGATGGCAGCTGTTCGAGTGGGAATCCCATTTTTCTTCTGATATTGTTCCAATTTTTCTACTATCATCTTAGGCATACGAATTTCTACACGTTCTTTTTCTTCTTTCATGAGGATCACCTCCTATTAGATTGGACGGTATTTTTACGGTACAACCAAATATAGATATAAAAAAACGGGGCCTCTAGCTCCCTAGCGGCACCCATTGGATATAAGCGGCGAGCGCCTCGAGCAGCTGTTGCTGGGCTTTGGCCAACAGCGCTTCATCCCGTTGCTCTTTGTATGCGGCAAGGGCGACATATGCCTGCTTCAGCGCTTCGATATAGTCTCCCGCTGTTTTGCCGTCATCCATTTTGCTTTTTTCGAATGCGTCATACGCGGTTTGCAACGTCCGCCAATCATCCTCGCCGACATTCCGGCCGCTAAGCAAGGCAGCGGAGACTGACGCCATCTGTTTGTACAGAGCCTCTCCCTTTTGGACAACCTCTAAACGGCGCGCTTTTGCATCCGCAGAAAACACCAGCTCCTTGACGTACGTGCTCGACACCGCTTCGCGATATTTGTCGTTGACCGCCCGCAACGTTTCCTTATCCGCGCCGACGGCGATATAGAGCGCTGCCGGTTTTTGACCCGCGACAACGACCGGCACACCTGCTGTTTTGATCGATTCGGACGCCTGCTTGGCCGCCGCCGCATTCGAATAGACGCCCGCTTGAATGACCGCAATGGAAAACGGCGCGGCCAGCGCGCTTTTCCCACCCGCCGTTTCCGGTTCCGCCAGTTCTGTCATCGCTTCAGATGCCGGTGACAAAGCGGCTTTTTCCTTCGGAATGATGCGCAGCACCGTCATGCCCAACGCCATGCCAACCAACGCGGCGACCAACGCGGCGGCGAGCAGCGACTTGGCTTGAGCCGGCAGCCGCCATAGCCGCCGCTTGCCGCTTTTCTTTTGTTGGATCGCCTCGGAAGCGGAAATGATCCGTTCATCTGCCTCAACGGCGGCGGCTTCTTCCCGACCCCTGGCTTCTATATATCCCCTAACCTGATCGTCCTCTACGAAAGAGAAATCGGCTGACCGTTCATCCATGAATGGCTGTCGTTCTTGGAACGCGTTCGTCCGCGATTCCCCTTCGCCCATCCCGTTCGCCTGTCGCTCTTTCTGAAGACGATCGTCCATCCGGGGCCCACCCGACTCCTCGGACGGCCGTTCTTCCAATGAACGCTCCACGGTAAATGGGCGGGGCTTGCCATTGATATTCACCGTAATGTGCATGCGCTGCTTGTCCATTTTGCCACCGTCCTTCTTCATGCTTCGATTCCTTTCGCCTATCTTACCATAAACGAAAAAAAAAAGAACAAGACATTTGTCGTCTTGTCCCTGCTTCTGTTCTTCATTTTCCGACATCAACGGCTGCGAATCGCCTCGGCCCCCAGCGCTTCGACAGGAATCGGCTGCTCACGCCCCTCATAGGTGCAAAGCTGCTTTGTCTCGCCTTTCAAGCAAACGGCGTAATCGATTCCGCCGTCGTCGCGCTTCATCACCAACACGTACGACGGATTCGCCTCTGGCGCCAGCATACGGCCGGTGAACGGGTCTTTGATCGGTTCAAGCAGATCATGTTCTACCAGCTCCCGGTAAGACAGCACAGCAGAGGAGCGAGCGGGCAAAAACTCGACCTTTTCCGCGCCGACGTACAGCCGCGCCGCCTCATACAAACCGTACGCATCAGACACAAACGCCCGTTCGCGCGCCCTTTCCATCACCGTCAGCACGGCAACGGCAACGATCGCCGCCACAATGCCGACGATGGCCAGCACGGCCAACAATTCGATCAGCGTCATCCCCCGCTTCATGCGAATGAGCATATCGGCCTTCCACCATCCCCGCTACCGGCCCGAAGACGGCGCCACTTCCACGAGCGGATTGTCTTTGCCGCTTGGCGGAGGGACATCGCGGATGGGAATGAGTTGCTTCCATTTCTCAAGCTGCGGCGCGTAAAAGGCGCGGACATTGATGGAATAGGCGAGCGGTTGCACGTCGACAGCGGTGGATGTCAACTCCGGCGGACCGGTAAACGTCAATCCTTCCACCGCCAAAATGCGCTCGGAGTGCTCAAGCACTTCTAAAAACCGTTCGAGCTGGTAATAGGAAGGCGATTGCACCGTCAGCTGGGCGGTGATGGACTGGATGCCGCTTGGAGGAATCAACGCCTTGTCTCCGGAGGCCTTGCTTTCCCCCCCATTCACGTTTCCTGGCGAAGAAAATTCCCCGGTTCCTTGCCCTTCAGCGAAACTGACGCTCAATAGCCGGCTGTCAGAAATATATTCCGCTTTTTGAAACGCGAGCAACAGTTGGTCGGTGAACGGGCGCACCGGCACTTTCCTCTGCAAAGCCGCCAGGCTTTCTGCCGTTTCTTCTCGATTCCCCGCCGCCTGCTTTTTCATTGCAGCCAATACGTTTTTCTCGCTTTGTACGACCGCCTCGAGGCGCTCCATTTGTTCGTAGCGCGGCATGAGCACAAGAACATAGAAAACGACAAACAAAAGGGCGGCAAGAAGAAACACCCCGGTCAACACGAGCGGCCATTTGCCAAAACGGCCCATCATTCGTTGCCCCCCTCTTTTCCTGTCGGCTGAAGTTCCAACTCATATTGGGCGATATACCGCGGCACGATCGCTTCCCCCTCTGCCCTGCCGCTTTCGCCGCTGGCTGAGATGCCGGTCAATTTGACGGCTTTGACCAAATGAACTTTCTCAAGCCGCTCTAAATAATAGGCCGCTTCTTCCGCCGCATCAAACTGCACTGTCATCGTCACCGTCTTTTGACCGGCATAGGAAAAGTTCATGATAAAGCCACGCTCCGGCAGTTGTTTGGCCAACGCGCGCAACAGCGGCACCGTTTTGAGCGGATAACGGTTCGCCCATTCGACCGCTTTAGCAAGCTCTTGCTCAGCTTGCTGCTGCTCCGTCGTTTTTCCCTTCGCCTCCATCGCCGCCTGCTCGGCGCGCACCTGCCGAAGCTCCCCTTCAAGCGCCGCAAGCCGTTGATTGGCACGCTCCATCAGCCAATAGCCTCCCCCAGCGCCAAGCAGCAGAAGAAAAACGGCGAAGGCCGCCAGCACGGCGCCCGCCGCCCGGCGCGGCTCTTTGCGCGGCAGCAAGTTGATGTCAACGATCATGGTCAGCCATTCCTTCTTTCAACGCCAATCCCCAGGCGAGATGATAACGGTCGGGCAACGGATCAAGCGAGCGAGAAAGCCGCTCCAGCGGCACATCAAGCCGCTCTGACACAACGGCAAACACATCGTCAAGCCGCGGATGGTCGCCGGTGAGGAAGAGGCGCGTAATTTGCTGTTTTCCTTGCTGGAGGGAAAACGAATAAAAGCTCATCATCCGCTCGATTTCTTTATACACGTCAATAAACGGGTCGACGATCGCCGCCGTTGGCTCCCCGGGCGCCTCAAGCGGCACATGGCGCATAAACTGCGGCAAATGGCGGTGGAAGACGCTCAAATTGACAGCCGATTCGTCAAATTGGACAAGCAAAATGTGGTCGTCCACCGCGGCTTGTCCGGCAACAAAAAACGGGCGATAGGCGCAAAGCGGGGACACATCGGCCGCCACCGGGCGCAGGCCGGCTTCTTCCAAGAGCGCCGCATATTCGGCCACCGCCTCTTCCGGCGCGGCAAACAACAGCACGTTCAGCGCCTCGTTTGTTCTCTCGGCCACGACGTAGTCAAACACCGGATCGGCGAACGGAAGCGGAATCGATTCACCAAGCTCCATAAACAAATAGCCGCGGATGTCCTCGTCCAGCAAATGAGCGGGGAGCGGCAAATGGCGGATCATCACAAACGGATCGGGGACGACAAAGCGGACACGCCGCCCGTCAAGTTTCCATTCGTCAACACATTCGTCCAAAATCATTGCCAACGTTTCCCGATCGGCGATTTTTCCATCGCGAATGATGCCGGGCGGCAAGGCTCGCTCGCCCCATCGCCTTGCCTCGGGCGGCTGCCCCGGCTTTGCTTCCACATAGCGGAGGACATGATCTTTGATGACGATGTTCGCCTGTTTCGCCTTTCGCCGCCATAACGCCATCTTCATTCCGCTTCCTTTCTGCCGTCTTTACACAATGAGTGAAATATACGCGCGCACGATCGCTTCTCCGAAGAAAAACGCGGTCAACGCCCCGAGTGCGATCGCCGGCGCAAACGGCATCGGCTTGCCGCGCCGCACACGGCCGAGCGCCATGCCGACAAGCCCGATCACCGTTCCATACAACGTCGCCAAGAAAAACGCGAGCAACACCATTTTCCAACCGTGCACGAATCCAAGCACGGCAAACAGCTTCACATCGCCGCCGCCCATCCCGCCGTTGGACAGCACGGCGATCAGCCACAAAAGGAAAAAGCCGACCGCCGCGCCAAGAAGCATATCGGCCCACGGCAAAAACGGGATCACAAGCCGTTCAACCAAAAACAAACCGGCAAACACGAGAAGCACCCGGTCGGGAATGAGCATGTAGCGGAGATCAGACACGACGATGATCGCCAACAGGCTGATCAACGTCCACGCCACGATCAACCGCCCGCCCCAGCCGACCCACATCGGCGCGGCCGTAAACAAGGCAGCGGTGGCCAATTCCATCGCCGGGTAAAGAGGAGAAATGCTCCCCCCGCACCCTTTGCACCGCCCGCGCTGCACGACATACGACACAACCGGAATGAGCTCCCTCGCCGATAGCGTTCGTCCGCATGCCGGACAATGCGACCGCGGCCGGACGATCGACTTCCCGGCCGGCACCCGCAGCCCGACGACGTTGAAAAAGGAGGCGAGGAGGAGGGAACAGAGAAACACGAAAATGTATTGCATGTCACTTAAACCATTAACGAACTTCAGAACGTTTCAAATTTGATTCTGTAACTGCTGAACCATCAGCAGCACGGATACCACGACTGCTATTTATTAACTTGACGGAATAGCTTAATTTATTTGCACTATTTTGTATAAGTACATAGGAATAGGCAGCCTTAGGGTCAGCAGTCAAGCCTTTTTGGATTTGAGTTGCATCTTCACCTGTAGGTCCTTTATTGTACGATGTTGTATCCCCATCTGGATCCTTTACAGTCTCTAGGTATCCCTCATCTTCTAAATATTTAAGCGTAACAAGTGTATACTTCCCATTCGCCGGTATCAAATCCTTATCCGCCGTCACGGCGATTTTCGCTGCGTTGATCATTTGTTGTGCATTGGAAACGTGTGCATCTTTTTTCGAATTGTCAATCAATCCCCCGATCGCCGGAATGGCAATCGCCGCGATAATCCCTAAAATGACGATGACGGCGAGCAGTTCGATGAGCGTCAAGCCGCGCTCGCTTTTCAACACCCGTTTGAACATGGTTCTCTCTCCCTTTCTTTCATTTTTAGCATGTTTTCCCTATTATTCTACAACAAAGGAAGAGAAATAGGAATATATTCTTATTTTATTGTTGAATATGGTTGAAAATATCATACATCGGCACGATGATCGAAGTGACGATCGTCCCGACGACGCCGGCGAGAAGCACGATCATGAGCGGTTCGATGAGCGATTTCAACCGGTCGGTGGCCGCATCGACTTCCGCCTCGTAAAAATCGGCGACTTTGCCGAGCATGGCGTCAAGCGCACCGGTCTGTTCGCCGATCGTGATCATTTGCGCAACAAGCGGCGGAAACGCCCAATGGCGGCGGAGCGGCTCCGAGAGCGATTGCCCGCGCTCGAGGGAGGTCCGCGCTTGAGCAAGCACAGATGCGATCACTTCATTTTCAACGACGCGCCCAGCGATGGAAAGCGCCTCTAAAATCGGCACCGAGCTTGCAACAAGCGAGCTGAGCGTCCGTGTCAGGCGGGCGAGCGCCGCTTTTTGCACGAGCGTGCCAAACATCGGCATCCGCAAGGCGACATAATCCAAATAGTACTTCGTTGTCTTTTGCCGCCGAAGGGCCACAAACGATGCGTACACGCCGGCAAACAGCAGGACGACGGCCCACCAATACCGCTCCATCACACTGCTCGCCTTGAGCACAAGCTTCGTAATCGCCGGCAGTTCGGCGTGGAACTCGGCGAACATCTCGACAAACGTTGGCACAACGGCGACAAGCAAAAAAATGACGACCGCGGTGGCAATAATGGCAACGGCAATCGGATAGGCGAGCGCCGAGGCGATTTTTTGCCGCGTCCGATGCATTTTTTCAAAATGATCGGCCAAGCGGTCAAGCGTCTCGTCAAGCGTCCCGCTCGCTTCACCGGCGCGCACCATGTTGACAAACAGCGGCGGAAAGATGCGCGGATGATTCGCCGCTGCCGCCGAGAGCGGGTTCCCGTTGCGCAATGACTGTTCGATGTCAAGAAGCGTCTTAGCGAGCAGCTTGCTTTCCGTTTGCTCCGCCAAAATGCGGATCGAATCGACGATCGTCACCCCGGCGCGCACAAGCGTCGCGAACTGGCGCAAAAAGATGACAAAGTGCTGCAGCTTGACAGCGCGGCCGAACGAAATTTCTTTATTCCATATCGACGGCGGCACTTCGGCGAGTTCCAGCGGGCGAATTCCTTTTTCCCGAAGCTTTGCCGCCGCCTCGCTCCGTGAAACGGCAACGATCACTCCAACTTTTTTTCGTCCGCTCCGATCGCGCCCCTCGTACTTAAACTGCGCCATCGTCCCCACGCTCCCCTGCCAAATACACTTCAGCCGCCAACGGATCGATGCGTCCATCAGCTACAAGCTCCTTAACGCTCATTTCCATCGTCTGCATGCCGATGCTGCGGCTCGTTTGCATAATGTTGATGATTTGATGCTCTTTTTCGTTGCGGATTAAGTTGGCGACGGCCGCATTGTTGATTAAAATTTCCAGCGCGGCTGTCCGCCCGCTTTTGCGGCTGTTTGGAAACAAGCGCTGAGCGATGATGGCCACGAGCACGGAAGCGAGCTGCAGCCGGATTTGCGCCTGCTGGGCCGGCGGGAAGACGTCAATCATCCGCTCAATCGCCGCCGGCGCGCTCGCCGTATGAAGCGTGCCTAGCACTAAATGGCCCGTTTCCGCGGCGGTGATCGCCGTTTGGATCGTTTCCAAATCGCGCATTTCCCCGACTAAAATGACGTCTGGATCTTGACGAAGCGCAGCGCGCAACCCGGCGGCAAAACTGCCGGTGTCGAATCCCACCTCGCGTTGGTCGATGATCGACTTCCCGTGTCTATGCAAATACTCGATCGGATCTTCGAGCGTGATGATATGTTTCGACATCGTTTTGTTCATATAGTCGATCATCGCCGCCAATGTCGTCGATTTGCCGCTGCCGGTCGGTCCGGTGACAAGCACGAGTCCGTGCGGCTTTTCGGCAATGCGCTTTAACACATTCGGCAGGCCAAGCTCCTCCAGCGTCGGAATGCGCACCGGGATGAGGCGCACGGCGAGCGACACGCATGACCGCTGTTTAAACACGTTTAAGCGAAAGCGGGAAACGCCGGCAATGCCATACGAAAAATCAAGCTCTCCGGTTTCCTGAAACTGCTGCCAAAGCGACGCCGGAATGACGGCTTTCGCCATTTGCTCCGTTTCCTCCGGGCGCAGGCGTTCATGGCCGTAGGCTCTCAACTCCCCGTTCACACGAAAAATCGGCGGCGCGCCGACGGTCAAATGCACGTCGGAAGCGCGACATTCAAAGGCCGCGCGCAATAACGCCTCAAGCTTTTCCTTCATCCGTCTCACCCATCAATGCAAAATGGCCACTTTCAGCACTTCTTCAAGCGTGGTCAACCCTTGCTTCACTTTCAACAGCCCGTCATCCAGCAAAAAAATCATTTTGTTTTGCATAGCAAGCTCGCGCAATTTCGAAAACGGTTCATTGTTTAAAATGACGCGCCGCATCTCCTCGGTGACGACAAGCAGCTCGTGAATCGCCAGCCGTCCGCGGTAACCGGTCATGTTGCACGTCGGACAGCCGCGGCCACGGACGAGTTGGCGGACGTCGATGCCGCGGCGGGCGAAAATGTCCCGCTCCCGCTTCGTCGGCTCATACACCTCTTGGCAGTCGCGGCAGACGCGGCGCACAAGCCGCTGCGAGACAACGCCGGCAAGCGATGTGGCCACTAAAAACGGCTCAATTCCCATATCGATCAGGCGGGTAATCGTGCTTAATGCATCGTTCGTATGGAGCGTGCTCAACACTAAATGGCCCGTAAGCGAAGCGCGAATCGCCACTTCCGCCGTCTCGCGGTCGCGAATCTCCCCAACCATGATGATGTTCGGGTCTTGACGCAAAATCGAGCGGAGCCCTTGGGCGAACGTCAAGCCGACATTCGGGTTGACTTGAATTTGGTTGACGCCTTCGATCTGATATTCGACTGGATCTTCAATCGTAATAATGTTCACATGCTCGCTGTTTAAATGGTTGAGCGCCGCATAGAGCGTCGACGATTTCCCCGAACCGGTCGGTCCGGTGATCAAGACGATGCCGTTCGGCCGCTCGATCAAGCGAATGAACCGATCGAAATTAACCGGATTGAAGCCAAGTTTATGAATATCATTTAAAGCTGCACCCAAGTCGAGAACGCGCATGACGATTTTCTCGCCGTATACGGTCGGCAGCGTGGAAACGCGCAAATCGACCGGATGAAAATCGATGTCCATTTTGATCCGCCCATCTTGCGGCACGCGGTGTTCAGTGATGTCCATATGGGCCAAAATTTTAATTCTCGCCGTCAACATGCTTTGCATATGTTTCGGCAGCGCTCGTTCGGTGCGAAGCAAACCGTCGATCCGATAGCGGATGAGCACTTTCGTCTCCTGTGGATCGATATGAATGTCGCTCGCCCGCTGTTCAACAGCGAGCTGCAAAATTTGGTTCACCAAGCGAACGATGGGAGAATCGTCCTCAGCAGCCCGCTCGTCGACGCGCACCTCAGGGGGCGGCGTTTGCAAAAAATCCTCAAACGCTTCGTCGATGTCGTAATATTTATTGATCGCCCGCAAAATATCGTCTTTTGAAGCAATCGCCGTTTCAATTTGAAACCCGGTCGACAGGCGTAAATCGTCGATGGCGAAAAAGTCCATTGGATCGGCCATGGCAACGAGCAGACGATCGCCTTCCACCTTGAGCGGCATGACCATATGGCGGCGGGCAAACTCTTTCGGCACAAGGTTTGTCGCTTTTGGATCGATCGGGTAGCGGTACAAACTGACGTGCGGAATGCCGAGCTGAAACTCGAGCGCTTCAATCAACTGCTGTTCCGTGATGTAGCCGCGCTGCAGCAAGGCGTCGCCGAGCTTTTGTCCGGGCGCCTTCTCGCGCAGCGCCTCGGCCAGCTGGCTTTCGGTGATCAACCCCGCTTCGACAAGCAAATCACCAAGCCGTTTCCGTTCGTGCTTTTTGCTCATTTTTCCTTCCCTCCGCCCGCATCCGTCTTCTCTTCACTGCCAACGGCAGAGACCGATTCCCCGTTGCCTGCCTCATCGCCTTTCTTTGACGTGGTCCCCCTCTCTATATTCCTGCCGCTGTTTTCCGCAGTCGAATCCGGTTGATTCGCCGCTCCATTGTTTTCCGTCACCCCATTCGACGGCTCCATCGTTCCGCCTTCTCTGTCGCCGCTTTGCCCAACATTGCTTTCCGGCACTTCCAGGCCGCGCACGTGAATCGTATACGTTGGCGGATAAAAATCTTCGCTCACCGTTTCTTTGCGCACGAGCCGAGCGCCGTCGCGCACTTCGCGCTCCACCGTCACAACCAGCCCCGGCCGCCCGATTTGTTCCGTCCTCTTCTCGCCCGGCGCCAGGCGCGCGTCATAGCGGACGATGACACGCGGTTCGATGGACTCCGCCTCGCCCAGGCGGATGATATATTGATAGGCAAACGGCAAGCCAAGAATGGCAACATGCACTTTTCGCCCATCATGCCGGAGAAGAAGCGTGTAGTCGGTCGTGTTGGGGTTGAACCATTCCAAATCGCGGCCGCCGCTAATGGCCGCCTCAAAGCCGGGAGCCACTCCATCCGGCAACATACGGCTTGTATAGCGCTCCACGACAGTGAAATTGGTCGCCAGCACCGCCCGGTACACCGCTGAAGCGATCGCATCAGCCGCCTCATCGGACAAATCGGCCTTCACCCTTTTCATATAGTCGCCAAACGAAAACAACTGTTTCGCCTTGATCACCGCGCGCCGCTCGCCAGACAGCCAGCGGACGGCCGAAGAGTCAGGCAACGATGCGGCCGCTTCGCTGACGACTGGCTGTCGACCGTTTGCCAATGATATGTAACGAGCCAGGTCGATCGGAGATGATGGCTTTTGCAGCTGAGCCGCCTGTCCCTCTAAATCCGCCCCAAGCTTCTTGATGTCAAGCGCCGATAACGCCGCTGGAGGAACAATGGCCGCCGCCGCTTGGAGGCACTTTTCTAAATCAGCGATCACAAACAGCGGCGTGCGCCTCCCGTCGACAAACCGCTTCGTGCTCTCGGCAAGACGAAACGCAAACGCATCCGCCGGCAGGTCAATGCGCTTCTCTTGGTACTGCAAAGAAATGGAAGCGGTCGCCCGCCACTCGTTTACTCGCTCGGCAACCGCCTGTCGGGCTGTTTCCGGCGTCATGCCGGAGAGTGACACCGGACCGACGGCCGTGCCCGGGCCAAGGCGGCCGTCATCCGGGGCTAACGCATCATAGGCGAGGGTGCCCAGATGCGAAAAAGCGATAAAATAGACGGTGCAAACAGCCATGACAACAAACAATTTCCACGCGGCAGCCTTTTTCACCGCCGACCCTCCTTACATTACGCCTCCACATTCATCGAGACATCGACGATGACGCTTGGCCCCGCCTCTTGCGCCCTGCGCACATCCTCTTCACCAAGCAGAGCGCCCGCCTTAAACAGCAGGCGGCCGTCTGTATCATAAATGTCTTTTGTCAGCCGCTTTCCAGCCAACAACGCAACTTGTTTTTCCCTCAGCGACTGCAGCGCTTCAACATTTTCCGCACTTTCGGCCATCGCCTCTATTTGCGCGGAAACGTCCTCTTCCGCCATGCTGCCGGTTGGCTCGATGCTTTCTGCCTTCAACAACTGCGCTGGGTCATCAAGAAGCGATTCGTTCGCTCCGTCATTGACGACCAAAATATCTTTGCCGTACGTCAACACTTCCGAGGCCGGCAGCACCGCTTCCCCCTTCTCGAGCTGAAGAGCGATGCCGACAATATCCCCCGACTCTTCATCGACGAAAAACTCGCGGGCCTCGCCGAGCAGCTGCCCTTTGCGCGTGATGGCTTTCGTATTTTTAATGCGGATTTGCTTATTGACGAGCTGATTGGCGATCGGAATTTCTGAGAGGTCAATTACATCGTGCCCTTGCTCCACCGTCACGGCAAACTCGCCGATGCCGACGACTTTTTTAAACGGAATGGCCTTTAAACTGAGTTGCACATCGTCTTGTTCCACGGTCAAAAAATCGATCGATCCTTTGTCCGGGTTGATCACCAAACTTTTCACCGTGCCGATTTGTGCACCGTCAGCAATGCTGATGATCGGCAGTCCAATGATTTGCGCGCTAGCTTTCATCCTTTTCACCCCAACTGTTTGCTAGTGTTGCGGCAAACTGCCGCCAAAGCGCCAACTCTTCGGACACAACCGGATAGGCGTGAAAACGGTCAGCGAGCTCCTCAAGCCATGCTGCGAGCTTGGCGTACTGTTGTTCTACTGCATAATGTTCCATTAACAAACGGGCCAATACGTAATAGTCGCGGTCAGAAAGCGGAGCGTCCAAACATCGGCGGAGGCAGCGCTCGTAATCGGCGGCGCCCAACCGATGGCGGTTGAAGCGCAATTCAAGAGCGACCGCTTGCACGACTTCCGGACCAATCATTCGTGTTGCCCGTTCGCTCTCTTTCTCCCGCCGGCTTTCCGTTTGCCCATCTTCTTCCGGCTCACGGCGTTCGGTTGATTGTTCGCCTTCCGACCAGCCATGCTCCGCTCGATGCCCTTCCTGCCTGTCAGACCCTGCTTTCATCGCCTCCTCCTGACAGGGCGGTTCAGCAGCCTCGTCCGTTCCCGACAGCGAACGGTCGACAATACCTGGCATTGCTTCTTCCAAAAACGCCCCTTCACGCGGCATTGCCTGGCCGGAAGGCAGTCTGTTTTCTACAGCAAAAACGCCCGCCGAGCTAGAAGACATGAACGCGGAAAGTTGCGCCTCCTCTTCTTCATGGCTGAAATCAAGCACCTGCAACAGGCCGCGGCCGTCGTCGGCCGCTCCCGTCTGCATCACCGCCGCTTCGATGTCTGGCGTCATCGAGACCGGCAGCTCATCAAGCCAATCGCGCAGGCGGCGCGTTGGCTCGACATTCGGCCCGCCACCGTCACCCGTCATGGCGGCCGGCTCTGCTCCATTCAAATCCAAGGCGGACAACTTCTCCAGCTCCGCACGATCCGAATCCAACGGGAAAAACCCCTCTCGCTCGGCATCGTCTCGGTCCACGGAGCGCATTTTTTGCTCCGCATCGGCCGAATCCACCGAAAGCAGCTCCTCCAACCTCGTTTGATCCGCTCCGGGATCGGAAGCGGCTTCCTCTATGCCATCCATCGATCGAAGCAAGAAAGCAGTCTGTTCTTCCCGGCGCCCCTCGCTGGATTTCGGCGCCCGCTCCGTCTCCCCCGAAGTTGCTTCCGACTCTGCAAGCGACGCTCCTGAAACGGTGTTACCGGTTTCCTGTACGTGCGATCGCAACGCTTCCCCACTCGAGTCAGCGCCTTGAAATCCCCTAGAGGCGTCATTTTGTCCAAAAGCTGCCGTCCAGGCTGAATCGACTAGATTCTCCGTTGCATTCTGGACCATCGTCCTATCCCTATCGCCGGCCGCCGTCTGGTCACCACTCCCTTTCCATCCTCCCGTTCTCCGCTCGCCAGCTTCCTCCGTTTCCACCGATCGGTAAAGAAGCGGGCCGAACCAACGATCAAGCAAATACGATCCCGCCAACAGCAACCCTCCAACGAGCAGGATGATCTGCCACAAAGGAATCACCGATTCAGCCAACTGCGCCAGCCCCGCAGCCAAAAAAGCAGCCGCCACAACCGCCGCGCCCCCGGCCCGGCTGAAGCCAAGCGGCAACAGCCAAACAGCCAACAGCGCTACTATGAATGCAATAACGTAAACAACCGCCTCTTTCCACATGCCTACCCGTTCCTTCCCGGCGTATCATTGGCAATAACGCGCCAAATATGCCATTGCTCGTTCTCTTATCCTAAAATTCTACATGGTTCGACTCGAAAATATTGTATAATAAAGTTACATATTTTGAAAGAAGGTTATGACAAATGGCGGGAAGCAATTTTCCTCTTCCTAGTCGTCAAGCAGGATTTACGTTGATCGAAACGTTGCTGGCCATCACTCTTTTATCGGGCGTCGCAATCGGTTTGTTTTACTTTTTCACGAATGCGATGATGCATACGTCTTACAACCAAGGGCGGACGGTGGCCGTCAACGTCGCCCGCGGCGTCGCTGTCTATTTTGAAAAAAACACAGATTTCTCCCGGCTAAAAGAGTATATGGAAGACCATCAAACACCGTTTCTTGAGCTAACCAAAGACGACTGCGGCAACGAATCGTTGGCGGCGCTGTTTTTTGCCGGTGAATCTGGCCAACTGCATACGGTATGCGAAGCGCAGTTCATCCCGAAAATCAACGATGTCCGCTACGAAGCTTCCGTTTACCTTGTCCGATACGACAAGGAGGCATGGGATGCATTCACTTCATCGTCGGAATTCGCTTCCTTGCCTGCGCCGCTGCAGGCGCGCATCCGTGCTGAAACGAAAAAAGCAGCCGAATCAAACGCCGGCGGCTACATGACCAAATTATACACCACCGTCCGTTGGGGCGAACGAGCGAACGAAACAGCGTGGGTCGAAGGGGTGATCACCGATGAAACGATCCGCTAGAAGCGAAGCCGGCATGACGATGATCGAGCTGTTGGCCGCCGTTTCCATTTCTTTGCTCATCATCGGCGCTATCTACACCGTGTTTTTAACCGGCATTCGCGCCTACGAACGCATCGGCATCGAAAACGACTTGCGCAGCGAAGCGGACTACGCCATGGCCCGAATAATGAACGAGCTGTACATGCTCTCTCCGGATGGAATGGAAAGTCAAGAGGAGAACAAGCCGTTAACGGCCGTCACCTTTGTGAAAAACGAAGAATTCAAAGCCGATGCGGACACCGGGCTTGTCTCCCGTGAAGAGAAAAAGCCGGAAAGCATCGAGCGGATGACGCTGTCCATCCAAGACGGCGCGCTCGCGATCAATGGCGAAACGATCACCTCTTCCCGCTTTTTGCTGAGCGACTCTTCATCGTTTTCATTCCGTTGCGCACGAAAAGAAGGCAACCTTTGCCGCAGCGGCGTCATGACAATCCGTCTCATTGTCTCCGACCGTCGACACGCCGATCCGAGTGGTTGGCTGTATGTGCCGCCGTTTACATTGACAACGGAATTTGGTTTTTAAATATTGCATTCCGAAACTTTGTCTGCGAAAGGAGGGGCTGCGATGAACCGACTGCGCTTGAACGCCGCTGGCTACAGTTTGGTGACAACGATGCTCATGATCACCCTCTTTTTTTTGCTCGGCTTGACGATTTTTACAGTCGCCGTCCAGCAAGCGCGATTTACCACGGTGCGCGTCGAGAACATCGAATCGTTTCACGAAGCCAAAACAGCCCTTAATGAAGCAATTGCTGAGCTTAAAGCTGAGCTTTCAGACGATGATTTTTTTGTTCACCATGACATTTTCACCCCTAGTCAATGGGATGCATTTCTCGGTATTAACGAGGACACCCCCAGCCCGGAGACGATCGCCGGCAAGCTGAAAGCGCGCTACGGCGTGGAGGTGGAAGACGTGTCCTATCGCTTGTACAACATTCCGACGAACAAAGTGTTCCTCCGCGCGCTCAATTTGTCCAAACCGTTTACGGACGGCCATCGCGAGCGGAAAGTCAAACGGCTCGTCTTTTTAACGAATACGCCCAGTTTTCTCAAATACGCGCTCGGATCAAAAGAAACCGTCATCTTAAACGGCGGCGTCTACGTGGAGCAAGGGAACGTATACGCCGGACAAAACGCTTACATCAGCAACGCGGCAAACTACGTGAAAAAAAGCGGCGAGTTAACGATCGCTCCTATCGATGGCGGACTGCCTGCATCAATGAACGATTCGATTTGGCACATTCATGACAAGCTGCTGTTTTCATGCACGCAAACGAGCAGTTGTTGGAAGACTGGCGGCCGAACTTTCCAAATGGAAGAAGGCCTTTTCTTCCCAGGATGGCCGGACGATGGCGGCCCCCTCATTCAACAAGAGACGGACGATTTCATCGATACTGATTTCGAGCGCACCGTGAAAGATAAATTGCTTCAAGCGGCCGGTCTCTCGCCGTTGTCGCCTGAAACCCAACAAGCGTATATCGAGCGCATTGAAAACGATCACCAGCCGCCGCTCGATGTAGCGCGGGAGCTTGAGCAAGAAGGGAAATTGGCTCGGGTCGTGACAGACGACGAAACGCCGTATGAACAATCTATCAATCAGATGCCCAAAGACAAGCCGCTTTGGTTGGACGCAGAAGGGAAGGAGATCACCCTTTATCGCGGCATTGACGTGCAACAAAATGGCCAAAACCAATGGCTCATTGTCAATGGCAATCTCCGCATTGAAGGACCGACAAAATCAACAGCGGCTGTCCGCGGCAATTTGATCGTGTTCGGTGATTTGACGCTCACTGGAAACTTGGCGTTGAACGCGAGCATTTACGTCACTGGCAAGACGACCATTTACAACAGCCATATCGACGGAGTAGATGGAAAAGGGCTCGTGTTGTTGTCCAAAGGCACGCTCGATATCGCCCGCATCAATGAATTTCAAGACTCAAGCGAAATTCCGAACTTAAAAGGGTATTTTTATACAGACAGCAGCGCGACGATTTATGCTGTCGGGTCGTATTTGTACATTGAAGGCGGGTTGTTCGCCCGCGGGAACGGAGCGGCTGCTCCGGATACAGACATCAACGGGCTCGTCATCAACGCCTTTCGCGGCCGGATCGAGCCGAAAGACGGTGAGCCGTGGAACTTCATTCCAAGCTCTGACATGCGACAATCCCGTCTGATCGTCAAATATAATCCACGGGTGTTAGTCGAACAAGGAACAGGATTGCCATTTGTCAATCAAATCTCACTCGTCGCCGACCGGCTTGAAGTTGAGTGAACGAAGACGGCTAAATTCCCTCTCTCATGCTCTCGATCCCTTGGACACAATGAAAAAAAGCGGCTCTCCAATTCAGGAGGCCGCTTTTTCCATCATCACCAACGCCCACCACTGCTGCCGCTTCCCCCCTCATCTTCACGCGGTTGGACAAAGACCCACACTGAGGCTTGAATTGGCCTGCCATCCGGCGTTTTCGCGTTGGCGGTCGCCGTCACAACCGCGTAGCCGACATCCACTGCTTCCAAATACCATCGGCCATTTTCTTGGACAACGTCGACAAACCGGGAGTCAGACGATGTCAAAGAGCGGAGCGTTCGGTCGCTTGCATTTTCCGGAATAAAGCGGAGCTCTGGCGCCACCTCCAGCCGGTCGCCAACGTTCATGCGTACGATCGGGTTGCGGAACTCCATACCTTGAAGCGCCGGATTCATCACCTTGATGACCGCCGATGCCGACGCGTTGCTGCCGTCAGTCGCGCGGACGGTGATCGTCACCGTTCCAGGCTTTCGCGCTGTCACCATGCCGTTTTGATCTACGGATGCGACATTCGGGTCGCTTGATGTCCACGCAAGCGTTTTGTTCGTCGCGTCGCTCGGAACGATCGTCACTGGAATGGTTTGCATTTCGTCAACGTTCATCGTCGGTTTGTAATCGCCAAGCGTCAAGCTATGAACCTTAACAACGATCGAGATCGTGGCCGATTTTGCGATCGGCGGCTGCAGTTGCCCATACACATCGCGGTATGTCAACTCTGCGGTCAACGTATAGGTCCCTTTTTGCTTAAAGGAGACGGAAACCGGAATCGTAATAGGAGCCGGCGCCGGCTTCCCGACCTCATACGGAATCGAAAACGAAATATACGCATTTTGCTTATTTTCATCCAGCCATACTTGGCCGTTTTCCGCAACAGCGATATTGCCGCCAAACGACGAAAGCGGGATGCGGATCGTTCCGGTGATCGCCGGCGTGGTGGCAAGCTGGGAAAACTGTTGGAACAAGGCGGTCAAATTTTGCGTCGTTCCTTGCCGCGCCTCGCCGCCAGCAGTCGCGGACAGCGTTTGCAAAAAGCTCATATCGACTTCATCGTTGCTGCCAAAACCGATCGAATAAAGCGTAATATTGTTCATTCCGAGCGCCTTAGCCACGTTGATAGCATGATCACGAATTTTCTTCTCTATGCTGCTGTAACTAAATGGATAGTCGCTTCGACCTAGAGGGATATCAGCACCGTTTACATAGTCCCATCCGTCGCTTGTAAACAAGCGGGAAAAACCGCGTTTGTCGATAAAACGAATGCCGGCCTTTCCATTTGTATACAATTCGTACGTCAGCGGCAACGGCGCCGTGATTTTTTCTCCTGTATAGTAGTAGAACCAAAGAATCCGTTCGACTTCCCGATAGGTGATTGTTTCTGTTGCGTTAAGGGTGGTCGGCATCCCGTCTGTCAAGAAAATTACATACTTTTTGCGCACCGGGTCGTTAAAATACGACTGCGCAAGCGACAGCGCCGCCGAATAGTTCGTGCCGCCTCCAGCGGTCAAACTGTCGCCGACCGTCCGAATTTTCTCGAGTTGGGCGGCGACATTCGGCTGATCCCCAAACGGAACGACTTGTTTCACTTGGTCGGAAAACGGAATGAGGGCAAACCGGTCGTTCGGATGCGAATGGGCTTTAAAGTAATCGACAGCCGAACGGAGCGCCGTCTTGGCGCTCGAAAGCTTCTCCCATGTCATCGAGCCCGAGACGTCAAACACAAACACAACATCGATCGGCGGACGGACGGGCGACGAAACGGCCCCTTGTGGAATGAGCGTCACATCGAGCCGGCCTTGGGCATCGCCGTTCGGCGGCTTAGCGTATTCCGGCTGTGAAAACGCAAGGGAAAAATCCAATTTCGCCGTGCTCGCCTCCATTTGCCTCGTATATAGATAAGGCATCTGTGGAAATGAAAAATACACATCCTCTTTTCCATTTCCCAACACGCGATACGCATCGACAGTGATTTGGTAAGTCGCCCTTGTTCCCGAAGCCGACGGCCACTTCCCGCGCATATCAAGAGAAAACGTATATTTTTTCTCCCCGTTTCGGTCCGCCGGCGCTTCCACCGCTTCGGCTCGGTAGCTGACTGCCGCGCCGCTTTGTTCCTTCGGCTGAATGCGAATCATAAAGTAGCGAATGCTGTTCCCTTGCCCGTTGCCGCTCCCTGGTGCGGTCGCCCATCCCTCGATCTTCTCATCCGAAACGAACGTAATGGCCCCCTCTGTTTGATCGGCATACACAACACCTGCTTTCATCGGCCATAGGCTTGTCATCAGCCAAAACAACATTCCCCATAAAAGCCAGCCGCGCCACCGCTCCATGCGCCTCCCCTCCCACGCCAAAAGGACTATCTTTCTTCCATTATATCAAGCCTTTTCATCGCTTGGCATTATTTTTTTAAACGTTTTCGCACTTCAGATATAAAGTAAAGCGATCCCGTAATGAGCAGCAACTCATTTCTCCCCATTCGGTTTTTCTTCCCATCGACCCAGCCGATCCAATCACCTGTCACCGCTTTCTGCGGATGAGACGAAAGGTCCGCCAACTGTTCCGCTGCTGCCGCGCGCGGAAAATCAAACGTGGTAAACGTGATCGTATCCGCGAGCTCATCAAGCCGTTGAATCATCCGCTCAAGCGGCTTGTCCGCCAAAGCAGCAAACAAGACATGGACGCGTTTGTCCGGATAATGGGCGCGCACCGTCTCCACGAGCGAGCGAATCCCGGCTTCGTTATGGGCGCCATCGAGAATGATCAGCGGTTTGTCGCTCACCCGCTCAAACCGGCCGGGCCAAGCAGCTGCAGCCAGCCCATCGGCGATATGCTCCGGGTCGATCAAAAACGAATAGCCAAGCCGCAATAGTTCGGCCGCCATCACCGCCACCGCCGCGTTTTCGACTTGATGGGCGCCGGGCATGTGAATGCGCACATCGCGGTATTCAGAAAACGGCGTGACAAGCGAAAACTGCTCCCCTTCCACCGTCGCCTGCCGGTCGGAAACAATGAAATCGACGCCGAGACGATATGTTTTCGCTTTCCGCTCCGCGGCCGTCTTGGCGATCACCTCCCACGCCTCGGGCTCGTTGACGGCTGTCACGAGCGGCACCCCGGATTTGATGATTCCCGCTTTCTCGGCGGCAATTTGTCCGAGCGTATCGCCTAAAATGTTCATATGGTCATAGCTGACGTTCGTGATGACGGAAACGAGCGGGTAAATGACGTTGGTTGAGTCCAAGCGGCCGCCGAGCCCGACTTCAATGAGCACAATATCTTGAATCTGTTTTTTGCCGAAATAATACAACATCATGGCCGTGATCACTTCAAACTCGGTCGGCCCGCCAAGTTCTGTCCGTTCCAATTCGTCCGCAAGCGGTTGGATCGTTTGCACAAGCTCCACGATCTCTTCATCGCGGATCGGTTCGCCGTTGACGCTGATCCGTTCGTTGAACTGCTCGACATACGGCGAAGTGAACGTCCCGACCGAATACCCCGCCGCCTGCAAAATCGAGCGCAAATAAGCGACCGTCGACCCTTTTCCGTTCGTTCCGCCGATATGGACGGCGCGGACGCGGCGTTCCGGGTGGCCGAGCTTTTCCATCATCCATTCCATCCGTTTTAGCCCCGGCTTCATGCCAAGCCGCAGCCGCCCGTGAATCCAAGCGACGGCTTCCTCATATGTGCGGATCATATTCACGACTCCTCCCTTGAGAAGATCAAGATCGAAAGGCTGGCGATGGGCCAAGCAGCTTCCGCCAGCGAAAAAGACGAACCCGCATGATGGCGGATTCGTCTTCATCATAATCAACCAAACAATCGTTTGTCTACCGTTTCAGCTCAGCGAGACGCGCTTTCACCGCTTCGCGTTTTTCGATGTAGTCTTGCCGCTTGCGCCGCTCTTCTTCGACGACATGGGCCGGCGCTTTCGCCAAAAAGCCTTCGTTGGCCAGTTTCTTTTCGACGCGCTCGACTTCTTTGTTCCACTTGTCAAGCTCTTTTTCAAGCCGCTTGATTTCTTCTTCAATATTGATCAGCCCTTCAAGCGGCAAAATAAGCTCCGCTCCGGTGACGACAGCGGTCATCGCTTTTTCCGGCGCCGGGACATCGGTGTCGATGACCAGCTCGCTCGGATTGCAGAACCGTTCCAAATAAGCGCGGTTTTTCAAAAGCGCTTCCCGCACGCGCTCGTCTTTTGTCTTAATGTAGAGCGCAATCGGTTTGCTCGGCGGCGTGTTCACTTCAGCGCGAACGTTGCGGACCGCGCGGATGATGTCCACAAGCATCCGCATTTCTTCAGCCGCTTCTTCGTTCGACAGTTCGGGACGCACTTGCGGCCACGGAGCAACGGTGATCGATTCCCCTTCATGAGGCAAGTTTTGCCAAATTTCCTCGGTAATGAACGGCATGAACGGGTGAAGCAGGCGCATCGTGTTGTCGAGCACATACGCCAACACCGAACGCGTCGTCTTTTTCGCCGCCTCGTCATCACCGTACAGCGGCAGCTTGGCCATTTCGATGTACCAGTCGCACAAGTCGTCCCAAATAAAGTTGTACAGCGTGCGCCCGGCTTCACCGAATTCGTATTTCTCCGCGAGCTTCGTCACCGTGTCGATCGTTTCGTTTAAGCGCGTTAAAATCCAATGGTCGGCGACCGTTTTTTCGCCGCTCAAATCCAGCTCCTCGTACGTCATGCCGCCCATGTTCATCAAGGCAAAGCGCGAGGCGTTCCAAATTTTGTTGGCAAAATTCCACGTCGCTTCGACTTTTTCCGTGCTGAAGCGCAAATCTTGGCCCGGCGAGCTGCCGGTCGCCAAGAAATAGCGGAGCGCATCGGCGCCGTACTGGTCGATCACATCCATCGGATCGACGCCATTGCCGAGCGACTTGCTCATTTTCCGTCCTTGGGCGTCGCGGACGAGACCGTGGATGAGAACGTCCTTGAACGGCCGCTTCCCGGTGAATTCAAGCCCTTGGAAAATCATGCGCGATACCCAGAAGAAAATGATGTCATAGCCGGTGACAAGCACATCGGTCGGGTAATAGCGCTTGTAGTCCGGCGAGTCGGTATCCGGCCACCCCATTGTCGAGAACGGCCAAAGTGCCGAGCTGAACCACGTATCAAGCACGTCGGGGTCTTGCTCCCAGTTTTCAATGTCTTTCGGCGGCTCATGGTCGACGTAAATTTCCCCCGTTTCTTTATGATACCACGCCGGAATCCGGTGCCCCCACCAAAGCTGGCGCGAAATGCACCAGTCGCGGATGTTTTCCAGCCAGTGCAAGTACGTTTTTTCAAACCGCTCCGGCACGAACTGCACTTTTCCGTCCGTTTGCTGGAGCTTGATGGCGGCTTCAGCGAGCGGCTTCATTTTCACGAACCATTGCGTCGACAAATACGGCTCAACGACCGCGCCGCTCCGCTCGCTATGGCCGACCGAGTGCACGTGCTCCTCGATTTTAAACAGGACGCCTTGCTCCTGCAAATCGTGGACGATTTGCTTCCGGCATTCAAACCGGTCAAGCCCTTGGTATTGCATGGCGTTTTCATTCATCGTGCCGTCTTCATTCATGACGAGAATGCGCGGCAAGTTGTGGCGGTTGCCGATTTCAAAATCGTTCGGGTCGTGCGCCGGCGTAATTTTCACCGCCCCGGAGCCGAATTCCATATCGACATATTCATCGGCAATGATCGGAATTTCGCGGCCGACGATCGGCAATTTCACCATTTTGCCGATCAAGTGCTTATATCGCTCATCATCTGGATGAACCGCAACAGCCGTATCGCCGAGCATCGTTTCCGGACGGGTCGTCGCCACTTCGATGTAGCCCGAGCCGTCAGCGAGCGGATAGCGCAAATGATAGAGCGCGCCTTTTACTTCTTTATAAACCACCTCAATGTCCGACAACGCCGTTTTCGTCACCGGGTCCCAGTTGATGATGTACTCGCCGCGGTAAATGAGCCCTTTCCGGTAAAGCGAGACGAACACTTCGCGCACCGCTTTGGAGAGCCCTTCATCCAGCGTAAACCGCTCGCGCTTGTAATCGAGGCCAAGCCCTAACTTCGCCCATTGGCTGCGAATATGGCCGGCGTATTCTTCCTTCCACTTCCACGTTTCTTCTAAAAATTTTTCCCGGCCTAAATCGTAGCGCGACAGCCCTTGGCTGCGCAATTTTTCCTCCACTTTCGCCTGGGTGGCGATGCCGGCATGATCCATCCCTGGAAGCCAAAGAACGTCATAGCCTTGCATCCGCTTCATGCGGGTAATGATGTCCTGCAGCGTCGTATCCCACGCATGCCCCAAATGCAGTTTGCCGGTGACGTTCGGTGGCGGAATGACGATCGTAAATGGTTGTTTGTCCGGATCGCCGGTCGCTTCAAAAAACTTGCCTTTCAGCCACCATTCATAACGCCCCGCCTCAACGGCGCGATGGTCGTATTTGGGCGGCATTGACACTTCATGCTGTGCCATAATCATTCCCTCCTTCGACATGATGGACAATGCGGCCGACGGCGGCTTTCCTGCTTGGCAATGCCGCGCCGCCGGCAAGCAAAAAAGCCCCTTTCATCCGAAAAGGACGAAAGGAGCTGCTTTCGCGGTACCACCTTTTTTCTTAAGCCTGGAGGCTTAAGCGCTTCATTGGCATAACGGCATGATGCCGGCTTCCTCTACTTGGCGGCAGCGCCGTTCAAAGAAGCAGCTCAAGGGCGACCTTCCAGCAGCCGTCATCCTAGGAAATCTCGCAGCTTCTGATTTCCCTCTCTGCAGGCGCGGACCGCTGTACTCCTCCCCGTCTTCGCTTTTGTCGTCATCGTTCGATTATTATACTACCATTGTCCATCATCTTTGCCAAGTTTTTATTTATTTATTCCATCCGTGTGCATTTGGTGACAAACCATCGCACATTTCATATTGTATAGTAAACCGGAGAAGGAGGGAATGTCGATGCGGCGATTCAATCCGTATTCGTGGCCGCCGTGGCTTCGGCAAGTACGCGCCGTCTGCGCCCAAGTGATCATCCCGCTCACCATTTTTCAAGCGATCCGCACCATTTTTCTGCCAACAACGTTTGATGTCATTTTATTGGCCATCTTCGTTTTCATTGCGGTGGCGCTCCATTTGGAATGGATTTAGTGCGACGCCGTTTTGTTGGGCTGGATTCAAAATCCATTTAACCATTGCTGCTTTCATCCGCCGGCTGTTCATTATCCATCGCCTCTTCCTGCTGCGCGGCGTCGCGTTGGACAAGATGCATGACAACGGCCTCCATGTTTTTGAACGCCCAGTAACAACGTTGCAGCGCGGTCACATATTCCCGCTCGTTCCGCTCGTTCCGCGAAGCGGCCTCATATCGCTCCAAACAACGGACAAACCCGCGCGGCTCCGCCAAATGGCTGTATAAAAACGCCCGCTCCCCGTCGGACAGCGGCAGCTCCTTCTCGTACTCCTCCATCCCTTCAAGCCACTCGCGCCCCAGCGGCGGCATCGTTCGCACGTGAAAACGGAGAGCGGCGATCACGTCAAAGAGCGGTGAATTCCAATGCGCCCGCTCCCAACTGATCCAATACGGCGGGAGATGGTGGGAGAGACGCGCTTTGCCATGCACCCAAGCGATGCGCCATTGCTTCGTCTCTTTCAGCGTCTCTTCCCAGGCATCGAGCCGCTCCTCAGCAAACGCGTACGCGCGCATCACCTCATGAAAATAGGTGCAACATTGAAGTTGAAACGGTGACATGTACCACGCCGCTTCGTACCGTTCGACCCGCTCTTCCCATACGGCTCGCGTCCGTTGCCATTCGTCCCTTTTTTGCTTTCGGTACGCCGCCGCCTCTTCCTCACCCACCTCGATCGTGCGGACGGTGGCGCGATGGAGGCGGGCGAGTTCGCGAAAAAAGGTGTGGATCACATCCTTCTCTACCTTCGATTCGCCGTCATGCCATGCTTGCAAATAATAAAGGCGCCTGCCTTCTGTGGCAAACAGCGACCGCTGCTGCGTAAAGTACAATGGGAGGCAGCGGCGGCCGCCATGTTGCAGAGACTGCCAAATAGCAGCGGCTTCTTGCTCGCTTTCAAGCGGCTTTAAGGCGAAAACACCGCGGTTCGTGTATACCTTGACGGCTTTGCCTCGCTGCTCCATGCGCTCTGGACGAAGACCGTACTGGGCGAGCACAGCCTCATATCGGTCAGCCTGTGCGGCCATTCGTTACGCCCCCTTACTGATCGGCAAAAGAAACGGAAAGCGTTCCTTTCATGAGAAAGGACGGCTTCCCGCCATGGCCGGAATATAGAGCAGCTGCCCCTCGTGCACGTCATCTGGGCCTTCCAAATCGTTGGCGCGCAAAAGCTGCGAGACGGTCACATCATACCGTTCGGCAATCTTGTCCAATGAATCTCCTTGCTGGACGATGCAAATTTTCAGTTTCGTAAACTCTTCTGCCTCGCTTTTCGCAAACAGCTTCGTCAAGTAAAGCGCATTTTCGCTTTTTGTTTTCGTTTCTTCTTCCTCTTCTTCCTCTGCCACCTTTTTCGCCGCCCCGATCGATACTTTCGCCTCAGTTGGCGGCAGCAATGAAGCGATGTCTTCCTCCGTCTGTGCGCTGACCGCCTTCGTTTCCGTCTCGAGCGGCAAAAACGGCTCTTTGGCCTCCTCTTCTTCCTCAGCCTCCGCTTCTTCATGGCGCATAGCGGCTGGCTCCATGACGGAGACCGGCGTTTCGTCGGCGGCAAACGCGGGCTGTTCAGCCGCCTCATCGGCGAGATCATCCGCCGAAGCAAACACTTCCTCACCGGCCGCTTCCTTGCGGGCGATCGATTCAAACGGGGCAAACAGCGGCTCATCGTCCTCCTCATCGTCCGGCAAATCATCGTCAAGCGGCGCTTCACTGATCCCACTGATCGAAATGTCGGCAGTGATCAGCAATCTTCCGTTTTCATCCAAATCATAATCAAACGATTCAACCGTCACGTATACATCCTCAAGGGAACGAATGCGGTTTTTTGGAATCGTAATATCGATTGGAAACCGGTGCGACAGTTCGCTGATCCCGTCTTCGCGCACCGCAATGTGCTGAATGAACCGATAGCTGGCCAGCTCAAACACGTCGTCATCCGCTTCGGCCTGCCCTTCGTCCGCTTGGCGGAATTCGCCGCTCAACTCAAGCGCGCCGCGGATCGTAATATATTGGTCGTACTCATCGACGGAAATGACCGGATCAAGAGAAATGGATAAAAACTCGGCGACTTCCTGTCCTCTTTTAAACCAGACCGATTCTTCCAATGAAAAACGCAAATACGATTGCTCCAACCGGGCCTCCTCCTTCCGTCCCTTCGGCAAATGGTTTCTATGACATTATCCATTGTATGAACGGAAAAGAGGCGGTATGATAAAAAATTGGGCTGCCGACCGTCGGCAGCCCCTTTCCTTATCCACGCAGACGGGCAAACACCCGCTCAGCAGCGGCAATCGTATATTCAATATCATCATCACTGTGCGCCGTCGACAAAAACAGCCCCTCAAATTGCGACGGCGGCAGGAAAATACCCTCATTCGCCATTTCCTGATAATAGGCGGCAAACAGCTTCAAGTCGGACGTTTTCGCTGTCTCGTAGTTGACCACCGGCTCGTTCGTGAAGAAAAAGCCGATCATCGATCCAGCGCGGTTGATCGTATGCGGAATGCCGTACTTCTCCGCCGCCTGATGAAGACCGTCCGCAAGGCGCGCCGCTTTGCGGCCAAGCTCTTCGTACGTTTCCGGCGTCAGCTGGCGGAGCGTCTCGTACCCGGCCGTCATGGCGAGCGGGTTGCCGGAAAGCGTGCCGGCTTGGTACACCGGGCCGCTCGGCGCGACAAGCTCCATGATCTCGGCTTTGCCCCCGTACGCTCCGACTGGCAAGCCGCCACCAATCACTTTGCCAAGGCACGTCAAATCCGGCTCAATGCCGTAATACCCTTGGGCGCAATGGTAATCGACGCGGAATCCGGTCATGACCTCATCAAAAATCAATAAAGCGCCGTATTGTTTCGTCACCTCGCGCAGCCCTTCCAAAAAGCCAGGCACTGGCGGAACGACGCCCATGTTGCCGGCGACCGGTTCGACGATCACCGCGGCGATGTCTTCGCCAAACCGCTCAAACGCATAGCGGACGCTGTCCAAGTCGTTGTACGGCACGGTGATCGTATGCTGGGCGATCGACTCCGGCACGCCCGGGCTGTCCGGCAGGCCGAGCGTCGCCACGCCAGAGCCGGCTTTAATGAGCAGCGAATCGCCATGGCCATGGTAGCTGCCTTCAAATTTGATAATTTTGTTGCGCTTCGTATAGCCGCGCGCTAAACGGAGGGCGCTCATCGTCGCCTCGGTGCCGGAGTTGACCATGCGCACAACCTCGACGGACGGCACCCGCTCGATGACGAGCTTAGCGAGCTCATTTTCAAGCAATGTCGGAGCGCCAAAACTCGTGCCTTGTTCCGCCACGCGCTTCAACGCTTCCACGACCTGCGGGTTGGCATGCCCTAAAATGAGCGGACCCCATGACAGCACATAATCGATGTATTCATTGCCGTCAATATCGTAAATTTTCGCTCCTTGGCCGCGCGCCATAAAAATCGGCGTCATCCCGACCGACTTGAAGGCGCGCACCGGGCTGTTCACCCCGCCTGGCATCAATTTCACCGCTTCTTCGTATGCTGCCTTTGACCGTTCATAGCTCCGCATCATTCCGTCCTCCTCTTTATTCCGCCAGCCAGCGGGCGACATCTTTAGCAAAATACGTAATGATCAAATCCGCGCCCGCCCGTTTCATCCCTGTCAACATTTCCATGACGACCGGTTTCTCATCGATCCAACCGTTTTGTGCCGCCGCTTTGACCATCGCATACTCGCCGCTCACATTATAGGCGACAAGCGGAAGCGGAAAACGATTTTTGATGTCGCGGATGATGTCCATATACGCAAGAGCTGGCTTCACCATCAAGAAATCAGCGCCTTCTTTGACATCCGACTCCGCTTCACGGAACGCCTCAAGGCGGTTGGCCGGATCCATTTGGTACGTCTTCCGGTCGCCAAACTGCGGTGCGCTGTCGGCAGCATCGCGGAATGGACCGTAAAACGCCGACGCGTATTTGATCGCATACGACATGATCGGCACATACTCAAACCCTGCTTCATCAAGCCCTTGGCGAATGGCGGCCACAAAACCGTCCATCATATTCGACGGCGCGATGATGTCAGCGCCGGCTTGCGCTTGGCTGACAGCTGTTTTGACAAGCAAATCAAGCGACGGATCGTTCAGCACGCGCTCGTTTTCGACAACGCCGCAATGGCCGTGACTCGTATATTCACATAAACACGTATCGGCAATGACGACTAGATCTGGGTGTTCGGCTTTGATTTGGCGGATCGCCCGCTGAACAATCCCTGTGTCGCAATACGCCTGTGAACCGACTTCATCTTTTTCATTTGGCACTCCAAACACCATGACGGCAGGGATGCCAAGCCTGGCGATGTCGTCCATTTCCTCAGATAAACGGTCAAGCGACAAATGATAAACCCCTGGCATCGACGGCACTTCCCGCTTCATGCCGCTTCCCTCGACTACAAACAGCGGATAAATGAGATCCTCGACGCGAAGATGCGTCTCACGCACCATCGCCCGAATCGCAGCCGTTTGCCGCAGACGGCGATGGCGGTCAAATGACAGTGCCATTCATCGTCCCTCCATGGAAAAATATTGTTCCATCGCTTCCATTATACCATCGGTCGTGTAATCCGTCGGACAAATATGGACTGGAATGCCCGCCCGTTCAGCCGCTTCTTTCGTCACCGGCCCAATGCAGGCGACCGCAACACCGGAAAGAAGGGCGTCCGCTTCTTGATCGAGAAGGCGGGCAAGGCTGTCGACCGCCGACGGGCTCATCAACGTCACCACATCAATCTTCCGACTGTGCAAAAGCGCCAATAGCTGCTCCCGGCCGCTTTCATCAGGCTCGGTCTCATACACCGTGAGTTCGTCGACGACAGCGCCGGCGCTTCGCAACGCCTCAGACAAGGTCGGACGAGCCAAATTGCCTTTGACAAACAGCACTCGATCGCCTTGTTTGACGTGCGGCATAAGCAAGTCAGCCAACCGTTCAGCCGTGTAATCGTCCGGCACGAGCGCCGGGGAAAGGCCGTATTCGGCGAGCGCCGCCGCCGTTTTCCGCCCAACGACAGCCATCTCCGGCAGTGGACGCGGCAATGAAACATGTGGAAAAAAGAAGCGAACAGCGTTGGCACTCGTGAAGATGAGCCAACGATATTCACCAAGCCGCCCAGCCGCAGCGGCGATTTCTTCCGGCGCCGTCGGTCGGATGGCAATGAGCGGGATCTCGACCGGCACGGCGCCGACAGCGCGCAGCTTGGCAGAAAACGATGCCGCCTGCTCCTTGCCACGCGTCACGAGCACCGTTTTGCCAACGAGCGCGCTGTATGTCATGATTGACTCAACTCCTCTTTTACTCGCTCAATGAGCGCTTTCGCCCCTTGATCGCTGAGCATCGCGGCCGCCTGCCGGCCGACCGCTTCTGGATCAGCGCCGGTGACGATTTCTTTATACCTTTCTTTGCCATCCGGTGAAGCGACAAGGGCCGTGAGGCGCACCATGCCGCCGTCTGCTTCGGCGTAACCGGCAATCGGCACTTGACAGCCGCCTTCCATTTGTTGCAAAAAAGCGCGCTCCGCCCGAACAGCCCGCTCGGTTTGCTCGTCGTTCAGTCGGTTGAGCCATTCACGCAATTCCTCATCCTCTTCGCGGCACTCGACGGCGAGCGCCCCTTGACCGACCGCTGGAACGCAGACGTCAAGCGGCAAATAATCGCTGATCACCTCATCGCTCCAGCCCATGCGCGCAAGACCCGCCGCCGCTAACACGATCGCATCGTAATCTTCGTTCTCGAGTTTCGCCAATCTCGTATCAATATTGCCGCGAATCCACTTAATCGTCAAATCCGGGCGATAGGCAAGCAGCTGCGCCGAGCGGCGCAGGCTGCTCGTGCCGACAACCGCTCCTGTTGGCAAGTCGGACAACGGGCGGTTTTGCTTGCTGATGAGCACATCGCGCGCATCTTCGCGGCGCGGCACCGCGCCGATCACTAAACCTTTGGGCAGCACAGCCGGCATATCTTTCATGCTATGGACCGCCATATCGATGCCGCCGGCGAGCAATTCGTGCTCGATCTCTTTCACAAACAACCCTTTGCCCCCCACTTTCGAGAGCGTAACATCAAGCACCCGATCGCCTTTCGTGACGATTTCTTTCACTTCAAACGTAAACGGCGCCCCAAGCTGTTTCAACTCGTTGATCACCCACTTCGTCTGGGTCAAAGCAAGCTTGCTGCGCCGCGAGCCAACGACAATGTTCCGCATCTCGTTCCACCTCAATTATGAATACCAAAAATGAAATTTTGACAAACTGCCAAACAAGAAAAAGTTGACAAGCAAAAATAAAAACGAGCCAATGTTCCATAGCGCGATCGCCTTTCCTTGCATCTGCCGGACGGCTCGCTTGTAAAAATAGACGCCATAGACGAGAAGAACGACAAACGACCCGAGCACTTTCGCATCATACCAATGGAAATGGTCGATTTGAATGTACGCCCAAATCACGCCAAGAATGAGCCCTAATAACAACATAGGCAAGCCGAGCACATTTAAAACATAGGACAAAAAATCAAGCCGCGACAAATCCGCCATGCGCCAAAGACGCGCCCCCCACTTTTTCTTTTTCAGCAAACTGTACTGCAACATGTAAAGCACCGAAAACAGAAACGACAGGGTAAACGCCGCATACGCTCCGAGCGAAAGGGTGATGTGGATGATCAGCAGCTCCGAAACGAGCCGCTCTGCAACAGCCGGCGACTGGGAAGACGGTGCGAACGTATGAACGGCCAAAATAAAAAACGCCAGCACATTGGTAAAAAAAACGATGAAATCTACGCGCAGCAGCCGATTGATGACGAGCGACAGCGTAATGAGAAGCCAGGCGTAAAAATAAAGCCCTTCCGACACTGTTAAAATCGGAAAGCGCTTCGTCTCCATGATGCGAGAAACAAACGTCACTGTCTGCAAAAGCCAAACAATAGAAAGCAACCAGAAGGCGATGTCGTTCGCCTTCCGGTTTTGCTGCAAAAAATCGATGAAGTAGAAAAGGATCGAGGCGATGTAAAGCAAAATGGACAGCTCATACAACAGCGCCACCATCCATCCCACCTTACAGCTGCCATGATGGGCGGGCGGCACGGACCGCTTCCGCGTCTTGTTCATCGCGCTGCACGGATTTTGCCTGCTGCATATGCCGCTCGGATTTCACCGCATCTTCGATATTGAAAATTTTCATAAACAGCTGAAGCGCCTCCTCGGCATTCGGGCCGGCGGCGAGTTCCTTCGCCTGCAAAATCGGATCGCGAAGCAGCTGGTTAATAATGCTTTTTGTATGCTTATTCAACACTTTCCAGTCACGCTCCGACAAATGCGGCAGTTTCCGCTCCAAACTTTTCATTGTTTCCGCTTGGATAGCCAGCGCCTTTTCGCGCAAGGCGGCGATGACTGGAACGACGCCGAGCGTCTGCAGCCATTGGCTGAACGCCATAAGTTCCGCTTCGATCATCCTTTCAATGCGAGCCGCTGCCTTTTGCCGTTCCGCCAAGTTAGCCGCCACCACATCTTGCAAATCGTCAATGTCGTACAAAAACACGGTTTCCAAATCAGCCAACGCTGGATCCAAATCGCGCGGCACCGCGATGTCGACCATAAAGAGCGGGCGGCCTTTGCGCATTTTCTCAAGCGGCGCCACCATTTCTTTCGTCAAAATATAGCCTTTGGCTCCCGTCGAGCTGATGACGATATCCGCTTCCAGCAAAGCGCATGACAATTCACCAAGCGGCTTCGCTTCGCCGGCAAACTGCTTAGCCAGCTGTTTCGCTTTTTCAAACGTCCGATTGACGACCGTCACCTTGCCGACGCCGCTGCCGTACAAGTTTTGCGCCGCCAGCGTCCCCATTTTGCCTGCCCCGATAATCAGGACGTGCTTGCCGGCAAGGCGTCCGAAAATCTTCTTCGCCAGCTCAACCGCCGCATAGCTGACCGATACAGCATGCGCGCCGATGCCCGTTTCCGAGTGGGCGCGTTTGGCAAACGTCACCGCCTGCTTGAACAGATGATTGAAAATCGTGCCGCTCGTCCCGACCTCTTGAGCGAGCAAATAGCTGTCTTTCACTTGCCCTAAAATTTGCGTTTCCCCAAGCACCATCGAATCAAGGCCGGCTGCCACGCGGAACAAATGCTGGATGGCCGCCTCTCCTTCAAGCACACGCAAATACGGAGCAATCGCTTCCACTCCAACGTCAAACCATTCGGCTAAAAATGCTTTGATATAGTAACGGCCGGTATGCAGTTGATCGACCACTGCATAAACTTCCGTCCGGTTGCACGTCGAGACGATCACATTTTCGAGCACGCTTTTTTGCTTGGCGAGCTGTTTCATCGCCGCACCGAGTTCCGCTTCGGCAAACGCGAGCTTTTCGCGGATTTCTACAGGGGCGGTTTTATAGTCGACGCCAACGACTACGATTTGCACGATGCCAACCCCCTTATTGACCGAATCCCTTTTATCATTATATCACAACCGTCCATCGTTCCAGTTTGAAAAAATTGTGAACATGCCTCTAAAGCTATGCTAAACTGTAGACAGTGATCATTCTATCATAAACATGTCCAAAAGGGAAACGGAGGACGCGACGATCATGAAAACCCGAACGGTATTCTCCGCCATCTTGTTCATCGGCCTCGGGCTGTATTTTCTTGCCGGACAGTTGGAAACACCCTTTTTCCGTTTCTTTCAAGGGTGGCCGGCCTTGCTTGCCATTTGCGGGGCAGCTTTGCTCGGCCAAGCGCATGCAGCGCGCGAATATGCTTACCTTTTCCCCGGCTTTCTTTTGCTTAGCTTTGGCGCCCAGCTGTTGCTCTCCGGGGCGTTTTCGTTTTGGCCCCGCGGCGTGAACATGTTTTTTTTCCTCATTGCGCTCGCTTTTTTCGCCAGCAGCCGGAAACAAAAAGGTGGAGCCGGCTTCGGCGTGCTTTTTTTGCTTCTCGCTGTCGTGCTGACGTTTTCCGGGCGCGGCCAGCCGTTCTTTCACCTCGTCCAAGCCGGTCTTTCCTCTGTCTGGCAATTTTGGCCGCTCGGACTCATCGCCATCGGCGTCTATCTATTATGGGCTAGGCGAAAATAGCCTTGAAAGTGAAAACACCAGCCGAATCGCTGGTGTTTTCATCATGAGGACACAAACGGCAAAAGCGCCGCCCATGCTTCGTCTTTCCCTTGCCCGGTCTCCGCGGAAAACAAAAGGAGCGGGTCGCCGTCAGCCATTCGCAGCGTCTCGCGCGCGATTTTCGCGTGTTTTTGATGCTTGCCGCGCGGCACTTTATCCGCTTTCGTCGCGATGACGATCACCGGGATCTCGTAATGTTTCAAAAACTCGTACATCATCACATCGTCTTTCGTCGGCGGATGGCGCAAGTCAACGAGCAGGACCGCCGCCTTAAGCGTCTCGCGCGTGGTAAAGTACGTCTCCATCATTTTCCCCCATTTTTGCCGCTCCTGCTTCGACACGCGGGCAAAGCCATAACCGGGCACGTCCACAAAGTAAAACGAGTCGTTAATCAAATAAAAATTCAATGTCTGCGTTTTGCCTGGCTTTGAGGAGGTGCGCGCTAAGTTTTTTCTGTTGATCATTTTGTTGATGAATGATGATTTGCCGACGTTCGAACGGCCAGCGAGCGCCACCTCCGGCCGTCCGCCGTCCGGATATTGTTCTGGCTTGACGGCACTGGTCACAAGCTCTGCTTTCTTCACATTCATCGCTTCCACCCCACCAGCGCGTGCGGCAGCACCTCATCGAGATGGGAGACGAGCACAAAGCGCAAGTCGCTCTTCACCGTTTCTGGAATGTCAGCCAAATCTTTTTCATTGTCTTTCGGCAAAATGACTGTTTTCAATCCGGCACGGTGGGCGCTTAACGTTTTCTCTTTCAACCCCCCGATCGCAAGAACGCGGCCGCGCAGCGTAATTTCCCCGGTCATGCCGACGAAGCGGCTCACCGGCTTGCCCGTCAACGCGGAAATGAGTGCGGTCGCAATCGTGATGCCGGCCGATGGCCCATCTTTTGGCACCGCGCCTTCCGGGACATGAATATGGATATCGTACGTTTCATGAAACTTCGGGTCAATGCCGAGCTCCTCGGCGCGCGAACGCACATAGCTGAACGCCGCTTGCGCCGACTCTTTCATCACATCGCCGAGCTTCCCGGTTAACACGAGCTTGCCGTTGCCTTTTGCAAGCGACACTTCAATCGCAAGCGTATCGCCGCCAAACGCGGTGTAGGCAAGCCCGGTCGCCACGCCGACTTGGTCTTCCGCTTCGGCCTGGCCGTAGCGGTATTTTCGCTTCCCTAAAAATTCCTCAAGATTGTTTTCTGTGATCACCACCCGCTTTTTCTCGCCGGAGACGATGAGGCGGGCCGCTTTTCGGCAGATAGCGGCGAGCTGCCGCTCCAGCTCCCGGACGCCGGCTTCGCGCGTGTAATGGCGGATGATAGCCAACATCGCCTCATCACGAACTTGGAGCGCCGCCTTTTTCAGCCCGTGCTCGGTGATTTGTTTCGGCAGCAAATGCCGCTTGGCGATATGCAGCTTCTCCACTTCTGTGTAGCCTGGTATGTGGATCACTTCCATCCGGTCCAAGAGCGGCTGCGGAATCGCCGCCAAATGGTTGGCCGTGGCGATAAACATGACTTTCGATAGATCGTACGGCTCTTCAATGTAATGGTCGCTGAACGTATGATTTTGCTCCGGGTCAAGCACCTCCAGCATGGCCGCCGATGGATCGCCACGAAAATCGCTCGACATTTTGTCAATTTCATCAAGCAAAAAGACAGGGTTGATCGTACCGGCTTTTTTCATTCCTTGGATAATGCGGCCCGGCATGGCGCCGACGTACGTGCGGCGATGACCGCGAATTTCCGATTCGTCGCGGACGCCGCCGAGCGAAACACGGACGAAGCGGCGGCCGAGCGCTTTGGCGATCGATCGGGCGAGCGACGTTTTGCCGACCCCCGGCGGTCCGGCAAGGCAAAGAATCGGGCCTTTTAACGATTTCGTCAGCTGCTTGACGGATAAAAATTCAAGCACTCGTTCTTTCACTTGATCGAGCCCGTAATGCTCCTCGTTTAAAATCGCTTCCGCCCGCTTAATGTCGTGGATGTCTTCCGTTTCTTTCGACCACGGCAAGGCGATGAGCCAATCGAGGTAGTTGCGGATGACCTCGCTTTCCGCTGAGGTGGCCGGAATTTTTTCATAACGGTCAAGCTCCTTCAATGCCGTTTGTTTCACGTGCTCCGGCATGCCGGCCGCCTCAATTTTTTCTTTCAGCTCCTCAACTTCGCCTGTTTTTCCTTCTTTTTCGCCAAGCTCTTTTTGAATCGCCTTCATTTGCTCGCGCAAATAATACTCTTTTTGCGTCCGCTCCATCGACTGCTTGACGCGGGCGCTGATCTTTTTCTCAAGCTGGAGCACTTCTTTTTCGTTGTGCAAAATTTGGATGATTTTATTGAGGCGCTCTTTCACGTCGATCGTTTCTAAAATGCGCTGCTTTTCCTCAAGCTTAAGCGGCAAGTGCGAGGCGATGATGTCCGCCATTCGCCCCGGCTCATCGATGTCGACGATCGAGGCGTAAATGTCGACCGACAGTCGCTTGGACAAGTTTATGTACTGCTCGAAATATTCCAGCATCGTCCGCTTGAGCGCCTCATCTTCTAAATCTTTCGCCGCCCGGTCGGCAAACTTTTCAACTTTGACGAGAAAGTACGGCTCCTCGCTGATCACTTCCGTGATGAGCGCCCGGGCGACGCCTTCAACAAGCACGCGGAACGTGCCGTTCGGGAGTTTTAGAAGTTGCTTGACGCGCGCGATCGTCCCCATTTTATATAAGTCATCCATATCCGGTTCGTCGATGGCAACGTCTTTTTGTGACGTCAGCAAAATCATATGATCCTCGACCATGGCTTGTTCGAGCGCTTTGACCGATTTCTCGCGCCCGACATCCAAATGGAGCACCATCGTCGGAAACACGAGCAGCCCCCGCAGCGGCAAAAGCGGAACGACCGTCTCCTTTTTCTTTCCGTTCACGCCGAACACCTCCATCTCTCGCTTCTATTCGTTTATTGTATAGTACGGTAGCCGGGTTTGTAAAATTTGACGAATGAGAAAGAGCGCGACACTCCGTCTGCAGGCAAAGAAAAACCGACTTCAGCGACGATCCGCTTGCGCCGAAGCCGTACATAAAAGAGGGGCCGGGCGAACCGCCCGACTCGGTTACGAGCGGACCGCCCGCTTTGGTTGCCAATCGTTCGCCTTGCCGCCGTTTCCTTTGGCTAGACGAGCTTTTTCTCCGAGCGGTCCATAGCTGCGGGCAGCAGCGCGGGGCCGCGGCGGAGCGCCTCTTCGCCGAACACATGGACGAGCACTTCCTCAAGGCGGCGGACGGCGATGATTTGAATGCCGTTGACTTCGCCTAGAAGCGATTGCATATTCTCAATCGGGATGATGACTTTTTTCGCCCCGGCTTGTTTGGCCGCTTTGATTTTGGCGAACACGCCGCCGACCGGTTTCACGCAGCCGCGGATGCTGATTTCTCCGGTCATCGCGACCGTATGATCGACTGGCAGCTGGTAAATGGCGGAATAAATGCCGACCGCAATCGCCACTCCGGCTGAAGGACCGTCAACCGGCGCCCCGCCCGGAAAGTTGACATGAATGTCGTAGCGGTCCGCTGGCACGCCCATCGCTCGCAACACTGTAATGACGTTTTCCGCCGAGCCGCGCGCCATGCTTTTGCGCCGCACCGATTTTTCTGCGCTGCCGATGCTTTCCTCTTCGATAATGCCGGTGACATTGATCGATCCTTTTCCTTTCGCCGGCAAGGCGGTCACCTCAATTTCGAGCAGCGCACCGGTGTTCGGACCGTACACGGCAAGGCCATTGACGACGCCGACCGCCGGGGCAGACGCAATTTTCTTCTCATAACGCGGGGTCATCTGACTTGATTGAATCACCCATTCAATATCTTTGTCTAAAATTTTCTCCCGGTTTTCTGTAATAGCGAGACCAGCAGCGATTTGCATCATGTTGACCGCCTCCCGTCCATTGCGCGCATAGGAGGCAAGGAGGCGAATGCCGCTTTCTGACACATTCAAGCGAATTTTTTCCGCCGCCTTTCTGGCGATCAAGGCGATTTCGTCTTGATCGAGTTCACGGAAAAACACTTCCAAGCAGCGGGAGCGAATGGCCGGAGGAATTTCGTTCGGCGTGCGAGTCGTCGCCCCGACAAGACGGAAATCAGCCGGCAGCCCATTTTGGAAAATATCGTGAATATGGCTTGGGATTTGCGGATTTTCTTTGCTGTAATAGGCGCTTTCAAAAAATACTTTCCGGTCCTCCAACACTTTCAACAACTTGTTCATTTGGATCGGATGAAGCTCGCCGATTTCGTCGATGAATAAAACGCCGCCGTGGGCGTTCGTCACCGCCCCTTGCTTCGGCTGGGGAATGCCGGCTTGCCCCATCGCCCCGGCCCCCTGGTAAATCGGGTCGTGCACCGAGCCGATGAGCGGGTCAGCGATGCCGCGCTCGTCAAAGCGCGCCGTCGTCGCGTCAAGCTCCACGAACACCGCATTTTTCTTAAACGGGGAGAGCGGGTTTTTTTTCGCTTCCTCAAGCACAAGACGAGCCGCCGCTGTCTTGCCGACGCCAGGGGGGCCGTAAATGATGACATGCTGCGGGTTTGGCCCGCATAAAGCCGCTTTTAACGCCTTGATGCCATCTTCCTGACCGACAATGTCAGCAAAACTTTTCGGCCGCACTTTTTCCGCCAGCGGCTCGGTGAGCGAAATCGAACGCAGCTTGCGGAGCTGTTCCATCTCTTTGCGCGACTCTTTATCAATCGAGACTTTTTGCACACGCTGCCCTCTTAGCAAATTCCAAAAATAAAGGCCGATGATGACCCCGAAAAACAGCTGAATAAGAAGCACGATGTTCGTCCAATCCATGCCCCGATATCCTCCTGCCTCTAGATGGTATGTAGTATGATAGTATCTCCGTGAACGGACGGGAATAAACAAAAAAAGCGCCGGCCGGCGCCCAGGGCATGGGCGGCAAAAAAAGAAACCGCCGGAAAAAGGCGGTTTTCCATCAGGCAGATGTTTTCCGTTCCAACTCGATGACGGTGCCGTCATGGCGGATGAGTGTCGGCGGCTTCGTGCCGCGCACGGTCTCTAGGGTAATAATGCATTTTTGCACATCTTCGCGCGACGGCAACTCAAACATCACATCGAGCATAATCCCTTCGATGATCGAACGAAGACCGCGCGCGCCCGTTTTCCGTTCAATCGCTTTTTTCGCGATTTCGCGAAGCGCCGCTTCCTCAAACTCAAGCTCAACACCGTCAAGCTCAAGCATTTTTTGGTATTGCTTGACAATGGCATTTTTCGGTTTCGTCAAAATGTCAATCAACGCCTGTTCGTCGAGCGGCTCGAGCGTCGTAATGACCGGCAGGCGGCCGATGAACTCCGGAATGAGCCCAAACTTGAGCAAGTCTTCCGGCAGCACTTTCGACAACAAGTTTTTCTCGTCGACATCCGTCTGGTTCATTTCCGCGCCAAACCCGATCACTTTTTTGCCAAGGCGGCGCTTGATGATCGGCTCGATGCCGTCAAACGCCCCTCCGCAAATGAACAAAATGTTCGTCGTGTCGATTTGGATGAACTCTTGATGCGGATGTTTGCGGCCGCCCTGCGGCGGAACGCTGGCAATGGTCCCTTCTAAAATTTTCAACAGCGCCTGTTGCACGCCTTCACCGGATACGTCACGGGTGATGGAAGGGTTTTCCGATTTACGGGCGATTTTGTCAATTTCATCGATGTAAATGATGCCTTTTTCCGCCCGTTCGACGTCATAATCAGCCGCTTGGATGAGCTTTAACAAAATGTTTTCGACATCCTCGCCGACGTAGCCCGCTTCCGTGAGCGACGTCGCGTCAGCGATGGCAAACGGCACGTTCAAAATGCGCGCCAATGTTTGCGCCAACAGCGTTTTCCCGCTCCCGGTCGGCCCGATCATCAAAATGTTGCTTTTCGACAGCTCAACATCGTCGATTTTGCTGCCGGAATTGATCCGTTTATAATGGTTGTAAACAGCAACGGCGAGCGATTTTTTCGCCTCGTCTTGACCGATGACGTACTCATCTAGAATTTCCCGAATTTCCAACGGTTTCGGCACGTCTTTAAATTCAAATTCTTCCTCATTGCCAAGCTCTTCTTCCACAATCTCGGTGCACAATTCGATGCACTCATCGCAAATGTAAACGCCCGGACCGGCGACCAGCTTGCGCACTTGATCTTGTGTTTTGCCGCAGAACGAGCATTTCAATTGCCCTTTTTCATCATTAAACTTAAACATGTCATTTCACCCCTTGCCAACGAAATCGCACGTGCGTATGTATCGTGTCTCGCCACCCTTTGTTGCAAAAACGTATGTATTCGCTATTTTACCATAAACATTTGTGAAAAAGCGAATGAAAAAACTGTTATTCGTTAGAAAAGTTTGAAAATTGCTGTTCAGCTGCCATTGGTGAGAGAAAGAACAAGGCACGAACGTCTCGCGCCTTGTTCTTTCCTTACATTTATTATTATGCCGCAACCTTGCTGTGCTCTACAAGAAAATCGACCGTTTTTCGCCATTTTAAATCTTCTTTGACGCCATCTAAGCTGCCGAGCAGCTCTTTGATCTTGTCGACGCTCAGCTTGTAGGCTTCCGCCATTTTTTCCAGCTCTTTGTTCACTTCCTCATCGGTTACTTCGATGTTTTCCGCTTTCGCGATCGCCTCGAGCGTCAGCGCCGCACGCACCCGTTTTTCAGCATCCTCTCTCATTTGCTCGCGCAATGCCGCTTCGTCTTGGCCGGAGAACTGATAGTACATTTGCAAGTTCATCCCTTGCATTTGCAGGCGCTGATCAAACTCGCGAAGCATCCGGTCTGTTTCATTTTTGATCATGACCTCTGGAATATCCATTTCGGCGTTGGCCGCCGCTTTTTCGACAACCGCGTTGCGCAGCGCGGTTTCCGCTTCATTCTTTTTCGCTTCTTCCAGCCGAGCGCGGATTTTCGCCTTCAGCTCGTCGAGCGTTTCGACTTCGTCATCGACGTCTTTGGCAAACTCATCGTCAAGCGCTGGCAGCTGTTTCGCTTTCACTTCATGCACTTTCACTTTAAATGTCGCCGCTTTGCCGGCCAATTGCTTCGCATGGTATTCGTCCGGAAACGTGACTTGAATTTCTTTTTCTTCACCGGCTTTCATGCCGACAAGCTGCTCTTCAAAGCCCGGAATGAACGTTCCAGAGCCGATTTCAAGCGAATAGTTCTCCGCCTTGCCGCCTTCAAACGGTTCGCCGTCAACAAACCCTTCGAAATCGATGACGACCGTATCGCCGTTTTCCACCGTCCCGTCTTCTTTAACGACAAGTTCGGCGTAATTTTCTTGCAAACGTTTCAATTCGTTTTCGACATCTTCGTCCGCCACGGTTGTATCCATTTTTTCCACTTCAAGCCCTTTGTATTGACCGAGCTTCACTTCCGGCTTTACAGTCACTTTCGCTTTGAAAATTAAACTTTTGCCTTTTTCCATTTGCTCAATGTCAATCTCTGGCATTGACACCGGTTCGATGCCTGCCTCTTCGACCGCTTTGGCATACGCCTCTGGCAGCAAAATGTCGAGCGCATCTTGATAGAGCGCTTCAACGCCGAACCGTTTTTCAAACAGAACGCGCGGCACTTTCCCCTTGCGGAAGCCCGGAAGCGTGATGTTTTTCACCACTTTTTTAAACGCGGCGTCCAAGCCTTTGTTCACTTTCTCGGCGTCAACCTCAACGGTCAATACGCCTTCGTTCCCTTCAAGCTTTTCCCATTTGACTGACATCCTTGTTCCCTCCACCTGAAATCATTGCTCGGACCATAGCGCAATCCGCTTGTCCATGACTTTTTATGATGCCCGATTATGTAGACCATTATGCGAAAACAGATACATAGCACAGCCATTATATTATAACATACAAAAGCCATGTTTCAACAGAGAACGAGTCATTAGAGGAAGGAAAGTTCTTCGATTTCGTATAGCTTTTGGCAAAGCCTTGCCATCTTCGCCTCCTCCACACCATAGCGATCGGCCAAAGCGGTTGTGTCAGCATCCAAGCCTAAAAACCGATTCGCCATCCAATGAAGGGCGGCAAGCCATGCATCGACGTCCGCCGGATCAGGCGGGAACGGATACAAAACGTATGCATAGCGAAGCCAAATTTCCGCCGCTGTTTCGTATAAGCTCGGGCTTTCCGCCGCAAGCTGCTGTTCAAGCCGACTCAGCAGCGATGAAGCAAATTCCGTCTCCGTCTGTTCGTCCAACATGGACGGGACGACCTCCACACAACGGCCAAACTTTTCAACCGTCACCGTTTCGCTGACTCGCTTCCCTGTCAACAAGCGAAGAAGCATCGTTTTCGCCATCGGGCTTTTTTCCGGTGTGCATAAATATTGCTTGAGCAGCGGGAGCACCGGGGTGATGTCTTCTTTTTCGAGCTGCTTAATGAGCTGCAGCTGCTCCGCAATGTCCCCAGACTCAAGCAGCCGTTTCACCTGCTTCCACTCCGCTGGCGGAAGCGTGCGGGCGTTCATTTTTTCACTGAAGCGAAGCAGCTGGTGAAGCTGTTCGCGCAACGAAACGGATAGGGACGGACGGCGCAAGGCGTTGTGGATCACCATTTCCGCCTTGCTGTATCGGTTTGTTTGCAACAGCACGGCGAGATACATTTGCAACAGATCGCTGTTGTTCGGCTGTTCGTCAAGCAAGGCGGCGAGGCGCCGCTCCGCCTCATCGTATTCCCCAAGCTCATAGCAACAAACAGCAAGCCCAAACCGGATGGGGAAGCTGTCATCACCGAGCTGCTCAGCGGTGCGCAAAAAGCGGAGCGCTTCCTTATACCGCTTCGCCTCGAGCGCGGCAAACGCCTCTTCCATCAGCCGTTCTTTCGTTTGCGGAAACATGATGATTTTTCCTTTTTTTTCGTTCATCTTCGCCCGCTCCTATGTGTGTTTACCACAAGTGTAACAAGTTTTCTTAACCGAAACAAGCTGACCCTTTTGGCACTTGCTGCCGCCATCCGTTTTCTTCATCCTCCTATAGGCAAAACAAATCGGCTGTTCCTGCCAAAATAACGGCGGAACAGCCGATGTTTGCCGCCACGTTGCACCGCAAAAGACAGACGCTTACGGCCGTGGGCTATGCTGTTGTTCATACGCTTGAATATACGGTTCATATACAAACGTTAAATCAATTTCATCCCATCCTTTTAACAGCAGCTGTTTTCGATACGGGTCGATGTCAAACCGACGCGAAAACCCTTCATCGTCAAATACCCGCTGTTCTTCAAGCGAAATGGTCAGTTCATAATCGGGGCGCTCGCTTTGGCGCAACAGGTAGCGGACGTCCGCTTTATCCAGCCGGATCGGCAACAGCCCATTTTTTAAGCAGTTGTTGTAAAAAATGTCGGCGAACGATGGAGCAATGATTGCGCGGAATCTGTAATCTTGCAGCGCCCACGGTGCATGTTCGCGCGATGAGCCGCAGCCGAAGTTTTCATCGGCGACTAAAATCGTCGCCCCTTCGTTTTCCGGGCGGTTGAGCTCAAACTCTGGATTTGGCGTGCCGTCGCTCAAATACCGCCAATCGTAAAAGAGAAACTGGCCAAAGCCGGTGCGTTCAATCCGCTTCAAAAACTGCTTTGGAATGATTTGATCGGTATCAATATTCGCCCGATCGATGCCGGCGGTTTTTCCACGGTGGATTGTAAACGGCTTCATCGTCCTTTCCCCTTCCGTTATGGATGTCACTGATGGCGGAGGGGCGCGGCCTCCTAGGATGCCGCGCCGCCCCTTTTGCAGTCACGATCGTCGATTTAACAGACCGGCTCGGCTTCAAGCTGGCGCACATCGACAAAATGTCCGTAAATCGCGGCCGCCGCTGCCATCACTGGGCTGACGAGATGCGTGCGCGCTCCTTTTCCTTGCCGCCCTTCAAAGTTGCGGTTCGACGTTGACGCACAGTGCTCGCCTTCGGGGATGATGTCCGGGTTCATGCCCAAGCAGGCGCTGCAGCCGGAGTCGCGCCATTCAAAACCGGCGTCAATGAAAATTTGCGCCAACCCTTCCGCTTCGGCTTGCTTTTTCACTTGCTGCGACCCAGGCACGACGAGCGCCCGTACGCCTGGGGCTACTTTTTTGCCTTTGACGATGCTCGCCGCCGCGCGCAAATCGCTAAGGCGCGAGTTCGTACATGAACCGATGAAGACGTGCTGCACCGGAATATCCGTAATCGGCGTGCCCGGCTTGAGCCCCATATACTCAAGCGCCCGACGCACCGCGTTTTGCTCTGTTTTGCTTTCAAATTGCTCGGGATGCGGCACGACACCGTCAACCGATGTGCTCATCGCCGGGTTCGTGCCCCACGTCACCATGGGGGCGATCGTCGAGGCATCGATTTCAATCGTTCGGTCGTATTCCGCCCCTTCATCGGTGGCAAGCGCCTTCCACCGCTCCACGGCCTTGTCAAACTCCTCACCTTTTGGCGCATATTTGCGCCCGCGCAAATAGGCAAACGTCGTTTCATCCGGGCTGATGAGTCCAGCCCGGGCCCCGGCTTCGATCGACATGTTGCAAATCGTCATCCGCTCTTCCATCGACATGCGGCGAATGGCCTCCCCGGTAAACTCGATGATGTAGCCGGTGCCGACGCCGACGCCATAGCGGCCGATGATGGCCAAAATGACGTCTTTCGCCGTCACCCCTTTGCCAAGGCGGCCGTTGATGCGGATTTGCAGCGTTTTCGGCTTATGCTGCCAAAGCGTTTGGGTCGCCAGCACGTGTTCGACTTCGCTCGTGCCGATGCCAAACGCCAAGGCGCCAAACGCCCCGTGCGTCGAGGTGTGGCTGTCGCCGCAGACGATCGTTTTTCCCGGCTGAGTCAAGCCGAGCTCGGGGCCGATGACGTGAACGATCCCTTGCTCGTCGCTATGCAAATCGGCGAGTGGAATCCCAAATTCGCGGCAGTTGCGCTCCAAGGCGGCAATTTGGTTGCGCGCCACTTCGTCGGTAATCACAAATCGGTTAACGGTCGGCACGTTATGGTCCATCGTCGCAAACGTCAAGTCCGGCCGCCGCACCTTCCGCCCTTTTTGCCGCAACCCTTCAAACGCTTGCGGCGAGGTCACTTCATGCACTAAGTGCAAATCAATGTACAATAAATCCGGTTTGCCCTCCTCACGGTAGACGACGTGGTTTTCCCAAATTTTATCAATAATCGTTTTCGGCTTCATTGGCTTTCACCTCGCGCATCTTAGGCATAAACGGTCATAATTTGCGCAATGGCTGTATCATCCAGCACCGCCGTTTTGATTTCTTCGACCATTTCGTTCGTTGATACGACGCGGCCGCCGCTTGGCGCCAAGTCGGCAGTGCGCAAACCTGCCTCAAGCGCCTGATGCACCGCCTGTTCGATCGCTTCCGCCTCGGTGGCAAGCCCGAACGACAGGCGAAGCATCATCGCAGCGGACAAAATCGCCGCGATCGGATTGGCTTTGTTCATGCCGGCGATATCAGGCGCTGAACCGTGCACCGGCTCATACAAGCTCGGACCGGAAGCGGATAAGCTGGCTGACGGCAGCATCCCGAGCGATCCGGACAACATGGAGGCTTCGTCGCTTAAAATATCGCCAAACATGTTTTCCGTCACGATGACGTCAAACTGCTTCGGCGCGCGGATGAGCTGCATGGCCGCATTGTCGACAAGCATATGTTCAAGCTCGACATCTGGGAATTGTTTGGCCACCTCCTCGGCCACTTCCCGCCATAGACGGCTTGACGAGAGGACGTTCGCCTTGTCGACCGACGTCACTTTTTTCTTCCGCCCGCGTGCAAGTATAAACGCCATGCGGACGATCCGTTCGATTTCCTCCTTTTTATATAGCAAGGTATCCACTGCTTTTTCTTCGCCGTTTTCGACGACGCGGCCGCTCGGCTGGCCGAAGTAAATGCCGCCGGTCAGCTCACGGACGATGACAAAATCGACTCCTTGCACGAGATCCGGTTTTAACGGCGAAGCGGAAGCCAAACGATCATAACAAACAACTGGCCGCAAGTTGGCATATAAGTCAAGCTGCTTGCGAACGGCAAGCAATCCTCTTTCCGGGCGCAAATGCGGAGGGTTGTCATCCCACTTCGGACCGCCGACCGCCCCGAGAAGCACCGCATCGCTTTCCCGACAAAGGCGAAGCGTTTCCTCAGGGAGCGGCGTCCCCGTTTCATCGATTGCCGCTCCGCCGATCAATCCATATTCAAACGTAAATTCGTGGCCAAAGCGAATCCCGACCGCTTTCAATACCTCTACCGCTCCGGCCGTCACTTCTTGGCCGATGCCGTCCCCTGGCAAGACAGCAATCCGATAGTTTCCCATGCTGACCCCTCCATTTTATGGTGTTGTTACTTTCTCGTTTTCGCCGCGCATCGCTTCGATCATAAACACACGGTTGATGGCGTTGATGTACGCTTTTGCAGATGCTTCCAACACGTCTTGCGCGGTGCCGCGCCCGCTCGTCTCGATGTCATGGGCGCGCACTTTGACAAACACTTGCGCCAACGCATCGCGGCCGCCGCCGACCGATTCAATCCGATAGTCAAGCAGCATCACCGGCGTTTGGAAACAACGTTCCAATGTATTGTACAGCGCCTCGACGCTGCCGGCGCCGGTCGCCGCTTCTTGGATTTCGTTCCCCTTCCCGTCTTTCAGCACAACAACCGCCGTCGGAATTTGATTGGTCCCGTATTGCACTTGAATGGAAGACAATTGATAAAAATCTTTGAAGTGGTCGAACTTCTCTTCGAAAATCAACGCGATTAAATCGTCGTCGGTAATGTCCTTCTTTTTGTCGGCCAATTCTTTAAAACGGACAAACAGCTGATTGATTTCTTCGTCGGACAACGTGTAGCCGAGCTCCTCGACCCGATTGCGGAGCGCATGGCGGCCGGAATGTTTGCCGAGCACCATCGAGTTTGACGGCACGCCGACAAGCTCCGGAGAAATGATTTCGTATGTCGTTTTTTCTTTTAAGACGCCGTCTTGATGGATGCCCGATTCATGCGCAAACGCGTTTTTGCCGACCACCGCTTTGTTCGGCGGAACGACCATCCCAGTCAGCTTGCTGACAAGATTGCTTGTGCGCTTAATTTCCTGCAAATTGAGGCGCGTTTCCACCTGATAGTAGTCTTTGCGGATGTGAAGAGCGACGGCGATTTCCTCGAGCGCCGCATTGCCGGCCCGCTCGCCGATGCCGTTGATCGTACACTCGACTTGCGTCGCCCCGTGTTCAATGGCCGACAGCGAATTCACCACCGCCATCCCCAAGTCATCATGACAATGAGCGGAGAGTGAAACATTTTCAATATTCGGAACATTGTTTCGTAAATAGAGGAAAATCTCCCCGTATTCTTTCGGCGTAATATAGCCGACCGTATCGGGAATGTTGATCACCGAGGCGCCCGCTTTAATGACCTCGGCGACGATTCTCGCCAAAAACGGCAACTCGCTCCGGCACGCGTCTTCCGCCGACCATTGGACGATCGGGAAAAAGCGTTTGGCGTATTTCACCGCTTCCACTGCCGTCTCAATCACTTGTTCCGGCGTCATCCGCAATTTATGCACCATATGGATCGGCGAGGTGGCGATGAATAGGTGGAGCCGCGGCTCTGCGCCGCCCTTTAACGCCTCCCATGCCGCATCGATGTCGCTTCGGACCGAGCGCGACAACCCGGTGACCGAGCATGTTCTCACCGTTTCCGCGATTTGTTTGACCGCCTCAAAATCCCCTTTGGATGAGGCGGGGAAGCCCGCCTCGATGATGTCCACCCGCAGCCGTTCAAGCTGGCGGGCAATTTCTAATTTTTCTTGCAAATTCAAATTCACGCCAGCGGATTGTTCCCCGTCACGCAATGTGGTATCAAAAAACTTAATGTTTCGCACCTGGCACCACCGCCTCCACTTGTTTTGCTTTCACAAACGGCATCATGCTTCGCAGTTCGCGTCCGACGATTTCGATCAAATGCTCGTTTTCACGCCGGTTGATGGCGTTGAACTCCGGACGGTTCGCTTGGTTTTCCAAAATCCAGCTCTTCGCGAATTTGCCGGTTTGAATGTCATCGAGCACCTTTTTCATTTCCTCTTTCACCGCGTCATTAATAATGCGCGGGCCGGTGATAAAGTCCCCCCATTGCGCCGTATCAGAAATCGAATACCGCATCCACGACAACCCGCCCTCATAAAGGAGGTCGACGATTAGCTTCATTTCGTGCAAACATTCAAAATACGCGACTTCCGGTTGATACCCGGCTTCAACAAGCGTCTCAAACCCCGCTTTAATGAGCGCGGTCAGCCCGCCGCAAAGCACCGCTTGTTCCCCGAACAAGTCCGTTTCCGTTTCTTCTTTGAACGTCGTCTCCAGCACTCCAGCCCGAGTGGCACCAATCGCCTTCGCGTAGGCGAGCGCCGTTTCTTTGGCGTGTCCGGTCACATCCTGATAGACAGCGATGAGCGCCGGCACGCCCGCTCCTTCGGCATACGTGCGCCGCACGAGATGGCCTGGACCTTTCGGCGCAACCAAGAAGACGTCAACATGATTCGGCGGGACGATTTGGCTGAAATGGATGTTAAAGCCGTGCGCGAATACAAGCGCGTTGCCCGGCTCGAGCGCCGGCTCGATTTCCTCTTTGTACACGGCCGGCTGCTTCTCATCCGGCAGCAGCACCATGACGAGATCCGCCTGCTTCGCCGCTTCGCGGACTGAATACACCTCAAATCCGTCTTGTTCTGCCTGCTCCCATGATTTTCCTTTCCGCAGTCCGACGATGACGCGAACGCCGCTGTCGCGCAAGTTTTGCGCATGAGCGTGGCCTTGCGAGCCGTAACCGATGATCGCGACCGTTTTCCCTTGCAGGTATTGTTCGTTTGCATCCCCGTTATAGTAGACTTTTGCCATGATTACCCTCTCCTTTGTTCTGTAGTTTGACCATCCCTACGCTTGGCCGCCCCTTGTTTGGCGGTTCCATGAAGCGATCAGCACGGTTTTGTTATGATAGCTGTTAAATCATGAACACCGTTTTTTGATGCGCGTTGAAAGAACAAGCGCTGGCGCTGGCGAGCAAGATTTAAATAATGAACGCCGTTTTCTGATTCGTCGTCGCTTTTTGCGCCCCGCGGGTAAACGCGGTCGTTCCCGTGCGCGCCACTTCTTTGATGCCATATGGGCGCAGCAGTTCAATCAGCGCCTCGACTTTGTCCGGCTCGCCGGTCACTTGAATGACAAGGCTGTCTTTGCTGACGTCGACGATCGAGGCGCGGAACGGCTCGATGAGCGTGTAAATTTCCTGGCGGACCGAAGGCGGAGCAGACACTTTAATGAGCGCCAGCTCGCGGGCGACGATCGCCTGGTCGGTGATGTCATTGACTTTCAACACGTCGATCTGCTTGTTCAGCTGCTTGATGATTTGTTCCGCGGTCCGTTCGTCGTCGACATTGACGACAAATGTCATCCGCGAAATCCCCTCGATTTCCGTATGGCCGACGGTGATGCTTTCGATGTTGTAATGCCGCTTCGTAAACAGCCCGGTGATGCGGTTTAAGACGCCGGGGCGGTTGTTGACGGTCATTGTGATGATTCTTCGCATGCTTTCACCCCCACCATTTGATGAAGCCCTTTGCCGGGCGCGACCATCGGATAGACGTTCTCGTCGGCGCGGACATGAAAGTCAAGCAGCACCGGACCGTTGATGGCAAACGCCTGTTTTAACACGTCGGCCGCTTCCGCCTCGGTCTTCGCCCGCAGCCCCAGCATGCCGTACGCTTCGGCAAGCTTGACGAAATCCGGTTGGTTCGGAATGAGCGAATGGGAGTACCGTTTGTCATAAAACAGCTCCTGCCATTGCCGCACCATGCCGAGCGCTTGATTGTTGACGATGACGATTTTGATCGGCAGCTGCAATTCTTGAATGACCGACAGCTCTTGGAACGTCATTTGGAAACCGCCGTCGCCGACGATCGACACGACCGTGGCGCTCCGGTCGGCGAGCTGGGCGCCGATCGCCGCCGGAAGACCGAACCCCATCGTGCCGAGCCCCCCGGACGTCACCCACCGATGCGGCCGGTTGAATTTGTAATATTGCGCCGCCCACATTTGATGCTGGCCGACGTCAGTCGTCACGATCGCCTCGCCGTTTGTCATTTCATAGATCATCTCGATCAGTTTTTGCGGTTTGATCGCGCCGGCTTCCGGTTCGTAATGAAGTGGGAAGCGCCGCTTCCATTCATCAAGCTGCGCAAGCCACGCCGCCGTGTCCGCCGGCTTGCCTTGCTGGGCGATCAGCTCTTGCAAGGCGGCTTTCGCATCGCTGACGATCGGAATCTTCGTCGGCACGTTTTTGCCGATCTCCGCCGGGTCGATGTCAATATGGGCGACCGTCGCCTTTGGCGCAAAATCCTTTAAATTGCCGGTGACCCGGTCATCGAATCGGGCGCCGATGTTGATGAGCAAATCGCATTCGTACAGCGCCATATTCGCCGTATACGTACCATGCATGCCGGCCATGCCGAGGAAAAGCGGATGGTCGGCCGGGAAGCCGCCAAGGCCAAGAAGCGTATGGACGACCGGAATGTTTTGCTGCTCGGCGTATTGCCGCAATTCGTCAGCCGCATTGGCGTGCAAGACGCCGGCGCCGGCTAAAATGACCGGCCGCTTTGATTGGCTGACCGCCTCGACAAGCCGACGGATTTGCCAATGGTTCGGCTGCGTCGTCGGCTGATAGCCAGGCAAATGAACGTCTTGATCATAATCAAACTCCCCTTCGGCCGTCGTAATGTCTTTTGGAATGTCGATCAACACCGGCCCCGGCCGCCCGGTCGTCGCAATGTGAAACGCCTCTTTGATGATCCTTGGCAACTCGCTGATGTCGCGCACTTGGTAGTTGTGCTTGGTGATTGGCATCGTAATGCCGACGACGTCCGCCTCTTGAAACGCGTCCGAGCCGATGACGCTTGTCGCCACTTGCCCGGTAAAGACGACGAGCGGCAACGAATCCATCATCGCATCGGTCAATCCGGTGACGAGGTTGGTCGCCCCCGGGCCGGAAGTGGCGATGACGACCCCCGGTTTCCCCGAAATGCGCGCGTATCCTTCCGCTGCATGAATCGCCCCCTGCTCATGACGAGTCAACACGTGAAACACTCCCGCCTTATACAGCTCATCATACAGCGGGAGCACCGCCCCGCCCGGATAGCCGAAAATGACTTCCACCCGCTCCGCTTTCAGCGCCTCAATCAACATCAATGATCCGTTCATTCTCGTTTTCGTCTTCGCCTTTTCCTGTTCCTCGACCTTCATTTTTGCCATCATCCATCCTCCCCGTTGTTTGTCATGCATATAAAAAACCTTTTCGCCCACGATGGCTGGTATTTTCCAGCCAAAGGGGCGAAAAGGTTTCCTTTCCGCGGTACCACCCTTCTTCACGGCCATGACGGCCGCCTCAGGAGCGGCCAGTCAAAACCGGCCGCTCATTTTGGTAACGAGTGAAGCGCGCGTCTTCACTCGTCCAGCCCTACTAACCGTCCGGCGTTCAGGCTGGCGCTCAGAGGTGAGTTCATCAAGCGGCAACATCACCGGTTCGCAGCTCCCCCGGCTCTCTGTGGATGTTGGCCCCGCTGACTACTTATCCTCGTCAACGCTTTTTCGCTATCCACTTGTCATGGACGATCAACCGACATTGGCGTTCGTCGGATACACTTTCACTCCTTCGACGACCACGCGGCGGCGGAACTCTTCAAGCAACCGCTTTGTATGCGGACCCGGCGCCCCGTCGCCGATCGTCCGGCCGTCGACTTTAATGACGGAAATGACTTCGGCCGCCGTCCCTGTCAAAAACACTTCATCCGCGACATACACATCATGGCGGGTGAACGGCTCCTCTTTCACCGTATAGCCGAGATCCCCAGCGATTTCGATGATCGCTTGGCGCGTGATGCCTTCAAGCGCCCCAACATACCCAGGCGGCGTATAAATGACGCCGTTTTTGATGATGAACACATTGTCTCCCGAACCTTCCGCGACATAGCCTTGATCGTTTAAGATGAGCGCTTCGCTCACATTCGCCAAATGGGCCTCAATTTTGACCAGCACGTTGTTTAAATAGTTGAGCGATTTGACTTTCGGACTCAACACATCGGAGCGGTTGCGGCGCGTCGCCACTGTCACCACTTCGATGCCGGTTTCATATAAATGTTTTGGAAAGAGTGCGAGCGGTTCGACGATAATGACGACCTGCGGCGTTTTGCATTTGTACGGATCCAGCCCTAAATCGCCGACCCCGCGCGAGACGACTAAGCGAATGTACGCATCTTGATAGCCGTTGCGGCGGATCGTTTCGAGCACGTGGCCAATCATTTCGTCCTTTGTATATGGAATGTCAAGCAAAATCGATTTCGCTGAATTGTACAGCCGATCGATATGCTCTTCAAGACGAAATACGTTGCCGCTGTAGACGCGGATGCCCTCAAACACTCCATCGCCGTACAAAAACCCATGGTCATACACAGAAATTTTGGCGTTTTCTTTCGTGACAAATTCCCCGTTTAAAAAGATCCATTGTTCGCCCACTTCGGTTCCCCTCTTCCTTGATCAGTCAGCAGTTGCTTTGAACGGCTCGATCATCGTGTTGAGTCGTTTCTCTTATTTGAAAATTATAATAATCCGAAACCTTTGCGCCGTCAATAACGTTTTTTGAAAATTCGGATTGGTCAAACTATTTGAATGCGCTTACATTGTGATAGAATCAAGGTTTTGCCGATATAAAAAAATTTTTTCTTTCTTTGCCGTCTCATAGAAAACGCCCTTGAGCGCAGTTCGCTCCTCATTCGATATGAACATAACGGGCTCAAGGCGCGCTCATTTTTCTGATAGAAAAGATCAGATCCGTAAGCAACGTTCGCTTCTCACTCGGACATGAAAATGGCGAATCAAAACGATGCGCCTTTTTCCACTTCATCTCCCCAAAACGAAAAAAGGCGGCCCAAACACGGGCCCCCTTTCCAAACACGCTATATGACACTTCCATTTTGAAAGCGAACCTATTGAAGCGGCCTTGCTTACCGTGAAAAAGCCGGCGGTTTTGCCGGCTTAGATAGAAAACGTTCGTTCCATTTTGAGAATAGGCTGCCCATCCACTTCATAAAACTGGACGTGCGCCCGTCCGCTGTCGACCGTCAGCACCGCGTACGTTTTTTCTTTTCTTCCCCGGGGCAAGGCGATGCTGCCGGGATTGATGAACAGCAACCCATCGATTTGTTCAGCACCGGCCAAATGCGAGTGGCCGAAACAAATGACATGTGCCCCTGTTTCTTGCGCGCGATAGGATAAACGCAAAAGCGACGTTTTCACCCCATATAAATGGCCGTGGGTGACAAAAAACCGAACGCCGCCTACCTCTTCGATGCGCTCGGCAGGAAACGCGGCGAAATCGCAATTGCCGCGCACGACGGCAAATGGGGCGATCTCGTCTGCCCCCACCTCCAGCTCCGAGTCGCCGCAATGGATAAACAAATCCGCTTCATGGCGATGGCGTTCAACAATGCGGCGAAGTTCGGCCGTCAACCCATGGCTGTCGCTCACAATGACCGCCTTCATTCCGTCCGCCCCTTTCCACCGACGATCTCCTCCCACTGCTCATCGAGCTTCGCCAGCGCCTTGGCGCGATGGCTAATTTGATTTTTTTCCTCCGGCGCGAGCTCCGCCATTGTTTTTCCTCGTTCTGGAAGATAAAAAATCGGATCATAACCGAAGCCGCCTTCCCCCCGCGGCGCTTCGGCGATATAACCATCGCATGTCGCTTCAACGACGGCGGTAGGCCGCCCTGGGATTGCGACCGCGAGCGCGCAATGAAAGCGGGCTGTGCGCCGCCCCATTGGCACTCCGTCAAGCTCGCGAAGCAACTTGGCTATGTTGCGTGCATCGTTTTTATCTTCGCCGGCGTAACGGGCCGAATGGACGCCCGGCCGGCCGCCGAGCGCATCGACCACGAGCCCGGAATCATCAGCGATCACCGGCCGCTTTAGACACCGCGACGCTGTTTCTGCTTTGAGCACTGCATTTTCTGCAAAGGTGTTCCCCGTTTCTTCGATATCCGGGACGTCTGGAAAATCAAGCAGCGATTTCACGCGGATGCCTCGCTTGGCGAACAAAGCGGCGAATTCGCGCGCTTTGCCGGCGTTTTTGGTCGCAATGACGATCTCCTTCACTCTCCCTCTCCCTCTCTGTACGCTTCGTTCTGCCCGCCACCGATCTGCGCTGCCCACTCACCCAACGCGCGGCGCTGAAGCGCAATGAGCTGTATGATTCCCGCTTGCGCCGCTTCCAACAATTCGTCAAGCTCGGCGCGCGAAAAAGACGCTTCCTCTCCAGTCCCCTGAATTTCGACGAATTGACCGCTTCCCGTCATGACGACGTTCATATCGACTTTCGCCCGCGCATCCTCGATGTAATTCAAATCGAGAACGACCCCATGTTCCGGATCGATGCCGACCGATGTCGCGGCAAGGAAATCGCGAACCGGAAGCGTCTCGAGCCTCCCTTCTTCGACCAGTTTCGCAAGCGCCAACACGAGCGCGACATACGCACCAGTGATTGACGCCGTCCGCGTTCCGCCATCCGCCTGAATGACATCGCAATCAATCCAAACGGTCCGCTCGCCCAGCCGCTCGAGATCCACCACCGAGCGAAGCGCGCGGCCGATCAAGCGCTGAATTTCCATCGTCCGCCCTGAAACTTTCCCTTTGCTCGCCTCCCTCGCATTCCGCTGCTCTGTCGCCCGCGGCAGCATCCCATATTCGGCCGTAATCCATCCTTTGCCGCCGCCGCGCATAAACGACGGCACTTTCTCTTCGACCGTCGCCGTGCAAATGACTTTCGTATCACCGATTTCAATGAGCACTGAGCCTTCCGCGTGTTTCATATAATGCGGGTGTATATGTACAGGGCGCAGCTCGCGGTTGCTTCGTCCGTCCATTCTCATCAGCTGGATCCTCCTTTTCCATCTTCCATTCATCTCCATACGCTGACACGTTGCATACCGCCCGGCTGAAAAAAGAAAGAGGCGGAATTGTTCCACCTCTTTGTTATACCATAACAGCCTATTCGTTTCCAGCTTGCCAAGCGTCAACCAGGCGAACCGCCCGCCACCTGCGCTTGGCGGAGAGGGGCAGGCTTCAAGCAGCTTGTATGTGTTCGTTGAACGGCAAGCCACACACCAAAACCCTTTCGCTTCCCTTCGTTGCGAAGGCGTCCGTTCTAACCATATATGATCTCCGATTGGTTGGCTATCACCAACCGAAAATTCATCTCCCACTTTCACTCCGCCTTCGAAGTGGAAGACTTCTTTCGGAACTATGTTAAAACGTTCCGGTATTGACGTTTTGCGGCCGGGCAACCGGCTTGGTGAGCGGCTTGCCATCCTCTGTAACGAGATTGGCTTTTCCGTTGACTGTAATCGCCACGCTTTCGACTCCCTTTTGCTCAGTGAGCGACAAAACGAGGGAATTCAACACGACGTCGGAAATGACGTTTTTCTTGTTGCTGCCATAAATGCCTTCGTTAAAGTTGAGCGTCACTTTGCCATCCTCATATTTCGGGGCATCGACAAGCTTCGCGTCCGGCTGAAAGACACCGACAAGCCCGCTTCCTTGTTCCGGCCCTTGAATCAGTTCGTTGACGGCCGCGGCAATATCATCTTTCTCCTTGTTGGACACACGCCGCGTCACCGGCACATAGTATGTGTTGTTCCCTTGTTGGGCGACAAAATAAACGGTGACCGGATGCGTATTCGTAATGTCTGGCACACCGCTCGCTTCCATATTGATGCCATCGGCGCGGCTCACCCCGTCTTGAATCGGTGTTTTATTGACCGGCATCACGTTTTGATCGTAGCCGTTGATGCGGATTTTGACGCGCTTGATATTGTCAAATTGCGTCAATGTCCACGTAATCGCCTGCAAAATTCGTTTTTCGTCCTCCGGCTTATAGTTTTTAAACTCCGGTGAAAAGTCGGCGATCAATGTTCCATCTTTTTCTAATTTTGTACCAAGCACCGTTGTGCCTGCCGGAATGACGGCGCGGAAGCCGTTCGGCAACATTTCTGACACAGGTCCGTCTTCAACCAAATATTCGAGTACTTGTTTCGCCACGGCCTGCGTTTTCGGCAATTCTACTGTTTGCGGCACGACAAAGCCGTTTTTGTCAATTAAATACAGCTCTCTTTTCACCGTCTCGGTGGCCTTCGCTTTCTCTTTTCCTTCCTTTTGGCTTTCCGTCGTTTCCTGAAGCGCTTGGCCGTCTTTGACATAACTCGTCTCTTGCGGCGGATCGATCTCCTTCACCGCCTCATCTCGCCCAAACAAGCCGCAACCGCCAAGCAACAACAGCGAGGCGAGCAGCGGCGCCGCCCATATGTGAGTCGTCCGATTCATTGACGTTCCCTCCTACTCGTAGTTTGTACTACTATGTATACGAGCCGTTTGCCAAAATAGAATAAAAAAATCCTTTAGCGCATGGACGCTAAAGGATTTTTGCTTACAGCCGAATCGCCTCAACCGTGCCGATCGGCTTGCCAAACCACTTCCCGGAAATCTTTTCAAACAGCTCTTTCGGCCCAGTCGTGAAAAACAAATGCTCCGGTTCGCGCTCACCGGTGTAAAGGAGCTGGCTGTGATGCAAAATCGCGCTCACTTCACGAGCTGTCTCACCGCCTGAGCAAATGAGCTTCACGCGTTTGCCCATATACGTGCGAATGAGCGGCGCGAGCAACGGATAATGCGTGCAGCCTAAAATCAGCACATCGATCGGCAGCGGGCGGAGCGGAGCGAGCGATTCGGCGACGATCGCCATCGCCTCCTGCCCTTCAAAGTCGCCGCTTTCCACCAGCGGAACGAACTTCGGACAGGCCAAACTCTCGACTTGGACGCGCGGATTGATCGATTGAAGCGCCTTTTCATACGCCCGGCTTCGGATCGTGCCAATCGTGCCGATGACGCCGATGTGCCCGTGCCTGGTCGCTTTCAGGGCGGCGCGAGCGCCGGGATGAATGACGCCAAGCACAGGAATGTCCAGCTTCGCTCGCACATCGTCAAGCGCGACCGCCGTGGCGGTGTTGCAGGCGATAACAAGCATTTTCAACGGATATTGCCGCAAGTAATCGATCATTTGCCACGTAAATCGACGGACTTCTTCCACCGGCCGCGGCCCGTATGGGCAACGCGCGGTGTCTCCTAAGTAAATAATTTGTTCTTTCGGCAGCTGCCTCATAATTTCTTTGGCGACGGTCAAACCGCCGACTCCTGAGTCAATGACACCAATTGCTCTTTCCAAGTGATCGCCTCATTCTTTCGTCATTTCTTGATGCAATTTGCGCAAACAACGCTCAAAGACGACGATTTCCTCGTCTGAAAAGCTTTCCAGCACACTGGCTAGATCGCGCTGGCGTTTCTCAATCACTTCTTCGATAATGCGCTCCCCTTTTTCAAGCAAGTGGATGCGGACGACGCGGCGGTCGTGTTCGTCGCGGACTCTGGCGACAAGTCCATTCCGCTCCATGCGGTCGACCAAGTCGGTCGTTGTGCTGCACGCCAAATACATTTTGTTCGATAACTCGCCGACCGTCAAGTCCCCTTCTTCAAGCAGCCATTGCAAAGCGACAAACTGCGGGGGCGTGATCGGATAGTTGGTTAAAATTTCACGGCCGCGCTGTTTCAAATTGGCGGCGATATAGCGAAGCAATTTTTCTAACTCAGCAACCGTTCTTTCATTCATCGCAGACGGCATACCATCTCTCCTTGATCGTTTCCGCGGCCAGCCTCAAACGGCGGCTTGCGTCGACAGCTATTCTTACTTTTCATTTTACAACACCGGCAAAGATAATCAACATAAAAAATGCGGCGGCTGCCGCGGACGAAGGCCGGACGGGCGCCAAGCCTCGTCCGGCCGCAAGGGAACATAACAGCCGGCTGTCCAACAAGGAAAGCCGGCATCGTTTATAGTTCAAGTTCGCCCATTCGAAGCAATTCGATGACAGCTTGCGAGCGCCCCTTGACCCCAAGCTTTTGCATCGCATTCGAAATATGGTTGCGAACTGTTTTCTCGCTGATAAACAGCTCTTTGGCGATCTCTTTCGTCGTCTTGTCTTGCACGAGCAATTCGAAGACTTCTTTTTCTCTTTTTGTCAAAAGCGGCTTCGATTGAAACGATTTGTCCTTCAACGGTTGTAACCCTCCTTGCTCTCAATGGGCCCGAACTGCCGGATGGGTATTTCCTCGCCATATCGTATGTGAGAGCAAGAACGGCGGTGACGAAAATTTGCTTATCTAATAGAAAAATGGGTCTTTTTTCTTCATCTTTCGGTTCGCCGGAGACGGTTAGCTTCCGCTTGTCCAGCAAAACAAAAAAATCCCCCTCATGTCTATTTCGAATGAAGGGGATTTTGATTCCGCCGCTACACTTCGTCGCTGCCAAAGAAATCGCGGAACATTTGAATCGTCGTTTCGCGGTTTAACGCCGCAATCGATGTCGTCAACGGAATGCCTTTCGGGCACGATTGCACGCAGTTTTGCGAGTTGCCGCAGTTGGCCAGTCCGCCGTCGCCCATAATCGCCCGCAACCGTTCCGCTTTATGCATCGCCCCGGTCGGATGGGCGTTAAAGAGCCGCACTTGCGACAGCGGAGCCGGGCCAATAAAGTTCGACTTGCTGTTGACGTTCGGACACGCTTCGAGGCAGACGCCGCACGTCATGCATTTTGACAGCTCGTACGCCCATTGCCGCTTCCGCTCCGGCATGCGCGGCCCCGGACCCAAGTCGTACGTTCCGTCGATCGGAATCCAAGCTTTCACTCGCTTCAACGCATCAAACATCCGGCTTCGATCGATGACCAAATCGCGGATGACCGGGAACGTGCGCATCGGCTCAAGACGGATCGGCTGCTCGAGCTTGTCAATGAGCGCGGCGCACGCCTGGCGCGGCTTGCCGTTAATCACCATCGAACAGGCTCCGCACACTTCTTCCAAACAGTTCATTTCCCAAGCGACCGGCGTCGTTTTTTCCCCTTTGGCGTTGACCGGATTGCGGCGGATCTCCATGAGCGCCGAGATGACGTTCATGTTCGGGCGATACGGAATCACAAACTCTTCTTCATACGGCGCAGAATCCGGACGATCTTGGCGCGTAATGATCAAACGAACCGTTTTGTTCTCGCTCATCTTACTTCACTTCCTCTTTCTTTTTGCTGTAATCGCGCTTGCGCGGTTTAATCAACGAGACGTCAACATCTTCATAATGGAACGCCGGACCGTCTGGCGTGTAGCGAGCCATCGTCGTTTTCAGCCACTCTTCGTCATTGCGCTCCGGAAACTCCGGCTTATAATGCGCCCCACGGCTTTCATTGCGATGGTAAGCGCCAAGCGTAATGACGCGGGCGAGCTGCAACATGTTGTACAGCTGACGGATAAACGTCGCTCCTTGGTTGCTCCATCTCGACGTATCGGTGACGCTGATGTTTTTGTAACGCTCCATCAGCTCCTGAATTTTTTCATCCGTCTTCAACAGCCGGTCGTTGTAGCGGACGATCGTCACGTTCGCCGTCATCCATTCACCGAGCTCTTTATGCAGCACATAGGCGTTTTCAGTGCCGTCCATCGCCAAAATGTTTTCCCACTTTTCTTGCTCTCGTTTCACATAGCTGTCGTACAGCGTCGACGGCATTGCATCCGCCGATTTCTCAAGACCGCGGATGTAGCGAACGGCGTTCGGACCAGCGACCATTCCGCCGTAAATCGCCGATAGCAGCGAGTTCGCCCCGAGGCGGTTCGCCCCATGAATGGAATAATCGCACTCGCCGGCGGCGAACAGCCCTTTGATGTTCGTCATTTGATCATAATCGACCCATAAGCCGCCCATCGAGTAGTGAACGGCCGGGAACACCTTCATCGGCACTTTGCGCGGGTCTTCGCCCATGAACTTCTCGTAAATTTCGATAATGCCGCCGAGCTTGACATCCAACTCTTTCGGATCTTTATGCGACAAATCCAAATACACCATGTTCTCGCCGTTGATGCCGAGCTTCAAATCGACGCACACATGGAAAATTTCCCGAGCCGCGATGTCGCGCGGCACCAAGTTTCCGTAAGCCGGATATTTTTCCTCAAGGAAGTACCACGGTTTCCCGTCTTTATATGTCCAAATGCGTCCGCCTTCCCCGCGCGCCGATTCGCTCATAAGGCGGAGCTTGTCATCGCCTGGAATGGCCGTCGGGTGGATTTGGATGAACTCGCCGTTCGCGTAGTAAACGCCTTGCTGATAAGCGATCGAAGCCGCGGAACCGGTGTTGATCACCGAGTTCGTCGATTTCCCGAAAATGATCCCCGGGCCGCCGGTCGCCAAAATGACGGCATCGGCTGGAAACGCTTTGATTTCCATGGATCGCAGATCTTGTGCGACGATGCCGCGGCAAATTTGCTCGTCATCCAAAACGACGCCTAAAAACTCCCAATGTTCGTACTTCGTGACGAGCCCGGCCACTTCATGGCGGCGCACTTGTTCGTCAAGCGCATACAAAATTTGCTGGCCAGTCGTCGCCCCCGCATAGGCGGTCCGGTGGTGCTGCGTCCCCCCGAAACGGCGGAAGTCAAGCAATCCCTCCGGCGTCCGATTGAACATGACGCCCATCCGATCGAGCATGTAAATGATCCCCGGCGCCGCTTCACACATCGCTTTGACCGGAGGCTGATTCGCCAAGAAGTCCCCGCCATAGACGGTATCGTCAAAATGCTCCCACGGAGAGTCGCCTTCTCCTTTTGTATTGACCGCTCCGTTGATGCCGCCTTGGGCACAGACAGAGTGAGAACGCTTTACCGGAACGAGCGAAAACAGTTCGACAGGCACTCCTGCTTCAGCGATTTTAATCGTGGCCATCAAACCGGCCAACCCGCCGCCAACAACGATGATTTTTCCTTTTTTCATAGCTACTCACTCCCTAATAGATTGCTGCTTTTGCTTGCATGCCGCACGTTTTGCCTTGCCGTCCCGCCATCGACCAAGCGATCGTTCGGCGAACGGCTAGGGCGCGATCCGTCACGAGCCAACGCAGCGGTTCATCGTCGAATCATTCCCCAGGAATGGAATGGTTGTCTCACGCAAACGCCAAAATGGCGCGAATGCCGACAATGGAAAGCGCGACGAAAATGATCATCGTAATGTACGTAAATACTTGCTGCGAACGAGGGGACACCGTCAACCCCCAGCTGACGCAGAACGACCATAAGCCGTTGGCGAAGTGAAAGACCGTGGACAAAATTCCAACAATATAAAATCCAAGCATAAACGGATTGTCGACAATGTTGGCCATCATGTCGTAGTTCACTTCGGCGCCGAATGCGGCTTGCACCCGCGTCTCGTACACGTGCCAGACGACAAAAATCAATGTAATGATGCCGGTGATCCGCTGAAGCATAAACATCCAGTTGCGGAAATAGCCGTACTGGCGGGTGTTGAATTTCGCTGTAAACGCGATATAAATGCCGTATACAGCGTGGAACAGCAATGGGAGAAAAATAACAAAAATTTCAAGAAAATAGCGGAACGGCAAGTTTTCCATAAACGCCGCCGCCCGGTTAAACGCTTCCGGCCCACGCGTCGCAAAATGATTGACGACCAAGTGCTGCACTAAAAAGATGCCGACGGGAACAACCCCCAGCAGCGAATGGAGCCGGCGATAGTAAAACTCGCGATTCCCTGCCATTATGTAAACCCCCTTCAATGGAATAAAAAATATGCCCCTCTCGCTCGCCATGCAGAAACGGAAACGCCTTCCATTCCCTTATTCGCTTTGTCACATTCATTGTACTCCCACATTGTACAAGCGTCAAGAAAACACTGCCACAAAATGTTCAAACATTCTCATAGTTGCGCCGACATCGAAAAAACGTATGAGCAACGTGTGTTCTCTACCCAAGCATGAAAACGGCGGCTTCGGGCGCATGCATTTTTGCGCAAAAGAGGATGCACGGCGAGGGCAATTCCGCTATAATGGGAAAATGGAAAGAAAGAGGGGGACATAATGAAACAGCCATCATTAGAGGATCAGTATCAAGCGTTTAGCGCGATCACGCAGTCCGCCTTCGGGACGGAGCTGCTTCGCCATTCGCTTCTTCCTGAGCTGCTTGGCAAAGACGCCGCTTCACTGCTGTACTGGGCCGGCAAACAGTTGGCGCGGCGCTATCCGCTCAACACGCTCGACGATGTCGCCCTGTTTTTTGAACGAGCGGGATGGGGAGCTTTGTCGGTTGGCGAAGAGCGGAACGACGAACTATCTGTCGAGTTGTCAGGCCCCATCATCGCCGCCCGCTTTTCCTTGTACGGCAGCTGCTCGTTCCAGCTTGAGGCTGGATTTCTCGCCCAGCAAATCGAACATCAAAAGCGGTTCGTCACCGAAGCGGTCGAGCTGCCGCCAAAGCGGGATGGCAAAGCGCGCATTTTAGTGAAATGGGATCGGAAGCAGGGGGTCGATTGACAAAGGGCTTCGGCGGCAGCTGATGAATAAAGCCGAAGGGCGCCCCGAAAGACGAAGGGCGCCCTTTTGTCCGCTATTCATGCAGCTTTTCGTAGATTTTCTCCGCCACCGCCCGCGGAATGTTCGCCCGCTGCAGCTCCTCCACCGTCGCCTCTTTCATCTTTTTCACCGAGCCGAAATAATTCAAAAGCGCTTGTTTCCGCCTTTCCCCAACACCTGGGATGTCATCCAGCACGGAATGAAGCATCGTTTTCTGCCGCGTCTTTCGGTGGAAGGCAATCGCAAACCGGTGCACCTCATCTTGGATGCGTTGCAATAGATAAAACTCTTGGCTTTGCCGGTCAAGCGGCACGACCGCCGGCGGGTCGCCGGCCAAAAGCTCCGATGTGCGATGTTTTTCGTCCTTCGCCAATCCGACAAGTGGCACGTCAAGGCCGAGCTCGTTTTCGAGCACATCGCGCACCGCCGACAAGTGGCCCTTGCCGCCGTCGATGATGATCAAATCAGGGAGCGGCAATCCTTCTTTCAACACGCGCGTATAGCGGCGGCGCACGACTTCGCGCATCGTTTCATAATCGTTCGGGCCTGCAACCGTCTTTACCTTGTATTTCCGATATTCTTTTTTCGCCGGCTTGCCGTCCAGGAACACGACGAGCGCCGAGACCGGATCAGCTCCGTATATGTTTGAGTTATCGAACGCCTCGATGCGGCGCGGCGTCGGAATGCCGAGACGCTCTCCGAGACGCTCGATGGCTTTGATCGTCCGTTCTTCGTCCCGCTCGATGAAATAAAATTTTTCTTTCAGAGCAATGGCCGCGTTTTTGCTTGCCAGCTCAACAAGCTCTTTTTTCTTCCCTTTTTTCGGCTGGATGACGGCAACGCCGAGCAGCTCGCGGGCGAGCTCGCCGTCGATGTCGGACGGGAGGACGACTTCTTTTGGCTTCAAATGATGCGCTTTCGCATAAAACTGGCCTAAAAACGTAAGCATTTCCTCATCCGGGTCCTGATAGAGCGGAAAGATCGACACGTCGCGCTCGATCAACTTCCCTTGGCGGAGGAAAAACACTTGTACGCACATCCAGCCTTTGTCGTACGCATATCCGAATACATCGCGGTCAATGAAGTCATTGAGCACCATTTTTTGCTTTTCCATCGTCATCTCAATCGCCGCGATTTGATCGCGGTATTCCTTCGCTCGTTCAAACTCGAGCGCTTCCGCCGCCTCGTACATTTTCTCCGCGAGCTCCCGCTTGACCTCTTCGTATCCGCCGTTTAAAAAGCGGACGATTTGCTCCACCATCGCCTTGTTCTGCTCGTCTGACACCGGATGAACGCACGGGGCCAGGCATTGGCCCATATGGTAATACAAACAGGCGCGCGCCGGCATCGTCGAACATTTACGGAGCGGATATAAGCGGTCGAGCAGCTTTTTTGTTTCGTTCGCCGCCTGCACGTTCGGATAGGGGCCGAAGTATTTGCCGCCGTCTTTTTTTACTTTGCGGGTGATCAATAGGCGCGGATGTTTTTCCGCAGTGATTTTAATAAACGGATAGCTTTTGTCATCCTTCAGCATGACGTTGTATTTCGGATCATGCTTTTTGATCAAATTCATCTCTAAAATGAGCGCTTCAGCGTTTGACGAAGTGACGATGTATTCGAAATCGGCGATTTCCTCCACGAGCCGCTGCGTCTTGCCGTCATGCGTCCCGGTAAAATAGGAGCGGACGCGCGTTTTCAGCGATTTCGCTTTGCCGACGTAAATGACCGTTCCGTGTTTGTCTTTCATTAAATAGCAGCCCGGCTGCTCCGGCAGCACAGCCAGTTTTTCTTTCAGCCGCTCGTTCATTGGCCATCACCTCACTGCTCCATCCACCCATTCGTACAGCGTAATCGTCCCATACACTGGATCGGCAAGCAAACTGGAACGATACGTTTTCACTTTGCGCACATGGCGGGAAACATCGATCCCTTGGGCCTTGAACCCTTCGATAACGTGATTGGTCATATAGATCGCAGCATGGCGGTAGTTTTCTTTGTCTTGCAAAAAAAAGGAAAAATGGAGCACCTCTTTATGCGGAAACGGCACGCGCAAATAATCAAACACGCGCGTCTCTTCCCACGTATATACCACAAACGGTTGCCGTTTGTCACGCAAATCATCGGCCAGCTGATACACCGCCGGCGGCGTCACCACTTGCTCGCGCAGCTGCCCGATGCCGACGGCCGCCTGCAGCAGCACAGCCGCTGCCGCCAACGCTGCCCCCCATGGCCGCGGCGAGGCAAAAAAGCGGCCCCACACATAAAACAGTGTAAAATGAATCAACGGAAGAAGGTGGCGCGGTTTTTCAATGTTTTGCGCCAATAGCGCCCAGACGGCATACAGCAGGGCGGAAACGACAAGTGCGCGCGGCAGTCGAAACCGCCCGGCGCGCCAGGCGATGGCGCCGATTGCCGCATAGGCGGCCAGCAGCCAAGCGTTTTGGCAGGCGATTCCTGTCCAAAGAAAGTTGTCGATCAAAAACCGTTGCACCCGCTCGGAAAACGGAAGCGGGCTCGCTGCCGCCGTTCCGCCCCAATCGCTGAAATGGCCGTGGACAAACGCCCAGCCGAGCTGAAAAAACGAGAAAAGGCCGCCCTCTGTGCGCGCCGCCGCCGCCACCCAAATCAACTGAAACAACGCAGCCGCCAAAACGGAGGCCGCCACCCGGCCAAAGCGGCGATGCCTGTTCCAGTCTTCATGCCAAAGGAACAAAAGCGCGGCGCCAAACGGAGCATACGACAGGCGAATGCCCATGAGCACGCTGAAGAAAGCGGCCGGCAACAGTTGCGCCTTCCATGTCTTCTGTCGGTGCGCCCGCTCCACCGCCCACATGTACCACCAAAGCACGCCGAGCGCCGCACCGTCAGACATCGGTCGGGCGGAGGCAAGAAGCACATAGCTTGAAGAAAGCACCGAAAGCGCCGCCCATAACGCCGCTGGACGCGGCATATGCCGAGCAAGCAGCAAAACGATGGGAAAGGCGGCGGAAAACAACACGAGCACATTCAAGATCGAAAGCGCTTTGGCCGGATTGGCAATGAAAGCGTGCACCGCCATGCCCCCGAGGACGAAATACGGATAGCCTGGGAAATGCGGCTGCATGGCTAACACGTCATAGCGCTCAAGCGCCAAGGAAAAATCGACTTCATCCCATGTGGCCGCATACGGGCTCGCCCAATACAAACAGGCGCCAACCAACAAAGCGGCCGTTCCGACACCAAAGCCAATCCAAAAGCGGTCGCCGAACCGTTTGTTCACCGTGTTCCCCTCCAAAGAAAAAGTACAAGGCGCAGCTGCCTTGTACGTTACATGACGTTTTTTGCTTTTTCCTCCAAAGCGGCAATCGCCGGTTTCTCGACCACTGCGCTCTTTTGACCGCGGCGGCTCGTCACCAGCAAATACACGACGGCGAAGTAGCCGATATAGGCGATCACTTCTTCAAGCGACGGCATCGCTGAATAGCCAAACAACGCTTTTAAAAAGACGCCGACTTCGCCGGAAAAGACGGGGGCGACGCCATGATCGCGCACGTAATGTTCGTAGTCAATCGGATGTTCTGGAAGCAGCCATGTCAAATCATATACATGCGGCATGACGCTGCCGATGAGCCCAATGTCCTGCATCATCGAAATGGCTTGCACGAGCAGGCCAGCGGCGATCAAGACGATAAAAGCTCCGGTTACTTTAAAGAAAGCTTTCAGCGGAATGCGCATCGTTCCTTTAAAGAAGAAGTAGCTGACCAAAGCGGCAATGGCGATGCCTGTCGCCGCTCCCCAGCCTTGCAGCGCCGCGCCGATGTTGCCGTGCGTGATGGCGGCGAAGAAAAAAACGGTTTCCACTCCTTCGCGCAGCACGACTAAAAACGAGTGAATGACCATGCCGGCGACATTACCGGCGGTAATAAACTGGTCCATTTTCCCTTCAACGTTTTGTTTCATGTCCCGGCTATGCTCGGCCATCCAAAACACCATCTGCGTCAAGAGCAACGCGGAGACGATCATGATGCCGATTTTTAAGTAGATTTCACTGCCCATCGCGGCAAATCCCGTGAACACCACTTGAAACAAAATGGCCGCCCCGATGCTCGCCAACACGGCCAAACCAGCACCAAGCCATACGTACTTCGTGTATTCGCGGTGATCGACACGTTTCAAATACGATGTAATGATGCCGACGATCAGCAACGCTTCCAGCGCTTCACGAAACGTAATGAGCAGCGCTTGGACTTCCATGTCTCCGCCTCCCCTTATATTTGGACTAAGCCCGTTTCCGACGCCGCACATAAATGAGAGCCGCGCCGAGAACCACAATAACGATGACAACGAGCGGAATCCAGTTTTTTACTTTAGACAAATCGGTCCACTCTTTCTTTTGCACTGCATCCGGCTTTTCTGCAGCGTTTTCCGAAAAATGGCCGACTTTTAGGCTTTTCAGGCCGAATTGCTTCTGCAGCGTTGTTAAAATCGTCTCTTTGCTTTTCTTAAACACGTTGATATCCAATTTTTTCTCGCCGACACCGAACAGCCCCGGGTTGCCAAGCGACTGAAGCGCCTTGTCAAACTCGGTGCGCAGCTGTTTATCAAGTGCAGGGTCTTTCCCTTGGATGACCGGCGACAGCGCTTCATACGTCGCAAACGCCTTCGCCAACAGCCGCTTGCTCGTGTCGTACTGATCAAAGTTTGCCTCAATATTGTCCAAACGGCGAGCGATATTGAGCACTAAAATGTTTTCCATGTCCTTGATCACCGTTTGACGGTCCTTCTCTTCGATGGCCGCAAGCACCGCCTTGGACGGCTCAGGTCCCATATGCATGTCGATTTCTTCTTTTACGGTTTCGAAAATTTCCTTCGCTGCAGCAAAGTTCGGTGGCTGCTCGTTCAACTTTTCTTTCATCTCTTTATACGCCTCAGCAACCGCCTCTTTGTTCGGGTCTCCATACGAATAGGCGAACGCTTTCAGCGGAATGAGATTGAGAATAACTATCACTGCTATGTAAAAAAAGAAACGAAACGATTTCACGTTCCCTTCTCCCTCCATCAAGATCAATGATAATCATTATCATACTTATTGTCAATAAAAAATCATCCATCGTCGAAAAGGCTGGTGAAAAAACGATCATCTTCCTCAATCCATCGTTCGCGATTAGAGAGAAAAACAGGATTCCTCAAGTTGAGAAGTAGATCCGCATGTCTCATGACATCACCCGCCTTCTAAAAGGCTGGTGATTTAGTGCAAAATACTACTGATTCCATCTATTTCTCAATTAGAGAAACCTCGCAGAATCAGCTTTCTGTTCTGATGAAAATGCCGCCGATTGGCGCGTGAATGCAGTTTTTCGCCTGCCTTCTAAGCACGAACTGCCTTACGAGCAATGGCGCGCCCGCTCTTGGGAGCGCCCATGCGCTTCTCGATCGACGGCCACCTTTTTCACCGGACGGCGCATTTCCTTCCATATGGCCGGAATGACCGCGGTCATATAGGCGGTGAATTTGATGAACGAACGGCCGGTCGTCCGCACTTGATAGCGGATCGGCACTTCTTTCAAGCGAAACCCTTTGCGCACCAAGTTGAGCGTCAGCACTTGGGCGTAGTTGTAATCGTGGATGATTTCCGCCTCCTCCATCGCTTGGCGCGAAAAGGCGCGCATCCCCGACTGTCCGTCATAGAGCCGCTGTCCGAGAAGCAGCGACTGCAGCCAAGTGAACAAATAATTCCCGAGGCGGCGATGCCATTTCATGCCGCGAATCGTGCCAAGGAAGCGCGAGCCAATCGTATAATCGGCCTCGCCGGCAAAAATCGGCGCCAACAGGTCGGGGATTTGTTCCGGCGGATATTCGTTGTCAGCGTCGATCATCACGCCGATATCGGCGCCGAGGCGGACACACTCTTCAAGCCCCCGCCGCACCGCCGCCCCGAGGCCGCGGTTTTCCGGCAAGCGGCAAATGATATCGGCCCCCGCTTCTTTCGCTACTTCGGCCGTTCGGTCCGTCGATCCATCATCAATGACCAAGACGCTGACCTCTACATCGGGATGAAAATGACGCGGAATGCGGCGGATGACGTCGCCAATCGCTTCTTCTTCATTGTGCGCCGGCAAAAAGACGATGACGCGCTGCTTCTTCATCGCGCTCCTCCTTTCGTATCGCCTCAATTAAAACCGGGCCGCGGCTATGGCTCGGATATGGCGCCCCAAGCAAATAGGCGATCGTCGGCGCCAGCGAAACGAGGCTTCTTTTCTCGTCGATTCGTTTTCCTCGCTCAATCGCCGGACCGTATAGAAAAAACGGCACATACCGCTCCCCTTCATCGAGGTGGCCGTGGCCGCCGATGCCATCCGCTTGGCCATGGTCGGCGCAGACGATCAATGTCGCGCGCTCGAGCTCGCCCCGTTCCTCAAGCCAGCTGACAAACTCAGCGATCAAGGCGTCCGCTTCTTCAATTTTTTCGATATACTCATCATACAAGACACCGCGGCTATGACCGGTCTGATCGGTGGCGATCAATTGCACGACGAGCAAGTCCGGGTTTTGTTCCTCGACGATGCGCTTCGCCCGCTCGATAATATAACGATCGGCCAGGTCGTTCGGCATGACGGCCGTCACCGTTTCGACATCGTCGCCGAACGAATCGACCAAATGGGCGATGCCGAGCAAGCGGCCGGTTTTTCCGATTTTCCGAAGCGAATCGAAAATCGTCTCCACTTTCGCCCCAAGCTTCCATACCATATTGGACCGGATGCCGTGCTCAAACGGATACGTCCCCGTCAGCATCGAGGTGAAGCAGACGACGGTGCGCGCCGGATAGACGGTTTCCATTTGCGCAAATTCCGTTCCTTGCGCGCGCAGCCGTTTCAAAAACGGGGCGTTCGCCGCTTCAAACCGGTCTTTGCGCATCCCGTCAATCACGATGACGTACACTTTGTCACTGACCGGCGCGGTGGGACTCGGCACGTTGCTCGTGTAAGTCGGAATGATCTCCGGCTGCCAGTCAAACAAATGACGGTGCAAAATCCATGAAAACAGCCACACCGCAGCGGCAAACAGCCAAAACGGCCCGCACAGCGGCAGCCAATCGGCTCCGCCTTCCGCCAAAGACGCCGCATATTCCCACACCGACAGCAAAAGGAACAATTTCGGCAGCTGCTCTTGGGCGTTGCCGCTCGTCGAATCACTGTTTTTCAGCACCAGTTTCCAAAAGCGGGTGAAATTCCACCATGACGTGCCGATGCGCAAATGGTAATACAGCGTCCCCCAAAAAAAGACGGTAAAGAAAAAATAGAGCCCGGCCGAAAGCAGCAATAAGGCAACATCGGCAAACGACCACACGATGAGAAAGACCATATACGGAATCCATAAATAATTGCGCAAAAACAGCGGATAATCGTAAACGTAGTAGACAACAAAAAGTGGCAGCGCCGCCGCCAAGCCGAGCAGCCAAGCCAAAGCGTGCCCATGAATGAGGTCAGCGGCATGACCGATGACCATCACCCCGAAAGCGAAAATCGGCGTGAACGGCTTTCCTTCATTCAACAAATTCCAGCAGCGCGCCGCAATTTTTTCGAATCGTGATGCTTCTTTCATCGCTTCTCCCTTCCCTTTTTCCACACGCCCTGCACCACCTGCCAGTCGGACCGCCAAAACGCGAGCACAACGGCCCCGGCCGCGTAGGAAAATAGAAATTTCACCGCATGGGTGACTACGGCCGCCGCATAGGCGCGTTCTCCTGAGGCCCCCAACGTCGTCAGCGCAAACGCCATCACCGCCTCATACGTTCCGAGCCCGCCGGGAGCCACTTGGACGATTTGGCCGGAAACGGTCGCGCTGTTGACCCATACCGCCTGCCAAAAGGAAAGCGAAAGGCCCACGGTCTCAGCGACCGCGCCAATGACCGCCGCCTCGCACAGCCAGCTCGCCGCCACCGCCGCGACGATCCCCACTCCGCGGCGGCCCTGAAACACCGTCCGCCAGCGCCGCCATAACCGCTCGAGGCGGAGCGGGCGGCGAAGCACGACCACGGTCAGCGCGAACGCGGCGGCAACGGCCGCTGCCAAGAGCGGAACCCGGGGAATATGATGGCTATACGCATACGTCCCAATGACCGTCCATCCGCCCAGCATCGCCATATCAAGGAACCGCATCACCGCCACCGATTCCACCGCCTCGCCGAGCGAAACGCCGGGCTGGCGGGCGAGCACGGCGACACGGGCGGCATCGCCGATTTTCACAGGGGCGACATGATTGACAAACAAACTGAGGAGCACGGCGCGCCCATAGACCGACAGCCCAAGCGGCTTCCCGACATATTGCTTCCACGCCCACGCCCGCAGCCAAAACGAAGCGCCATACACAAGCAGCACAGCGGCGAAGCGAACGGGCTGGCGGGCCAGTTCTGCGAGAGGGGCAAGCAAGAGGCGGCCGTCAAAATAGCGATGCGTCAGCCAGGCGAACAGCACGATGAGCGCCGCGCCAACCATGGCGCGCGCCAAACGGGCCGCCCGCTTACCGTTCATGTTCGCGCGCCCACGCCACCGTCCGCGCCAACCCTTCGGCAAACGGTACGTTTGGCTCATAGCCAAACGCCTGCTTCGCCTTCGTAATGTCCGCCCACGTCGCTTTCACATCACCTTTCCGCTCCGGCGCCTGCACGATTTTCATATCGGGAAAATGCTTCCGCAGCTCAGCGAGCAGCTGCTCCATCGTAACGGGCGACCCCGCCCCCAAGTTGAACACTTCGCTTCGTCCGCCGCCGCGGTGAAGCGCTGCGATCATACCGGCGACGATATCATCGATGTACGTATAATCGCGCGCCGTCCCTTGGCCATATACGACAATCTCCTCGCCTGCCAACAACCGGTGCAAAAACGTGCCGATCGCCATATCGGGCCGCCCCCACGGGCCATACACCGTAAAATAGCGGAACATCGTCATCCGGTATCCGTACAAATGCGCGTACGCGTGACAAAACGACTCTGCTCCGTATTTCGCGGCTGCATACGGCGAGACGACGCGGCCGTCCGCCATTTCTTCCTTGAGCGGGACATTGCCGCGGTCGCCGTACACCGATGACGACGAGGCGAACAACACATGGCCGGTTCCCGCCTCTCCCGCCGCCGCCAAAACGTTCACGGTCGCCTTAATGTCATAATCGATGTAAGCGAGCGGATGCGCCAACGAATACGGCACGCCCGGCAGCGCCGCCAAATGAAAGACGACATCAGGGCGAAACTGGCTGAACCAGCGCTTCGTCGCTTCCCCATCAAGCAAGTCGAAGCGGGCAAGCGGCACCCGGCCGCCGGTGAGCGCGTGAAACTGCCGCTCCTTCCGTTCAGCAGGATAATACGGATGAAAACAATCGATCGCTGCCACTTCATGACCTTGTTCGTGCAGACGAGCGGCCAAATGGCTGCCAATAAACCCCGCTCCCCCGGTCACCACCACTTTCATCGCCTTCACCTCATCATCTTCCATTGTCCATTAGCATCTTACCATAAACCGCCGGGGAACGTCGTGGCGAACCGGCAAAAACCAAATATTTTCATTTCCCGCCTTGGCTTGAGCGTTTCCCAATTCACCATGACGCCATCCTCAAAACCAACTGTATTTATTCCGCCTTTGGCGCGGTGAAGCAGCAGTTTAGCCAGCGCGGCCTTCGCCCGGGATGGACGCCTGCAAAAAAAGGGCGCCGCGCCGGACACCCTTTCTGATCATTTAGTTCGCTTTCTGGATCACTTGCTGAAGCGCAGCCTCGATTTGAGGCAGCCATTTGTCGGCCTCCGCTTTGTTTTTCGCCTTCGCCGCTTCTAAGTAGCGTGTCGCTTGATCGTTCAAATCGGCGTACGCCTTGTCGCCGAGCAGCGTTTTGATATCCTGCTCGATCATGTGAATAAAGAGCGCGCCTTCCAAAGCGGTAATCACCGATTTGTCCTGCCCCCAATTTTCTTGGCTTTCTTCATATTCGTGAAGCGCCACTTTCGCCCAGCCGCGCACGAACGCGTGGTTTACTGCTTTCGGGTCGAGCGTTTTGACGTCCGTCTGCAAGTCGAACTGTTTCAAAATATAATCGGCTTCCTCGGCCGCATGCCGTTTCATATACGGGTAGACGGACTGATAAAACGCCCAGCCTTCCGCCTGTTCCACTTTGGCTTCCTCGGCGTTTTCCTTGGCCGCAGCCGCCGCCTTCGCCGCATAGCCGTGCGGCAGCGCTCCGCTCGCTAAGTAGAATGTTTTCATCAATGTTTTGTCCACCACTTGCTTGCCGAGGGCAAATGAGAGCGCATCATCGTTTTGGACGGCTTGCTCCATTTGCGCAAACGCGCCGTTGATTGCGTCAGCGAGCTTCGTTCCATACGCCGCATCGCGTTTTTCCACGGTCGGCTGCAAAATCGCATAAAACGCTTTTGCTTCCTCGATCTCTTCTTTCACTTCTTCTTTGTCGGCCCAATGCTCCTCTGCCTCGGTAAACTCGTGTTTGATCGTTGTGTAAAACGCTTTTTGCATCAACTTGTCAAAAATTTGCTTGACGACCAACGGCTCAAGCGACCCGTCCTTGCCGGCGGCCAGGGCGGTGGTAATATGTTCGTCAACCGCATCCTCAAATTCGGCGTCGCGTTTTTGCACAAGCGGCTGCAGCGTTTCTTTGTAGATGCTCTCCACCTTGCCGAAGTCAACCGCCCCGCCTTGCTTCGCTTTCTCAAGCTCGGCCAACGCTGCGCTGAACGCACCGGCGTAATCCACTTCCGCCTGTTCGTTTTCCCCTTCTGCTTTCGTCTCCGTGTTCGGCTTTTCTTGTTTCTCTGCGGCCGTTTTGTTTTCTTTTTCTGTCCCCGCTGTCTGTTCACTTTGGCCGCATGCACCAAGTGCCAACGCTGCTACGGCGAATACGGCCAGCCATTTCCACTTCAATGTCATTATGTATCCCCCCGTTTACACACCAAAAAATGATAATCAATATCAATGCAATAAGATTATAAGAGAAAATGAATTTCAATGTCAATATATGTTGAAAAAGAGAGGACTCCCTCGTTACAGGGCATCCTCTCTTTCTCGATCGATCACACTTTAATCACATTAGGGAAAAATTCATGGCCCACAACCTCTCCGCGAATCGATGGAGAAGGAATATTCAAAGGCAACAATGGGAATAACAGCTCCGCCACTCGATACGCCTCTTCCAGATGCGGGTAGCCGGATAAAATGAAGTAGCGGATGCCCAGCTGCTCATACTCGCGAAGACGCTCGGCCACGGTTTCCGGATCGCCGACAAGAGCGGTGCCGGCTCCGCCGCGCACAAGTCCAATGCCCGCCCAAAGATTCGGACTGATCTCCAACGCTTCTTTTCTGCCGCTGTGCAGCTGCCGCATCCGTTGCTGCCCGACCGAATCGTACCGGGCAAAGACCCGCTGCGCTTCTTCAATCGTCCGCTCATCCACGTAGCGAATCAATCGCTCCGCCGCTTCCCATGCTTCCGTTTCCGTTTCGCGCACGATAATGTGAAGGCGAATGCCAAATTCGATTTCTCTTCCCGCTTGGCGGGCAAGTTCTTTTACTTGTTCGATTTTCTCTTTCACTTGTTCCAGCGGCTCTCCCCAAGTCAAATATACATCCGCATGGCGGGCCGCCACCCGTTGCCCCGCCTCTGACGATCCGCCAAAAAAGACGCGTGGATACGGTTTTTGCACCGCTGGAAACAACAGCTTGGCTCCTTGGACGGACACATGCTTTCCCGTCAACGTCACTTCCTCTCCCGCGAGCAATCGACGCCAAACGGTCAAAAACTCATCTGTTGCCTCGTAGCGTTCATCATGGGATAAAAACAAGCCATCGCCCGCAAGTTCAACCGGATCGCCCCCGGCGACCACGTTGACGAGGAGCCGCCCGTTCGAAAGGCGATCCAACGTCGACGTCATGCGGGCCGCCAACGTCGGCGTCATCAGTCCTGGACGAACAGCGACAAGAAAGCGCAATCGTTCCGTTTCGGCCGCCAATGCCGAAGCAAGCAGCCACGGATCTTCGCACGATTTGCCGGTCGGAATGAGCACACCCGTATATCCTAAGCGGTCAGCCGCTTGAGCCACTTGTTTAAAATAGCTGTATTCAGGAGAGCGGCCGCCTTTCGTCGTCCCTAAATATCGCCCATCCCCGTGAGAAGGAATAAACCAAAGCAATTCCATCGTGAATCGCCTCCTTATGAAACGGCCCGATCTTGATTGAGTTGAGAAACCGCATGAATGACTTCCTGCATGCGTGATAGCAAGTCATCCGAAAGCACAAGCCGACCTTCATCATCATGACCCAACGTCCAGTCTAAAATAAAGACGCCATGCAAAATGTCTCGGGCTCCCAAAATGGAGAAAATCGGTTTGAGCGCATATTCGAGCGCCAACAAATGAGCAATGGTTCCTCCGGTGACAATCGGCACAACGAGTTTTTCTTTAAACGCTTTTTCCGGCAGCAAATCCAAATATGCTTTTAAAATGCCAGTATAACTTCCTTTATACACAGGGCTCAACACAATGATCGCTTTCGACTGCTGGATCCAATCATGTGTTTTGGCGATCGGCTCACTTGAGTCGTTCGCATAAAGCAAATCTTCAGCAGGCAAATCGCGTAAACGAATGAGATGCACGGTGTGGCCAAGCAGTTGCAGTTGCTCCTTCACCCATTCAGCTACACGATTCGTTTTGGAAACACGTGATGGGCTTCCCGAAAGGATGGTCACCGTTGTCATTGGCCTTCCCCCATTCTTTTTCCTCATTGTCTGAGTAGGACGTTTCCCGCTCATCGTTCAAGCCCCCAACTTTGGTCCATGAAACGGCTCGGATCGATGAATGCTTGCGTCATTTTGTCTTCCGCTCTTCCTTGACAAACACAACCGCCTCGTTTACATTGACTCGTTTCGAAACCAATCCGGCTTTATAAAACTGATCGGCAATGCGTTGTTGAGCCGCGATCACCTCCTTGGTCAGCGGGAACACGCCATATCCCCTTCGACTCAACGTCCGTTTCCAAACGGCTGCATCAATTTTCGTTTCTTTGGCCAATAATTTCGCAGCTTCGTCTGGAGAAGAATGGATTTCTTGATGGACGTGGTTCAGTTGGTCAATCACTGTTTTCGCTACATTGGCATACTGTTTCACGTATTGGTTTCGTGCCACAATAAATCCATATTGTTTCGGCAATCGGTTCGCATCGATCAATATACGTGCTCCCCCATTCACCTCTGCATCAGCCAAAAAGGGATCCCAAATCACCCAAGCGTCCACATCGCCGCGCTCAAATGCAGTGCGCGCCTCAGCTGGTTGTAAATACACCGGGGTAATATCGTTCAACGTCAGTCCGGCCGTTTCCAAAGCGGTCAAGAGTGTATAGTGAGCGCTTGACCCTTTCCCAAAAGCCACTTTTTTTCCTTTTAAGTCCGCTACCGTATGGATCGATGATGTTTTCGGCACAATGATCGCCCGCGCCACTTCGGGTTCATATGCAATATAAGCCAATTGCGAATGCGGATTCGCTTGCGCCAGTATGGCCGGCGCACCTCCCACATATCCAATGTCGATTTGTCCACTATTTAATGCCTCAAGCAAGGGCGGACCCGATTGAAATTCAAACCATTTTACTTGCACACCGTGCTTTTGCAATTGTTTTTCCAAATACCCCTTCTCTTTTAAAAAGAGGGAAAACGATGATTTTTGATAGCCGATATGCAATTCTTCCGGCCATGAATCGACGGATGCCGCGCCCTTGGACGCGGAGGAAGAGGTGCTTCGTTCTTGGCCGCACGCCGCTAGCAGCAGGCACACGAATGCGCTGAACCCAAGCAGCCAACTGAACCTCTTTTTCATCTATAACGCCCTCCTTTTTTCACCGAGCGAACTGGCAGCGACAGCGCCCCGTTCGGATTCAGGCCCCAAAATGCGGCGCAAAATCGCCTCCACCAAATCCGCAAACGCCGCATCGCCGCGCTGCCGCGGCCGCGGCAGGCGCACCGGCCAATCAAACGCGCACGTTCCGTTTTCAATCAGCACCACGCGGTCCGCCAACATCACCGCTTCATCGACATCGTGCGTGACCAACAAAGCGGTGAAACGTTGTTCCTGCCATAGCCGTTCGATCAACCGTTGCATGTCAATTCTCGTCAAGGCGTCGAGCGCACCAAGCGGTTCATCGAGCAACAATACCTGCGGCTGACTGATCAGCGCACGGGCGAGCGCCACCCGTTGCCGTTGGCCGCCGGACAGCACCGACGGCCACTCATTGGCGCGCTCTGCTAACCCGACTTGTTCAAGCGCCTTGGCCGCCTGTTCCCGCCAATTCCCTTTCAAACCGAGGCCAACGTTGTCGATGACGCGCCGCCATGGCAACAGACGAGCATCTTGAAACATGACCCGGGCTTTCGTATTGATTCCTTGGAGCGGCTCGCCATCGAGTTGAATGATTCCCGATGTGGGCTCCTCCAAGCCGGCAGCCAAGCGCAATAACGTGCTTTTGCCGCAGCCGCTTCGTCCGATGATGGCGATAAACTCCCCGCGTTTCACCGTCAAATCGATGCCGCTTAACACCGATTGAGCACCAAATCGCTTGGCCACTTGAACAAAGACCAGTTCTGCTCCTTGCCCTGCCCCCATTTTTGCCTTCCCCTTTCCTCGCAGACTTGCACCCTACGGCCGATGTTGATAGTTCACATTCCAGCGAAGCAAACGGCTTTCCAAAAAACGGGCGATGCTGTCGGCGAGCTTGCCAAACAGCGCGTAAAGCAAAATACTGAAGACGACGACATCGGTTTGCATAAACTCGCGCGCATTCATGGCCAAATACCCGATGCCGCGGTCGGCGGCGATCGTTTCCGCTACGATTAAGGTCAACCACATGATGCCGAGCGCATAACGCACGCCAACCAAAATCGCTGGCAACGCTCCCGGCAGCCAGATGCGCCAAAACAACGCCCACGGCCCCAACCCATAGACCCGCCCCATTTCCAGCAAGCCCGCATCCACATTGCGAATGCCATGCCACGTGTTGACATAAATCGGAAAAAGAACGCCAAGCGCGACGAGAAACACTTTCGCCTCTTCACCGATGCCAAACCATAAAATGACGAGCGGAATCATCGCCAAATGCGGAATATTGCGAATCATTTGGATCGATGTGTCCAACAAACGCTCCGCCGGGCGAAACACCCCGTTGACTAGGCCAAGAAGAAAACCGATAGACCCGCCGATCGCAAATCCAGCCACCGCCCGCCCAAAGCTGATGGATAAATGCTGCCATAGCTCCCCGTTCGACCCGAGGTTCCAAGCGGCCGCCATGACGGCGGTCGGCGCCGGCAGCACCCGCGAAGACAACCAACCGGTTTCTACAGCCACTTGCCATGCCACAAGCAGAGCAACAGGCAACACCCACGGCACCGCCTTCCCCCAGGTCCATTCTGTCCATCTCGACGATTTCATCGCGTTCACCCCGCCTTCCTAGTGTGGTTTCTCATCCAAGCTGCCGCCGTCCTTCACCCTTGTTGACGGATGACGCTGCGGACGAAGGCAGCCAATGATCCTTTTGTCAAGAGTCAAACCCGTTTTCTCTCCCCATTCCGTCTCCGCTTCATTTGGCTTCACGCCAAACCGCTTCGTTTACATCGATTTTCTTTGGCAACAACCCTAGCTGGTAAAATTGATCTGCAATCGTTTGCTGTTGGGTGATGACCTCGTTTGTGATCGATTCCAGGCCATACGTGCGGCGTTTGGATGCGACTTCAAGCGCCGCTTCATCAATGCCGAGTTCCGGCGCCAAAAACGTTGCCACCCCTTTCGGATCGCGGTTTGCCCACTGGTCGACTTTCTTCAGCTCCTCTAAGATGACATGCACGACATCGACATGCTTTTGCGCAAACGAACGCGAAGCGAAGAAAAACTCACGGTTCGCCACCAACCCTTGACCGTCAGCGAGCACGCGAACCTTTCCCGTTTGTTCGGCCGCGGCATAAAACGGATCCCAAATCACCCAAGCGTCAACGCTTCCTTGCTCAAAGGCGGCACGGGCATCGGCGGGCGGCAAATAAACGGGACGAATGTCAGAAAGCGTCAATCCAGCCTTGCTGAGCGCCTGGACAAGCAGATAATGGACGTTCGACCCTTTGTTTAACGCCACTTTTTTCCCTTTCAAATCGGCCACCGTCCGAATCGGGGAATCACGCCGAACCAAAATGGCTTCCGCCTTTGGGTTCGGCGGAGTCGTTGCCACATACAGCAACGGCGTCCCAGCCGCTTGGGCGAACACAGGTGGCGCCTCACCGGTATGGCCGAAATCAAGGCTGCCGGCATTCATCGCCTCCAACAATTGCGGCCCGCCCGGAAATAATGACCATTGCACCGTATAACCGAGCTGTTTTAATCGTTGTTCCAAGTCGCCGCGCGCTTTCAACATATTGAGCGTGCCGTATTTTTGATAGCCGATGCGGATGACTTCTCCCTCCTCCTTCTTGGTGGGAGATGCTTTCTGGGCATTGGCGGATTCGCTATGTCCTCCGCATCCCGAGACCATCCCTAACAAAACCGCCATGAGCACGAGCCATTTCCCCATTTTCCATTTGTTCATCATCGTTCCCCCTCGTTTCTTCTTAAAATCACAGCGGGAAGGTTGGTGAAAAACAGCGCTCACCCCTCGCTCACGTCGGATACACGAAACTTGAAGCCGATGCCGCGAAGTTTCTCCATTTGAGAAGAGCGACTTGCTCGTTTGATCACCGGTCTTCTAGATTTCGTGAACCATTCTCACCCCCTAAAAATAACTATATAGATAGGAAAACTATGAATAACAACGATAAAAACCAATATATCCAATAGGATTTATTGGTTATTACTATAAAAAAATCATCCCCGTCTGTCAACCATTTTTTTCATATGGAAAAAAGAAAAAATCCAGAGGTTTCTTCCCCTCTGGATTTTCCTGTTTCTCCGTCATGATACATACTTGCCAACAAGCTGCGCTAATGCCTCTTTCGGTTGATAGCCGATCGCTTTATCGACGAGCTCGCCGTTTTTGAACACAAGCAGCGTCGGAATGCTCATGACGCCGAATTTTGAGGCCGTTTCTTGATTTTCGTCGACATTCACTTTGACGATTTTCACTTTGTCGCCCATTTCTTGGTCGAGCTCCTCAAGCACCGGGGCGATCATGCGGCACGGACCGCACCATGGCGCCCAGAAGTCAACGAGCGTGACGCCGTCTTTCGTTTCCGCGGCGAACGTTTGATCTGTCGCATTGACAATGGCCATGCGGATTTCCCTCCCTGTTCGAAAATGCTGCAAGCAAAGTATACCATGGAAATCGACAGCGGTGCGAATGTTTTGCTTTCGTTTCTAATATTCGCTCCGCACCGGAATTTATCCAAGAAAAACGGGCGGCGCGCGCCACCCGTTTCAGCGATTACGAATGCACTTTCAGTTTTTTGAATTCTTCCGTGAGAAGCGGAACGACTTCAAACAAATCGCCGACAATGCCGTAATCGGCGACTTTGAAAATGTTCGCTTCCGGGTCTTTGTTAATCGCCACGATGACTTTTGAGTTCGACATGCCCGCCAAGTGTTGGATGGCTCCGGAAATGCCGCAGGCGATGTACAGATCCGGCGTGACGACTTTCCCTGTTTGCCCGATCTGCAGCGAATAGTCGCAATAGCCGGCATCGCACGCCCCGCGCGACGCGCCAACCGCGCCGCCCAACACTTCGGCCAGCTCTTTGAGCGGCTTGAAGCCTTCGGCGCTTTTCACCCCGCGGCCGCCGGCGACGATCACTTTCGCTTCCGTCAGGTCGACGCCTTCCGCCGTTTTGCGGACGACTTCTTTGACGATCGCACGTAAGTCTTTGATCTCAACGGCGAGCGCTTCCACGTTGCCTGTGCGCGACTCATCGCGCTCGAGCGGCGCAATGTTGTTCGGACGCACCGTCGCAAAGATGATGCCGCTTGTGACGATTTTCTTTTCAAACGCTTTGCCGGAGTAGATCGGGCGCGTAAACACAATGTTGCCGCCCGCTTCTTCGACCGCGATGACGTCGGAAACGAGGCCGGCGTCGAGCTTGATGGCCAATTTCGGCGATAAGTCTTTGCCGAGCGCCGTATGGCCGAAGACGATGCCTTCCGGCTGTTCTTTGTCAATCACGGCTTTTACCGCCTGTGAATAACCGTCGGATGTATAAAATTTCAAATTCGGATGCTCAACGACAACGACGCGATCCGCACCGCGGTAAATGAGTTCGTTCGCATGCGCCGCGACTTGATCGCCGACGAGCACCGAGACGACTTCCCCGCCTTCGGCGATCGTTTTGGCTGCTGCGATGGCTTCAAACGAAACGTTTCGCAGCGATCCGTCGCGTACTTCCGCCAATGTCAAAACTTTGCGTGCCATTCTTTCAGTCCCCCTATCCTTTGATTCCCTGTTGTTTTTCATCCGAACGCCGACAGCGGTTCCGGCTTATACCACTTTCGCTTCAGAACGGAGCAGCTGAACGAGTTCCTTCACTTGATCGGCGATCTCACCTTGCAAAATTTTTCCTGCTTCACGCTTCGGCGGCAAGAACACTTCGATCGTTTTCGTTTTCGCTTCGACGTCGTCTTCGTCAAGATCCAAATCGTCAAGCTCCAACTCGTCAAGCGGCTTTTTCTTCGCCTTCATAATACCCGGCAGCGACGGATAGCGCGGTTCATTCAGCCCTTGTTGAGCCGTGACAAGGAGCGGCAGCGACGTTTCGATGATTTCCTCATCCCCTTCCACATCACGCACAACGGTCACTTTGCCGCCGTCGGCAATATCCAGCTTCGTGATCGTCGTCACATACGGAATGCCGAGCAATTCCGCGACGCGCGGACCTACTTGCCCCGAACCGCCGTCAATAGCGACGTTGCCGGCCAAAATCAAATCCGGATTTTTATCTTTCAAATACTCGGCAAGCACTTTCGCGGTCGTATATTGGTCCTGTTCTTCGACATCATCGTCAATGTTGATGAGCACCGCTTTATCGCAGCCCATGGCGAGCGCCGTGCGCAGCTCTTTTTCCGCCTCTTCGCTTCCGACAGTGACGACCGTCACTTCGCCGCCATGTTTGTCGCGCACTTGAATGGCCTCTTCGATGGCGTATTCGTCATATGGATTGATAATGAATTCAGCGCCTTCCTCATTGATCTTGCCGTTAGCGATCGAGATTTTTTCCTCTGTGTCAAAGGTGCGTTTCATGAGGACAAAAATATTCATGTCGTTTCCCTCCTCAGTTTGATCCAACATTGTTTCAGTTGCCAACATTCAGACATTGATGGCGATTATTTTCCTTGAAAGACGGGCGGCCGTTTTTCCAAAAACGCCTGCACGCCTTCTTTTGCATCCTCGGATACAAACACGCGGCCAAACCATTCCGCTTCCTCGCGCACCGCCTCGGCGAACGATTTTTCCTTCGCGGCGTTGAGCAGTTCAATGGTTGCCCGAACGGAAAGCGGGCTTTTGGCGGCGATCTTTTTCGCCAACGCTTTTGCCTCGTCAAGAAGCCGCTCTTCCGGCACCGCCTTGTTGGCCAGCCCCCATTCGACCGCTTCGATTCCGGTGATCGGTTCGCTCGTCCACATCATTTCCGCCGCTTTGCCAAAGCCAACGCAGCGCACGAGCCGCTGCGTGCCGGCAAAACCAGGAATGAGTCCGAGCTGCAGCTCCGGCAAACCGAGCTTGGCGTTTTCGGCAACAAGGCGAATATGGCAGCTCATCGCCAGCTCCAGCCCTCCGCCTAACGCCGCCCCATGAATCGCCGCGATCACCGGTTTCGGGAAACGTTCGATCCGCTCCATCACGAGTTGGCCGTTGCGCGACAAGACCGATGCCTCCTCAGCGGAAGCGATGGACGTGAATTCTTTAATATCGGCGCCGGCTGAGAAAAAACGCCCCTCGCCATGAAGCAGCACGACGCGCACTTCCGGATCGGTCTCGAGCTCGTCCAATATGGTTGAAAGCTCTTTCAAAACTGCTGATGAAAGGGCGTTCGCCGGCGGCCGCGAAAACGTCGCGATGGCGACGAACTCCTCTTTCGCTACGCGAAAATGCTCCACGAAGCCTCTCCCCTTTCTGCCTTTCCTAACGCCCGGCGGCGCACCCTTTGATCAACAGTTCATACACCGGACCAGCGAGGGCGACCAAGTCATACTTTTGCTCGTTCATCACCCACGTCGTCACGGTTTCATCCAAGGTGCCGAAGATCATTTGCCGGGTGAGCCGGACGTCTAAATCTTGGCGAAACTCCCCTTTTTCCATCCCTTCGATAATGATGCGGTCAATGAGACGCAAGTATCCTTTCAGCACCTCATTGATGCGATGGCGCAGCTCTTTATTCGACTGGCGCAGCTCGAGCTGCGTCACGACCGCCATATGCGGATCAGCGGCAAGGGCGGAAAAATGAGTTTTCACCAATACATACAATTTCTCTAGGGGGCTTGAAATTCCTTCTGTCTCTTGTTCAATTTTCTCGATGAACGCCCCCATCTTTTCTTGAAAAAGCGAAATTAAAATATCCTCTTTGTTTTTAAAATAAAGGTAGATCGTGCCGTCGGCGACACCGGCCTGCTTGGCGATTTTCGACACTTGGGCTTGATGGTAGCCGTGCTCGGCGATGACGACGACGGCAGCGTCAATGATTTGTTTAAACTTCGGCTTTTCCCTCCGCAATATCGATTCTCCTTTTCTCACTTTCCATCCGCCAAATGAATGAACCATCATTCATATTTTCATTTTACGGTCAATTCTGCCGATTTGTCAAGCTTCTTTTTCTCCTCTTCGACCAACACGCGACGCAAAATTTTTCCAACTGCCGTCTTCGGCAGTTCGCTGCGGAACTCATACAGACGTGGCACTTTGTAAGCAGCAAGCCGTTCGCGCATAAACACATCAAGCTCCTGTTCGCTGCACGTTTCCCCCGGTTTTACCACGACGAACGCTTTCACCGTCTCCCCGCGGTACGGATCAGGAACGCCGATCACGGCTGCTTCCTGCACTTTCGGATGCTCATACAGCGCTTCTTCGACTTCGCGCGGGTAAATGTTGTAACCGCCGGCGATAATGACATCTTTCTTGCGGTCGACGATGTAAAAATAGCCGCGCTCATCCATATATCCGATGTCGCCGGTGTACAGCCATCCGTCGCGCAGCACTTGCTCGGTCTCTTCCGGGCGGTTCCAGTAGCCTTTCATCACTTGTGGACCGCGCACGACCAGCTCTCCGACCTCGCCAGGCTTTCCTTCTTCCCCCGTTTCAAGCAAAACGATTTTCGCTTCCGTATCCGGCCATGGGACGCCGATGCTTCCTTTCACCCGCTCCCCATGCCAAAGGAAGTTGCTGTGGGTGACAGGGGACGCCTCGGTCAACCCATATCCTTCAATGAGTTTTCCGCCCGTCGCCCGCTCAAACTGCTCCTGCACTTCGACCGGCAGCGGAGCGGAGCCGCTGATGCAGACGTTGATTGAAGATAAATCATATTTCGGCAAATCTGGGTGGTTCAACAAAGCGATGTACATCGTCGGCGCGCCTGGAAACATCGTCGGCCGGGTGCGCTCGATCGTTTTCAATGTTTGTTTCACATCAAACCGCGGGAGCAGCACCATTTTGCTTGCCATCATCACGGACAAATTCATGACCGTCGTCATGCCGTACACGTGGAAAAACGGAAGCACGCCGAGCACCGTTTCCTTGCCTTTTTTACACTTATACACCCAATGGGCGCACATGAGTGTATTCGCAATCAAATTGCGATGCGTCAACATAGCCGCTTTCGGATGCCCCGTCGTGCCGCCTGTATATTGCAGCAGCGCCACATCGTCCACCGGATCGATGTTCACCCCGATCGGCGCCGTTTCCTTCCGGCTGACGATCGTGCGGAACAAATGAACGGTTTCGCTTTCCTCGATGCGGACGATGGGCATGTTTTGCTTCCGCTGCACAAACGGATACAGCCATTTCTTCACCGTGGGCAAATACTCTTGCATTCTCGTGACAATCCAATGTTTGACCAGCGTTCTCCCTTTCAATCCTTCCGCCTTTGGATACAGAATATCCATCGTCACGAACACCGAGGCGCCGCTGTCGTTGAGCTGGTATTCAAGCTCATGCTCGGTGTAAAGCGGGTTCGTCTGCACGACAATGCCGCCAGCCATGAGCGTCCCGTAGTAGCTGATGACCGCCTGCGGGCAATTCGGCAGCATAATCGCCACCCGATCCCCTTTTTTCAATCCGATCGTCCGCAAATAATGCGCGAATGTCAATGCTTGCTCGTACAGCTGGCGAAACGTCATCGTCTTGCCCAAAAAGTCGATCGCCTCATGGTCTCCGAATTGCTCCGCCGTCTCCCGCAAATAATCAGAAAGCGTTTTCCTTGGATAGTCAAGCGTATGCGGAATCTCCGGCGGGTAATGAGCAAGCCATGGTTTTTCCATCCCAATCCCCCCTTGCCTTTATTTTATTTCACTTTTTCTAATTTTTCATCAAAAAAAGAACGCCAGGCTTGAACCCGAGCGTTACCAAAACCAGTACACTAAGCCAATAAAGAAAAAACACGCGCAGATGGCAAACAAGATTTTCGCCAGTACATCGACTGACCGATTGCGCACCGCCATATAGACGATGCCGGCGATCAACAGCAGCCCGACCGCGATCAACAACCATTTGACTACTGCGTTCATTCGTTGTTCCCCTTTACTGAATGCCTTCGCCGATGACAAACGACAAGCCGACGGAAATGGACAGCGAAATGAATCCGACGGCCCGGTTGTCATTGGCAATTTCGTCATCAATATTGAATTTCGGCGTCAAAAATTCATAAATAAAGTAAGCGGCGAGCAGAAGAAAAAACCCATACATTCCCCAGCCGATCATCGACGGCAGCGACTCATGGCGGGCGAGTGCATAGCGAAAAATGTTGGCGATGCCGAAAATTTTCCCGCCGGTTGCCATCGCCACCGCCACATTGCCTTTGCGAATCTCTTCCCAGTTTTTGTACTTCGTCACCAATTCAAATACGGCTAAAAAGACGACGATGCACAACACGGCAACGCTGAAATTGGCCGCCGTTTTCACCATGTCTTGCTCCCAAAACGATGCCATTGCCATCGCCCCCATCATTTCAGTTCCACGATCGTCACTCCGGTGCCGCCTTCATTCGCCTCTCCGAACCGGAAGCTTTTCACCGCTCGGTGTTGTTTTAAAAACTGCTGCACTCCTTGACGGAGAGCGCCCGTCCCTTTGCCGTGGATGATCGAAACGCGCGGGTAGCCGGCGAGCACGGCATCATCCAAGTATTTCTCAAGCCGAATGAGAGCGTCTTCGTACCGTTCGCCGCGCAAGTCAAGCTCGAGGCTCACATGGGCGTCCTTGCCTTTCACCGTCGCAACCGGCGTCACTTCGTTCGCCGGCGCGCTGCCCATATACTCCAAATCGCGCTCATGAATTTTCATTTTCAAAATGCCAAGCTGCACTTGCCATTCGTCGTCCGACACTTTTTCGATCAAATAGCCTTTTTGGTTGAGGCTCGTGACTCTCACTTCATCGCCCGGCTGGAACACATGGCGTGAGACGGCCTTTTTCGCCTTTTTCCGCTTCTCCACTTTTGGCACCGCAGCAGCGAGCCGCTGTTTCGCCTCGACGAGCTCCTGCTCGTTTACTTCCGCCCGCTTTTCTTTTTGCAAGCGGCGCAGCTCCTTTATGATCCGCTCCGCCTCGCTCTCAGCCGCACGGATGATGTCAGTTGCCTGCTTCGCCGCTTCAGCAAGCCGCTCTTCTTTTTCCTCTTCCAGCGCCTCGAGCTTTTGCTCCCACTCAGCGCGCATCCGCTCGGCTTCCTCAAGCGCCGCGCGCGCCCGCGCTTCGTCTTCCTCGGCTTGCTTTTTGCTTTTCTCCAGCGAGGCGATCATGTTTTCCACGCTATGGCTTTCCGCGCTCACTTGGGCTTTCGCCCGCTCGATAATCCGCTCATCAAGCCCCAAGCGGCGTGAAATGTCAAAGGCGTTGCTGCGTCCGGGAATGCCGATCAACAGTTTATACGTCGGGCGGAGCGTTTCGGTGTCAAATTCGACGCTCGCATTTACCACGCCCGCGCGGTTGTAGCCGTAGGCTTTCAACTCGGGATAATGCGTCGTCGCCACCGTCCGCGCCCCGCGGCCGTGCACTTCATCCAAAATGGCGATCGCCAGCGCCGCTCCTTCCTGCGGGTCGGTGCCGGCCCCAAGCTCGTCAAACAACACGAGGCTTTCGCCATCGACATGGCGCAAAATGTCAACAATATTGACCATATGGGACGAGAACGTGCTCAAGCTTTGTTCAATCGACTGCTCATCGCCAATATCAGCGAAAACAGAACGGAACACCGCCGCTTCCGATCCGTCGGCCGCCGGGATGAACAGCCCCGCTTGCGCCATTACTGTCAACAAGCCGATCGTTTTTAACGTCACCGTTTTCCCGCCGGTGTTCGGTCCGGTGATGACGATCGTCGTATAATCGCCGCCCAGCTCAATGTCATTCGGCACCGCCTTCTCTTGATCAAGCAGCGGATGGCGAGCCTGGCAAAAGCGAAGGTAGCCGCGGTTGTTGACGGCTGGTTTGGTCGCCTGAATCCGGCGGGCGTACTTCGCCTTGGCGAACGCAAAATCAAGCGCCGCGAGCGCTTCGACCGCCCGCGCAAGCGGCTCGGCCTGTGCGGCGACTTTGGCCGAAAGTTCGCGCAAAATGCGTTCGATTTCCTGCTTTTCTTTCATCCGCGCCTCGCGCAGCGCGTTGTTTAACTCCACGACCGCCTGCGGCTCGATAAACAGCGTCGCCCCGGACGCCGACTGGTCATGGACGATGCCGCCGTAAGCGCTTCGATACTCTTGTTTCACCGGGATGACGTACCGGTCGTTGCGGATCGTAACAATGGCGTCCGACAGCCGCTTTTGCGCCGACGGCGAGCGGATGATGCTCTCGAGTTTCTCGCGGATGCGCGCTTCCACTGACCGAATTTGCCCGCGCAGCGAGCGAAGGCGGTCGCTCGCCGCATCCAATACTTCGCCATGGTCGTCGATCGAGCGGCGAACGTCATGCTCGAGTTCCGGCGCCTCGGCAAGCTCATCGGCATACGAAGCAAGGCGCTCCAGGCCGCCGTGCTCCTCTTGCAGATCGGTGATCAGCCGCTTCATTTGCCGGCTTGCGGCCGCTGTCGCCGCCACTTCCAGCAGCTCTTGTGGGCTGAGCGTACCGCCGATCGCCGCCCGCTTCAAATGCGGACGAACGTCGACCACCCCGTCGAGCGGCGCATAGCCGGCCAGCCGCAAGACCGCAGCGGCTTCATCCGTTTCCTCGAGCCAAGCGGACACCTCCTTGAAATCAGAAGACGGTATGAGCGCATCGATTTTTTCCAAACCGAGCGGCGAGGACGCATGCTCGGCCAACTGCGCTTTCACTTTATCGAATTCTAGGGTGTGAAGCACTTTTTGTTGCACGTATCTAACCCCCAGCTGATTCATTTCTTTCGTTTGTCGCGCAAAAACTGTTGCAGCTTCTCAAGCGGCCATGTGTTGACGACCGTGTCTTTCTTGATCCAGCCTTTCCGGGCCGTGGCCACCCCCACCGCCATATCGTCAAGCATGTCCAAATGGTGGGCGTCCGTGCTGATGGCGATGTACGCCCCTGCTTCCTCCGCTTTTTTCACATAAGCAGCCGACAAATCAAGCCGGTTTGGATTGGCATTCAGCTCAAGGATCGTCTTTGTCTCCGCCGCCAGCTCGATCAGCCGCTCGATATCGACGTCATAGCCGGCGCGCTGGCCGATCAGCCTGCCGGTCGGGTGGGCGATGACATCGACGCACGGATGGCGAAGCGCCGCTTCCAACCGCTTCATGATCGTCTCACGCGGCTGTTTGAACCCGGAATGAATGGCGGCGATGACAAAATCAAGCTCCTCGAGCACATCATCATCATAATCTAGCGTTCCATCCGGCAAAATATCCATTTCGACGCCGGCCAAAATCGTCAAATCCGAATAGCGCGCGTTCAGCCGCTCAATTTCCTCGCGCTGGCGCCGCAGCCGCTCCGGCGTCAAGCCGTTGGCGACCTTCAAATAGTGCGAATGGTCGGTAATGGCGATATACCGGTAGCCGCGGCGGCGGCACGCCTCGGCAAGCTCCTCGAGCGAACACGCGCCGTCGCTCCATGCCGAATGCATATGCAAATCGCCTTGCATGTCTTCAAGGCGCACAAGCGGCCAATCAGCCGAAAACCGCTCCACCTCCGTGCCGTCTTCACGCAGCTCAGGCGGAATATACGGCAGCCCGAAATGGGCGTAAAACGCCGCTTCATTCGGGAACGTTTTCACCTTGCCTGTCGTTTGGTCTTCGACGCCGTATTCGCTGATTTTTTCCCCGCGTTCTTTGGCGAGCTGGCGCATCCGCACATTATGGTCCTTCGATCCAGTGAAATGGTGAAGAGCGGTCGCAAATTGCGCTTCGCTGACCAACCGGAAGTCCGCGGCGATCTCATCCTCATACTGAAACAGAAGCGACACTTTCGTCTCCCCGGCGGCGATCACCTCGCGGATGTGCGGCAGCCGAAGCAGCGCCTCGCGCACCACCGCCGGGCGGGCGGTGGCAATGACATAGTCCAAATCTTTCACCGTTTCGTTCCAGCGCCGCAAACTGCCGGCCCGCGAAAAGCGAACCACCCCATCCATTTCGGCAAGCTGGCGCTCGATATCGGCCGCCATCGGCAACACCCGGGCAAGCGGCAGCCGCTCGGGGCGTTTGCCCGCCTCTTCCATGGCCATCAGCAGCTTTTCCTCCGTTTTCGCGCCGAAGCCGGGAAGCGCCCGCACCTTTCCCGCCAGGCACGCTTCTTTCAATCCGTCCATATCGACAATGCCCAGCTCTTGATGCAGCTTGGCGATTTTTTTGCCGCCAAGCCCCGGGATCTTAAGCAAGGCGAGCAGCGTTTCCGGAATATCGCGCTTTAATTCTTCGAGCACCGACGATGAACCGGTTTCGACAAACTCGGTGATGATCGCCGCCGTGCTTTTGCCGATGCTGGGAATGGCGGTGAAATCGCCGATTTCCGTCAGGCTTCGTTCGTCCGTTTCCAAGGCGTTCGCCGCTTTGCGAAACGCGTTCACCTTAAACGGATTTTCCCCTTTGATCTCCATATACAATGCGATCGTTTCGAGCAGGCGGATAACCTCTTTTTTATGGACGTTCATTCTCGTCCCCTTCCTTTCCCAAAACACCGCGGCCGCGCTCGGTCAGACGCGGCCATGAATCCACCAATGGTCAAGCATCTCCGACAACACCGGCGTATGTTTCACAATCGCGGTTGCCATGAGCGAACGCTGCAGCTGCTCTTGGACGCTGTCAATCGGCACGAGCGCGCCGATATACAAAAGCAAAAAGACAAGCAAATACACTTCCGCAAATCCGAGCGCCGCCCCGGCCAAGCGGTTGACGCTGCGCAACAGCGGCAGCTGAGCGACGAAATCGAGCATCGAGCCGATGATCTGAAGAACGATTTTCACCACAAAAAATAAAAGTGCAAAAGAAATCGCCCGATAATAGGCATCATCTAAATGGGTGCTCTGAAACAACAGCTTCACCGTCTCCGGGTCGCCAAACGTCGGATACGGAATCCAAAGACGCAATGTCGGCACAAACCGCTCATAATAGCGGTAGGCGACGAAAAAAGCAATGAAAAACCCGGCCATATGAATGAATTGGAGAATAAAGCCGCGCTTTAAGCCAATCATCGCTCCGAGCAACAGGACAAACAGCAACACGACATCAAGCATCGCGTCCCCCATCCTTCTCCTTCTTCAGCTGTTCACGAAGCCGGTTGTATTCTTCCTTTAACTTTAAATACTCACTAGCAATATTGACGGCCGTCAAGACGGCCAGTTTCGGCACATCAAGCATCGGGTTTCTTTCGCTGAACTCATGCATTTTATCGTCAACGAACGCCGCCACAAGCCGGATATGGGCCGGGCTTTCCGTGCCGACGATCGTATAGTCTTGACCGTAGATGCGGACGCTCACCCGCGTTTTTGGCTGTTCTGTCAAGCTTTCTCCCCCATTTCGCCAAATCCTACTGTTTATCATATCACGAACGCTGGTATAATGGAAAGATGCGACACAAAGGGATCCAGAAGAGGATAAAGGAGAGAGGGAACGTTGTCAAACTATGTGATTCAAGCCGACCGACAGCTTCTTGACGCCTTGCGCGCTCACTACCAAGACGCCTTGTCCGACCGGCTTCCACCCGGAGCGTTGTTTGCCGTCAAGCGCCCGGATGTCGCGATCACCGCCTACCGCTCGGGGAAAGTGCTGTTTCAAGGGAAAGCGGCGGAACAAGAAGCGGCGAAATGGATGGGGAAGCAGGGAGCTGACCCAGCCAAACGACAGGGGAGAGAGAGCACCTCGCCCCCATTGGAACATAGGCTCGCGAAGCTTTCTGCCATCGGTTCGGATGAAGTCGGCACCGGGGACTATTTCGGCCCGATCGTCGTCGCCGCCGCCTACGTTGATCGGCCGCATATCGCCAACATCGCGGCGCTCGGCGTGAAAGATTCGAAACAATTGAACGATGAAGCGATCAAACGGATCGCACCGGCTATGATGGAAACGACGCCGCATGCGGTCACCGTGCTCGACAACGCCGCATACAACCGCTGGCAGCGAAGCGGCATGCCGCAGACGAAAATGAAGGCGCTCCTTCACAACCGGACGCTCGCGAAACTCGTTGACGCCATCGCGCCCATCGAACCGGAAGCGATCATCATCGACCAATTTTTAGAACGCGACTTGTATTTCCGCTACCTCGCGGATGAAACGCGCATCGTCAGCGAGCGGGTGCATTGCCTGCCGAAAGCAGAAAGCGTGCACGTGGCGGTCGCCGCGGCTTCGATCATCGCCCGCTATGTGTTTTTAGAAGAGATGGAGCGATTATCCCGCACCATCGGCCTCCCGCTTCCGAAAGGGGCCGGCGCCATCGTTGACGAAGCCGCCGCCCGAATCATCCGCGTGCGAGGGGAAGAGATGCTTGAGACGTGCGCCAAGCTTCATTTTGCCAATACGAAAAAGGCGCTTGCCATCGCCAAGCGCCGGTAATCGTTTCGATCCGCGCCCATGGGAAACGTTAGCGCCGGCTCCGCTGCAACGGCCAATCCGCCGCGGCTGAACGACACCAATGACACCGTTTCCCATTTTTCCCGCGTGTCTTCGTTTTTGCAGGTATTTTCAAACGAAAAAGGCTGTCCGATCCGGCAAGCCGGGTGTTTCGGACAGCCTTTTCCCCTAGAAGGCTGGTGAAAAACCGCTGATTCCTTTCATCAATGGGAGAATGAGCGAAAAGCAGGACCGATGTAACAAGGTTTTTCTAATTGAGAAATAACATTGTAAAGCGGTATCCACGATTAAATCACCAGCCTCCTAGGTTACCGATGGCCAACGACCGGATGCGGCACATACGGTTCTTCTAAATAAGCGATTTCTTCCGGCGTTAATGAAACGGATAGCGCACCGACAGCCTCTTCGAGATGGGACAGCTTCGTCGCCCCGACGATCGGCGCGGTGACCGGTTCTTTATGCAGCAGCCAAGCAAGCGCGATTTGCGCGCGCTTCACGCCGTGTTTTTTGGAGAGCTCAGCGACCCGTTCGATGATCACTCGATCCGCTTCGGCCGTGGTGTCGTATTTCGACCGTTGGATTTGATCGGTTTCCGAACGATGCGTTGTTTCCGATGCGTCGCGCGCCAGTCTTCCTGACGCCAGCGGGCTGTATGGAATGACGGCAATGTTTTCTTCTTGGCAAAGCGGCAACATTTCCCGTTCTTCCTCGCGATATATGAGATTATAATGATTTTGCATCGACACAAATTTCGTCCACCCGTGTTTTTCTGCTGTGTGGTTGGCTTTCAAAAACTGCCAGGCGTACATCGAAGAGGCGCCGATGTACCGCGCTTTTCCCGCTTTCACCACGTCATGCAGCGCTTCCATCGTTTCTTCAATCGGCGTATCGTAATCCCAGCGGTGAATTTGATACAGATCGACATAATCAGTGCCTAGACGTTTCAAACTTTTGTCGATCTCGCTCATGATGGCTTTTCGGGACAGCCCTTTCCGATTGGGTCCTTCGTGCACAGAGAAATACACTTTCGTGGCGATGACGATTTCCTCCCGATTGGCGTACTCTTTTAAAATGCGCCCGATAATTTCCTCACTCGTTCCGTCAGAATACACATTGGCCGTATCAAAAAAGTTAATCCCCAACTCCAGAGCTTTTTTGATGATCGGACGGCTTTTCTCCTCATCCAACACCCACGGGTGAATCCATCGATCGGCGACGCCGAAGCTCATGCAGCCAAGGCAAATGCGCGACACGTCCAAACCGGTGTTGCCAAGTTTCACATATTCCATATCATTCCACCCCATCCTTTCCCTCTGTTTGCTCGACACTGTTTGCAATCATTCGTTGTCGAAACGGTGTGAAAAGCACGAAAGAAACGACCACAGCCAATGCGCTGCATCGAAAACATGTCCCCTGCGCTCCACAGCCGCATGAATGAGCGCAATCATCTCTTTTTTGTCCGCAGCCGGTCCATAGCCGTAGCTCATCCCCATGCAGCCGAGTCCAATCGCGGACACTTCCAATCCGCTTTCGCCTAGTTGACGTTTTTGCATCCTTTTCCCCCCCTTTTTATTCCCCATTAAATTTCCAATCGGTACTGGCAGAGCCATTTCACGAATTCCGGGTCGCGATGGGAAAAGAACAAGCTTTGCTTCGTATCAAGTGCGGCGATTTTGTTCATATCGTCTTGATCAAGCTCAAAATCAAAGATTTGGAAGTTCTCCACAATGCGCTCTTTATGCACCGACTTAGGAATCGCTACAATCCCCCTTTGTGTCAGCCAACGCAAAATGACTTGGGCAACCGATTTATGATGCTTTTTCGCGATGGATACTAACACTTCATTTTGGAAGATGCCGTTTCTTCCTTCCGCAAACGGCGCCCACGACTCAAGTTGGACATTGTGCTGTTTCATCCATTCTGCACTCTCCGTTTGCTGGCAGAACGGATGCGTCTCAATTTGGTTGACGGCTGGAGTCACTTCATGATGAAGAATCAAATCGATGAGACGATCCGTGTGGAAGTTGCTCACGCCAATCGCGCGAATTTTCCCTTCGCGATACAGTTCTTCCATGGCGCGCCATGAGCCGTATATATCACCAAATGGCTGGTGAATTAAATACAAATCAACATAATCGAGCTGCAACCGCTCGAGCGATCTCGCAAAGGCTCGTTTCGTGTTCTCATAGCCGGCGTCTTGAATCCACAGCTTCGTCGTCACAAAGATGTCTTCCCTTGGAATGCCGCTCCGTTTGATCGCCCGCCCGACCGCCTCTTCATTTTGATAAGCAGCTGCTGTGTCAATGAGGCGATAGCCGGTCATGAGCGCATCATAGACGCATTGTTCGCACAAATCGAAATCGGTGATTTGATATACACCAAACCCTAGGATCGGCATCTTAACACCATTGTTCAACGTAACGGTTTGCATCGCACTCTCCCTTTCATCGTCATTTAGGTCACTCATATCGCCCAAAGGATGCGCTAGCAAGCTTCATCCTTAGCGCGCACCGGACAATGTTATTATGCTCCCTTTTGCCCAGCAACCGGTATCACAATCCTCGCAAATCATTGCCTAATTCTCTCAGACCTCTTTCGGTTGTGGAAGAAGTTTGCGTAAAATAAATTGTAGTGGAAGGGGGAAAAACAATTGAAATCAATCATTGAACAACAACATGAATTGGTGGTGCTCATCGAGCGCCATACAGGAAAAGACGGCGTTTACGAAACAGAGATTCCATCGCTTCTTCTTTTTCGCGAATCGCATCCCACAACACCGAAACATGGCGTCCAACGCCCGGCGTTTTGTCTAATCGTGCAAGGCAGAAAAGATGTCTGGCTGGCGGGGGAACGGTTTACGTACAATCCGACTCACTATCTTGTCGCCTCTGTCGACTTGCCAGTTATTTCCCAAGTGGTCGAAGCAAGCGAACAGACGCCGTATTTGGCCTTGCGGATGGAATTTGCGCTCCATCAAATCGTCGAACTGCTGCAGCACACCGACAACGACGTTTCCCTGCAAAAAAAGCCAAAACGAGCAATGTTCGTCAGTGCGGTTGAGCCTCCGCTGCTCGATGCGGTCATGAGGCTCGTGCGCCTGCTCGACACCCCAGAACATATCGACGTCTTAGCACCGATTTACAAAAAAGAAATTTTGTATCGCGTTTTGCACGGGCCGTATGGCGATGTCCTCCAACAAATGGCCGTCCAAACCAGCCATGCCCGCCAAATTTATCATGTCATCGAATATATTAAAGAACACTATCATCAACCGATCCGCATCGAAGAGCTGGCTGATTTATCTCATATGAGCGCAGCATCGCTCCATCGTCATTTTAAAGAGGTGACAGGGATGAGCCCGATTCAGTTTCAAAAACAGCTGCGGCTTCAGGAAGCCCGGCGGCTCTTGTTAACAGAGTTGATCGATGCCGCTGATGTCGCTTTTCAAGTCGGCTATGAAAGCCCGTCACAGTTCAGCCGCGAATATTCCCGCCTATTCGGACGACCGCCGAAAGAAGATGCGAAACGTTTGCGGGCTGAATATGGAGACAGAGCGAATGCGTAAATGAAAGAGAGGCCGGTTTGTTCACAGGCCTCTCCTTGCTTCTTGCGCGAACATCGATTCGCCTGATGTCGCGCCGTCTTCCTTTCTTGTTCATGCCAGCTGCTCGCCTGTCCATCCCTCGCATGCCTCCTGCAAGACGATGGAGCGCCTTCGTTGTTCAAACGTCACCGGCAAATTGTTTCTCTACGAAAATCAATATTGATTCAATAATCAACATTCGTTTATTATTATCAAAAAAGCGGGTATGCGTCATCATTTGGCGATGATTCGATCAAAAATAGTCGACAATCTTTAGGAGAGGTGGGGAATTCAGTCATGGCGAAAATCGACCGCAGAGTCATCAAAAGCCAAGAAGCCATTAAAAATGCCGTTATTGAATTGATGGCGGAAAAACCGTTTGACGACATTACGATTCAAGAAATCGCCGATCGGGCAAACGTGAACCGGGGAACCATTTATCTCCATTACACGGATAAATACGATTTATTGGACAAGATGATCGAAGAACATATGGACAATTTGCGGCAGCTTTGCCGCGAGGCTTCCGATTTGACGTTTGAGGAAGGAAATTATATCTGGTACGAATACTTTGAACGCCATCGGCTCTTTTTCTCGACGATGTTATCGAGCAAAGGCGCTCCTCACTTCCGTCATCGTTTTTTACAGTTGGTGATCGAGGAATTCAAACCGGACGTCGACACATCGAACGGAAAGAACAAGGGGCTTAGCGAAGATCTTGTCTTGCAATTTTTTGCTTCCGCCGTCGTTGGAATTGTCGAATGGTGGTTCAAGCACGGCATGCCGCTTCCGGCGCGCGTCATCGCCGAACAGACAGGGCGGCTGTTGGACCGCAATTTTGACTAACAAAAAGCGTCACCGACCATTGCCTGTAGACGGTTGTCGGTGACGTTTCTGAAGCATTTAGCGTGGAACGATTTTGACCGTCGCCGCCCGAGCGCGGGTGCTGATCATCGCGTCGAGATACGGGCTTCCTTTGTACTTTTCCCGGTACGCGTCATCGATGAGGTCGTTGATAGATCCAGCAACCGGTTCGAATGCGACTTCTTTCGTCATGCCGGCGACTGTAATCCGTCCAGCCCTTTGCCGGATGGCCGCTTGATACCAACGGGATTGCTGACCATGATAGGCGCGCACATAAAGAGAATCGCCGACAATCACCGACCAAACCCATGTCGGCGTTCCATACGTTTTGCCGTCCTCGCGGAACGGCGAAATGTGAAGATCATCAGCCGCAGCGATTTGGTGCAGCTCCTCGTTTGACCATGACGCCACGTTTTCCGCCCCCTATTCACTCTTGTGATATTGCTCATCAGTCACTTTTTCGAGCCACTCGACCCCTTTGCCGTTGGCAACTCCCGTTAAGGCGATATGGGTCATCGCCGTGGTTGGCGTCGCTCCGTGCCAATGCTTGACGCCCGGCGGGAACCAAACGACATCCCCCGCCCGCACTTCACGAACGGGTCCACCCCATTCTTGCACCCACCCAACGCCGTAGGTAACGATCAATCGCTGCCCCGTCGGATGGATGTGCCATGCCGTGCGAGCCCCTGGCTCAAAGGTAACATACGCCGCCGAGTACGGGGCGAACTCATTTTCTTGAAAGAGTGAATCAACACGGACATAGCCGGTAAAATAGTCTTCTTGCCCTTTCGTTGACGGCTGGGCGCCGTTGCGGATGACCTCGATGGTTTCTCCCATTCTCGTTGGCTCCTTTCCGTTGTCATTCAGGCTGGCTGGCATTCCTCAACGTTTTTGAAAAGCTCAGCCTCATCGTGACATTTGTTTATTATGATAGCAAAGTTCAACTTCCAATCAATGGTTAAAATAGAGCAATTTGTTGATTAATGAACACGGATACGAAATTTGTAAAAAAGAAGACGCGCCTCGCTGTTTGGGCGCGTCTTGTCCTTGACGAGCGGCCGTACGTTCCGCTCGTCTCTCCAACTGTCTGTCATTCGCTTCCTCATGCCCGTTCTTCGAGCGCCGCGACGACTTTTTCCGCCGTGCTCCGGCTCGATTGCGGGTTTTGCCCGGTGATCAAGTTGCCGTCGCGCACCGAGAAATCGGTCCATTTCTCGCCGCGGACGAAATTCGCCCCGCGCAGGCGCAAGGTCGACTCAAGCAAAAACGGCATATGCACATCAAGCTCGACCTCGCGTTCTTCCTCATCGGTAAACGACGTGACCGTTTTCCCTTTCACGATCGGCGCCCCGTCTTTGTATGTCGCGTTCACCAACCCTGACGGCCCATGGCAGACAGCGGCGATGATCCGGCCGTCTTCGGCGAATTGCTGCAACACGTATTGCAGCGTTTCGTTGTCCGGGAAATCAAACATCGTCCCGTGTCCCCCGGGGAGAAAAATGGCGTCAAATCCGTTCGCGTCATCTTTGCTTAAACGTGCCGTGTTTTTCAGCGCCGCTTCCGCCTCGGCCCAAGACGGGTCTTTCTCATTGATGCTGCGCGGATCCAACGGCACGTCGCCGCCTTTGATGCTCGCCACTTTCACGTCATACCCTTTTTCTTTAAACACCAAATACGGCACGGCAAACTCTTCAAGCCAAAGCCCAGTTTTGTGATCGTCGGTGATCGTCGTATGGTTCGTCACCACCATAAGCACTCGTTTCGTCATGCCCGCCTTCCTCCTTTACAATCTGGAATGTTCTCTGCTTCTCATCATACTTTACATTGGGCAAAATAGGGAAAAAATATGCTTGTGCAATCGAATCGCTCTTGATCAAAATCAGTGGAGGAAACGAAACATCATTCCCCCACTGCTTCTTTCACTTTCGCTTTGAACGCCTTTACCTCTTCAGGTTTATAAATCTCCAGCAAATCCTTTTCTTTCGTCTTTAGCACCACTTGGTTGTTCTCAAGGGCAAAGAAAAACGGATCTCCAACACTGTAATAGCGGCCGGTCAAATTCGATTTTTTGACAAAAAAGATATAGGTTTGTCCGGATGTCAAACCGATGTAATGCTCATCCACAACCATCGGCTCGTCCTTGCCTAACTTCGTTTGCTTTTGTTCCGTGACAAGAACATGAGAATCTGCTTTCCCTTTCAAGACTTCGATCACTTTTACGTTATAGTCCACTCCTTCAACATAAATATTCGGATCTTCTTCGGCTGGATCGTTTGGATTGCGCGCCAAATTTCGTGTGCCAGCCACTCCTTCAACAGTTCCGACAAAGATGCAGTCGGACGCCTTGCCCAAGTCCTTTATATTTGTATATTTTGGGCGATCAGAATAGCTGACGGTATGAGTCTGTCTGGCTACGTTGGCAGACCCTATTTGTTTATCGGTATTCCCTCCATCTTTTATGAAATAGACGACTCCGCCCATAAAGATAACACCAAGCGTCACGATGGACAGCACCATTTTTTTCATCCTCTTCTCCTCCCCATGGATAGATGAACAATTAATATCTTGCATTCACACCATTAATATCATCTTGCTGTGGAGTATAGATGCGTGTCCGATCACGGTTCGAGTTCATAATCGCTGTTGCCGTGGAATGATCCAGTCCAATTCCGTGTCCTAATTCATGCCCGGCTGCACTCCGAGCCACGTTGCTTTTTCCGATATTGATATTTCCCGCGTTGACCATAGCTGTAAAGCGGAGTATCTCACTGCCTGAATACGTGATGTTGCAAACGCCATATTCGGAAGAATCGGAAACATAGTAGGAGTTAAGCGTGTTGGAAGAACTGCTGCTGTAGGAAAACCAAACGGGGGTTGGCGTTCCATTCCAATCGGAGAGGGCATTTTCAAAAGCCGTCCGAATCACCGTGCCGGAAGTTTGAAGATTGCTTCCCCATTTGTACGTGAGGCCGGTTACTCCATTCTTCCAATAGTAAGGTTCTAAAACATAGGCGCGCACCATTAGTGGTGCTATCAAAATAGCTAACGTCACCGAGAATAGAACGGCGATTTTCCCCAACTTCATTTTCATCACCCCAGTATTCAATATTTCATAGCCATTTTAACAAAAAAAAATAAATAATATTCAATATATTTAAACAAAATATTCTTTTCTATGCGCCATGCTATCCGCATTCACGGGGGAAAGAATCAGGGAAAACAACTAGACATTGTACATAGAATATACGTTCCTGTTGAATCAAACAGAGCGCCTCGCTTTCTTTTTATACCTACAGGACTAAGAAAAAGAGGCTGATCCAAGAGGGTAATGCTCCTTAAACACAACATATTGTTTTCTATCAACCATTTTGCTTCTACATACATTAATAAGAAAGGGTGTCCCAGTCTGTTGGAACACCCTTGTTGACTCGCCTTCCTAACTGATTTTTTGTTGTTCGAGCCCATCCGCTTCGCTCACCGGCTGCCCAAACGGCCACCAGTTGGCGCGGCCGAACGTGTGGACCATGACCGGGACAAACAGCGGCAGGACGACAAGAGCGTAAAGCAAAAGCCCTGTCAATACAATCGTCGCGATTTGCAAGAGCGACAGAACGCCGGACGGATACATCGCAGCAAACGTCCCGCCCAAAATGACGGCGGCCGAGATGATGACCGTCCCCATATGGCCCATCGCTGACAGCATCGCTTCTCTCACCGGCCGGTCGCGGTATTCATTGAACCGGTCCATCAGGAAGATGCTGTAGTCGATGCCGAGGGCCATAAGCAGGACGAAGGCGAAAAACGACACCGCCCAGTTCAAGCCGGCGTAGCCAAGGCCGTTGACGAAGATGAGCTCGGTGACGGCCATCGACGTGTAATACGTCAACACAAGCGACAAAATCAAGTAGAGCGGCATGATCAACGACCGGAGCAGGGCAGCCAGCACGATGGCGATCCCCGCTAGCATGAGCACCGCTGTGTGCCGATAGTCGGCGTTCGAAATCGCCCGCAAATCGGCATACGTGCTTGTGACGCCGCCGACGGCGATGCTCACCCCGTCCAGCTTTGCTCCTTTCACCGCCCGTTCGGCAGCGGCGCGAATGTCATCGATGCGGCCGAGCGCCGATATGGAATACGGATTTTCTTTGAAAATGACATCAAATGTGACGATGCGCCGGTCTTTTGACATATACGCGTCTTTCGCCTGCGCAAATTCTTTGCTTTCAAGCGCCGCTTTCGGCACATGCCAGCCGGCCATGTCCTTCGCCGGCGCCGATGACAAATCGGCCAAATACGTTTCCGCCGTTCCCAGACCGCTGGCCACCTTCTGCAAGCCGGACGCGCTTTGGTCCAAGCCGTTGACAAGCTGGCCGAGCTGGCCGCCAAGGGCCGAGAAGTGCTCAAGCAGCTGCCGCTGGCCGCCGTTGACTTGCTCGAGGCCGGACGCGAATCGCGGCAGTTGATCAACGGCTTGTTGTTGGCCGTCGGCCGCTTTCGTCAAGCCGGCTTCAAGCTCGCCAAGCCCGGCGATGATTCGATCCAAACCGCCGTTAATCGCGGCTTGCCCGGCCGCCAGTTGGGCAAACGACTCATTCGCTTTCGCCAAGCCGGCGCGCGCTCGCTCAAGCGCCCCGTTCAACTGCGCCAAGCCGTTGGCCATGTCGTTCGTCTGGCCGACTAAGGAGGCGACGGTCATTTTCGCTTGTTGATATTGCGCGTCTTCGCCGAGCTCCGGATGCGACTGCTCGACTTGCGCAAGCAGCGTTTGCACGGCGGCGAGCTGATCAGCGACCGCCTTGAGGCCCGTTTCGACTTGCCGGTATTGGCTGCTGATCGTCGCCAAGCCTTGTTCCGCCTGCTTGTAGCCGCCAAGCAGCTGGTTCGCGCCCGCTTGCAGTTTTTTGGCATTGGCGCGCAGGGTCGCCAAGCCGTTTTTCAGCTCGCCGGCCCCGATCGCTCCGCGGCGCACGCCTTGTTCAATTTGGCTCAAGCCGCTTTGCAGCTGGCGCAGGCCGTTCTCAAGCCGCTCCGTTCCCGAGACGAGCTGGCCGATGCCGGATGACGCTTGCTTCAGCTGCGGCGCGGAAGCGGAGAGCTGATTGCTTGCCGTCTCGAGCCCGGCGCCGATTTTCTCGATGCCGTCTTTGCCGGCGCCAAGGCCGTTTTTCAGCTGTTTCGCCTGCTCGGTGACAAACAGCTCTTTGATCGGCTCGCCTGTGGGCCGCGTTGCCGAGCGGACGCTCGCCACGCCGTCGACGTTTTCGACTTCGCGGCTGATTTTTTCGATCAACGCCATCCCTTCTTCAGAATCAAGCGGCTCTTTGCTTTTCAACACAATTTGTGTCGGCATGGCGTCTCCGGGATGAAAGTGGTCGGCAATGATGTGAAACGCTTTGACCGAGCGATAATGGTCGCCGATCTCTTCCATTGAATCAAACGACAGTTTGCCATCGTACGTCACGAGCACCGGCACCGTTACCGCTGCGACGATAGCGAGCGCGAGCAGCGGACGGGCGAACGCGAACCGGCCTGCCGCCAGCCAAAGCCGGCTTTGTCCGTGCTCGAGCTTCCCGCGAACCGGCCAAAACAGCTTCTCGCCAAGCACCGCCATAAAAAACGGCACGAGCGTCATAAGCGCCATAAGCAGCACCGCCACCCCAACGGCGACGGCCGCCGCTGATTGATAGAGCTGAAACGTCGACAAACCGATCGCGGCAAAACCGATCATGACCGCCAATCCGCTCGCCGCCACTGTTTTTCCCGCCGTCCGGTACGTGGCGATGACCGCTTCCGTGCGGTCACCGTGTTTCACTAGTTCTTCCTTAAACCGGCTTAAAAGCAAAATGCAGTAATCCGTTCCGATTCCGAACAACACGGCCACCAAAAATGTCTGCGTAAACGTCGACAGCGGAAAGTTGACCTCATCGACCAAAAACGCGACGATCGACTGGGAAACGACGTACGTCGCTCCGACCGTCAACAACGGAATCAACGACGCGACCGGCGAACGGAATACGGCCAACAGCACGATCAAAATAAAGACAACGGTAATTCCTTCCGTCTTTTTCACGCCTTCAAGCGAGCTGGTCACCACATCTTCATCGATCATCCACCCACCGGTGAAGTAATGCTCGACCTTGACGCCGTCCACAGCCTGATAGAGCGCGTCCGTCAACTGTTTCGCCGTCCGTCCGGCCGGGTCGATGCTGATCGAAATGAGCATCGTCGTCCCGTCTTTGGACACCAGCTTTTTTTCCAGCTCCTTGTTGGCCAGCGGCGAAACGATTTCGGTAATATGCAGCTCGCTTTTTTTCTTTTCCAGCGCTTGAACCGCCTGTTCGATTTCCCGTTTGTCTTCCGGCGTCAATCCGTCTTTCTGATAAAAAACGAGCACGGCGGAGCGCTCATGTTCTTTGTTTTCCTGTTCGTTCGCCACTTTGATCCATTTCGCTGCCAATGACGACGAATAGCCGTCCGGCACGCTCAGCTGCCCTTTCTCCCGAACGAGCTCGCCCATGTTCGGCGCGGTCATCATGAGCACCGCCGCGATGATGATCCACCCGATGAGCACGAACCATTTCCCTTTGATGATTGCTCTCATTTCGCTTCTTCCACCTCCTGCAACACGCGGGCCAACCGTTCATACGTGCGGATGAACGTTTCAATTTCTTCTTCCGGGAAGCGGGCAATCACTTCTTCCACGAGCCGATAGACGTTCCGGTCCATTTCCGCAATCCATGCTTCCCCTTGTTCTGTCAGCGATAAGACGATGACGCGGCGGTCGTTCCCGTCACGCTCGCGGCGCAGCCAGCCTTTGTCGACGAGGCGGTTCGTCATCGCCGTCACCGCGCTTTTGTTCACGCCGAACATCGCCGCCAGCTCGGTTGACGTGCACGTCCCCCGCCGGCGAATATAGCGAAGCAAATAATATTGGTCGTGCGTCATCTCTTCGCAAAGGCTGTCTTTGACAAGCGCCGCCCCGCGCTTCATCACGAGAAATGATACGGACAAATAACGGTCGATCCACTCGTCGATGTTTCGCCTTGCCACTTCTTCACCTCCCAGTCGTTGTATCCATCTTGGATCGTCCATTTGGTTCAACAATTGAACTATTAATCAATGTATCAGGCCAAAGAAAAAAAGTCAATGAAAGAGGAAGTGAACGTTTGGAACCATTCTTTACAAAACCGTTACATGGAATTCATCCCCATTTCATATGCCGCTTGTACAATCAAAATGACAAAATCATCTGAAAAGGGAGAGGAGAACGATGTTCCGAATGAAACGCCGCACGGCTTTGCTTATGGCCGGACTGAGCGCCGGGCTGACGCTGTATGCCGCCGGACAACACACATGGGCTGCACCGGATAAGCCGGACAAGCCAGCCGGGCCACCGGCAGTGAAAAATGTCATCCTTTTTGTCGGCGACGGCATGGGCACCGCCCATCGCGATGCGATCCGCCTAGCCACGAAAGGGATCACGGGAGAATTGGAAATGGACGACATGCCGTACAGCGGGCTCATCCATACGAACTCCGCCGATCCGAAATCGTTCATCACCGACTCCGCCGCGGCAGCGACAGCGATAGCGACGGGCGTCAAAACGTACAACGGCGCCATCGCTGTTGATTTGCAAGGAAAACCGGTGGAAACGATTCTCGAACAAGCGAAAAAAGCCGGAAAAGCGACCGGGCTCGTCACGACCGCCCAAGTGACAGACGCCACCCCAGCGGCGTTCGGCGCCCATACCGCCAAGCGCTCGGCGCAAAGCGATATTGCCAAACAGTACATCGAACAAACGAAAGTGGACGTCATATTGGGCGGCGGCGAAGACTACTGGTATCCGGCCGGACAGCCCGGCTATTACCCCGACCATCCCGCTGAAGATCCCGAAGAAGGAAGCAAAGGCACGCAAGGAAACTTAGTGGAGCGCGCCAAGCAGCTCGGCTATACGTACGTCCGCACCGCCGATGAGCTGAAACAGGCAACGGACCGCAAGCTGCTTGGGCTGTTTGCCAACGAGGAGATGTTCCAACAACGCCCCGAAGGAGAAGGGGATGTGTACAATCCCGCCGTGCCGCTGCCCGATATGACAAAAAAAGCGCTTGACGTGCTGTCGCAAAATAAAAAAGGCTTTTTCCTCGTTGTTGAAGAAGAAGCCATTGATGAAATGAGCCATGAAAACAACGGACCGCTCATGATCAAAGCCGGCCAGCAGCTTGACGAAGCGGTCGCCGTGGCGAAATAGTACGCCAAGCGCCATCGGGATACGCTCGTCCTCGTGCTCGCCGACCATGAATGCGGCGGCTTAACGGTGGAAACGCCAGGCGGCGCCGATGAGTCGGGAGACGGCAAAACGATTTCTGGCGAAGACGGCCCCTTTTCCATCGCTCATTCTGCGCAAACGTTCGCCTTGGACTGGACGACCACCGGCCACACCGCCGCCGATGTGCCGCTGACTGCCATGGGTCCGGGGGCGGAACGGTTTGTCGGCGTTTATGAAAATACGCGTATTCATGACATTCTCGAACAAGTATTGTTTGCGAAAAACAGAAGATAACGCCGTCTCCCTTTCGCTCGTTTCCCCGCTCGTTCCTTGCTTGTGGACAGGGCGGGGAAGATTTTTTGATCCATTCAACCAGTGCTTCTCCGCTCATGCGCCGTTGCGTTTGCCCCTATCTTCCGCGCCGGCCCGAACTGAGGAACAAGGCCGCGCCGCTTTTCCTCTGGCGGCTCATTGACCGACAGGGCTGCCTCATTTGCCCTAGTTGCCATCCAAACGGCAAGCGCGGCGGAAAAAGGCTTCAAGCTGACGTTCCTGCCTCATTGCCCTAGCTGCCAGCCAAACCATGCCAGCAGGATTCCGCAGGAGTAAGTGGCCGCCACATAACCGATCACCTTCGCCCATTGGCGTTGCTGCATCATTTGCACGCTTTCCCATTTGAACGTGGAAAACGTCGTGAACGCGCCCATAAAACCGGTGCCGATCAGTAGTTTTTCAGCATCGGCGGCGCCGCTTCCAGCCAGCCACCCGAGCAAAAACGAGCCAAGTAGGTTCACAATGAGCGTGCCGAGCGGGAAGCGCGGCGAGCGCCGGGCGGCCCAGCGGCTGACGGCGTAACGGCAGATGGCGCCAAAAAAACCGCCGAGCATCACCAATAGCAGTGCCATCATCGGGCCATTTCCCCCTTTCGCTTTGGATGGGCGGCAGCGGAGCCCGCCCATGCCGCGGTTAGACCGCCGAACAAACTGGCGGCGATATAACCAGCGGCCATGCCCCATCGCCCTTGTTTCAGCAATTCGACACACTCGACGCTAAGGGTGGAAAACGTCGTATACGAGCCGACAAAACCAGTCGTCATCGCCGTTTGCAGCCATGGCGGCCACGCCGGGCGGCGGGTGAATGTGACCGTGAGCCAGCTGAGCAAAAACGAGCCTGTCCAATTGATGAAAAGCGTCGCAAACGGAAAGCCATGGGCGGCGGGAACAAGCAAACCGAGCCCATAACGGACAAGCGCGCCGATCATGCCGGCGATGCCGACGGCGAGATAGACCAATCAGACCCCCTCCTTCCGAAAAATGAACAGACTCCTGCCGCTTCCATTCGCAGCAGGAGTCATCAGCCGGAAACCGGCGGTTATGGCGAACTCCATCGCCTATGAAGTTCGGTTTTTCTTCATTGTACCATATGTCTCCGCTTGCTGTGAAGACCACCCTAGAAGGATGGGGATTGAAGCCGGCATGTCGCTTCCCCGCATCGTTTCTCACATAGCCCCCTGTAGCATCGGTGCTGCTTTTCCCACATTCCCCCATCGATGAAGGGAAACAGTAGGCTTTCACGCGCTTTCTAACGGGCGCGGCGGAACCCGTGTTGTTCGAAGGTGTGGAGCGCCTGTTCACTCGTCAAATAAGAGTAAAACTCCCGTGCCTCCTTGAGATGTTTGCTCGTTTTGACCACACCGAGCGGATAGACGATCGGGCCGTGCATACGGCTTGGCACCGCGGCGGCGATGTTGACGTTGTCGGACACGAGCGCATCCGTCCGATACACAAAACCGGCGTCGACGTTGCCGGTTTCCACGTAGGTCAGCACTTGGCGCACGTCTTTCGCGTAGACGAGCTTCGGCTTGACTTGCTTCCACAGCCCGGCCTGCTCTAGCGTTTGTTTCGCGTACATGCCGGCCGGCACCGACTCCGGAATGCCGATCGCCACCCGTTTGGCGCGAATCAGGTCACCGAGCGACCGAATCGCTCCTTCTCCTTGTTTTGGCACAATGAGCACCAGCTCGTTGGCGAGCACCGTTTTTTCGTGCCCGGAATCGATCAGCCCTTCTTGTTTCAGCTTCGCGAACGGCTCGACCGCGGCGGAGAAAAACAAATCGACCGGCGCCCCTTCAGAAATTTGTTTTTGCAAAGCGCCCGATGCGCCAAAATTATAGTGAATGCGGATGTTCGGATGCTTTCGTTCAAACGCCGTTTTCGCTTCTTCCAGCGCTTCTTGCAGACTGGCCGCGGCGGAAACAATCAGCTCTGCTTGGCCCGCTGATTCCATTCGCTCGGCGCGTTCTTTTCGATCGCCGCCGCAGCCATACAAACCGAACAACAAAAACACCGCGATGAGCCATGCCATGTTTCGCATTTACATCCCCCTTATCTTCGCCTAGAAGATCAGTGATTTCAGCAGAAAATCAGCGCAAAACCGGCCCTTCCCAATTGCGAAACGCTGACATACGCGCCGAAACGAAACGGAGGGTGTCCCAACAGGATGGAAACACCCTCTTTCGCTGCGATCTTGTTTTTGCCCGACGATAGGTTGCGCCCTATCCTAAGGGCAGGCGACCTCTTCGGTCAGTTTCGGCGGTTCCTGTCACCCGCGCAACACCGCGCCAAACTGCTCTTCGACCGCAGCCAATACCCGCTCGTGAACGGTCGTGACTTCTTCATCGGTGAGCGTCCGCTCCGGATCATAGTAGCGGAGCGAGAAGGCGAGCGATTTTTTCCCGGCCGGCAGACGGTCGCCTTGGTAGACGTCAAAGAGGGAGACGTCTTTCAGCAGCGGCTTCCCGGCTTCTTCGATCGCTTGCTTGAGGGCGCCGGCTTCGACGTTTTCGTCGACGACTAAGGCGATGTCGCGCACGACGGACGGGAAGCGCGGAATCGACTCGTAGCGGATCGCTTCTCCTTCCGCGTTCAACAGCTCGGCCAAGGCGAGCTCAAAGACGTACGTTTCTTTCAAATCGTACTCTTTTTGCACGGCTGGGTGGAGCTGGCCGACAAAGCCGATCACCGTTCCGTCAAGCGCAATCTCGGCCGTCCGCCCCGGATGCAAATCGGCGCGCTTCGCCGGGCGGTAGCTGATGCGATCAGACAGCCCAAGCAGGTCGAACAAGCCGTCAAGCACGCCTTTTGCAACATAGAAATCGGCTGCTTTTTTCTCCCCTTGCCAAAGGTGAGCATGCCATAAACCGGTGATGACGCCGGCGAGCCGCTCGTTTTCCGCCGGCTGGACGTTTTCCCCGCGCGACAAATAGACGGAGCCGATTTCGTATAAGGCGACGTTCTCGACTTGGCGGGCGCGGTTGTAGCTCGCCGCTTCAAGCAGATGCGGAATCAAGCTTTGCCGCAAAACGCTCCGCTCTTCGCTCATCGGCAGCGCCAAGCGGATCGGTTCCGCCGTCTCGAGCGCAAAACGCGCCGCTTTGTCCGGGCTCGTCAATGAATACGTGATCGCTTGGAACAAGCCGGCTCCTTCCAAATAGCGGCGGACGCGGCGGCGCTTCGCCTGGTACGGCGTGAGCCCGCCCGGTTTCGCCTCGGCCACCGGCAACGTCGCCGGCAAATGGTCGTAGCCGTACAAGCGGGCGACTTCCTCGATGATATCTTCTTCGATGGCAATGTCACGGCGGCGCGATGGGACATGAACCGTGAACGTTCCGTTGTCTTCGGTGAACGGAAATTGCAAGTTCGCCAAAATCGCGGCCACTTCCTCTTTCGACATCGCCGTGCCGAGGACGCCGTTGATCCGTTCAAGCGTGACCGTCACGACCACCGGCTCTTCTTTCCATGTGCTGGCTTCGACGATGCCGCCGACGACCTCACCGTCGGCGTATTCGGCCATCAACGCCGCGGCGCGTTCAAGCGCTTCTTTTGTCCGCGCCGGATCGATCCCTTTTTCAAAGCGGGTGCTCGCCTCGCTGCGCAGCCCGTGGTCTTTCACCGCCTGGCGGATGACCGGGCTCGCAAAATACGCCGCTTCAATGAACACCGTCTTTGTGTCATCGCGCACTTCCGAATTGGCCCCGCCCATTACGCCGGCTAAGGCGACCGGCTCGCGGCCGTTCGTGATGACCAGATGATTGTCGGTCAGCTTCCGTTCGACATCGTCAAGCGTCACAATCGTTTCGCCTTCCTTCGCGCGGCGGACGACGATCTCCCGCGAACCGAGGCGGTCGTAGTCAAACGCGTGCAGCGGTTGGCCGTACTCAAGCAAAATATAGTTCGTAATGTCGACGACGTTGTTGTGCGGGCGAATGCCGGCGGCCATCAAGCGCGCCTGCATCCAAAGCGGCGACGGGCCGATCCGGACGTTTTTCACGATCCGCCCGGCGTACAGCGGATTGTCTTCCGGCGCTTCGACGCGGACGGAAATGTAGTCGTGGATCATTTCATTGTTTTCTTTGACCGCCGCTTCCGGCAGCTTCACCGCGCGGCCGAGAATGGCGGCCACTTCATAGGCGACGCCGATCATGCTTAAGCAGTCAGCGCGGTTGGGCGTTAACGAGAGTTCGAGCACTTCATCGTGCAAGCCGAGCCATTCCAACGCATCGGCGCCGACCGGCGCGTCGCTCGGGAAGACGAAAATGCCGTCGGCGTATTCTTTTGGCACGACTTTCGTTTCGACGCCGAGCTCTTGGAGCGAACAAATCATGCCGTTCGATTCTTCGCCGCGCAGCTTGGCCCGTTTGATTTTAAAATGTCCCGGCAGCACCGCCCCGACTTTGGCGACGGCGACGTTTTGCCCTTTCGCGACGTTCGGGGCGCCGCAAATGATTTGCACCGGCTCGCCATCACCGAGATCAACAAGGCACTTCCGCAGTTTGTCGGCATTCGGATGCGGCTCGCATTCAAGCACATGACCGATGACGACTCCTTTCATTCCCCGGTCGAGCGCTTCGACCCGCTCGACTTCAATGCCGCTTTTGGTGATGCGGTCAGCGAGCTCTTTGGCGGTGATGCCGGTCAAATCGACATACTCGCTTAGCCAACGGTAAGACACGAGCATTTATAACCCCTCCTTTTTCTGCTATACACGCAAAAATTGCCGCAAGAAACGTAGATCGTTTTGATAGAAATGGCGGATGTCATCAATGCCATACTTCAGCATCGCGATCCGCTCCGGTCCCATGCCGAACGCAAAACCGGTGTACGTTTTCGAATCAAAGCCAGCCATCTCAAGCACGTTCGGATGCACCATGCCGGCGCCTAAAATTTCGATCCAGCCCGTGCCTTTGCAGACGCTGCAGCCATGCCCTTCGCAGCGGAAACAGGACACGTCGACCTCGACCGACGGCTCGGTGAACGGGAAAAAGCTCGGCCGGAAGCGGATGTCGCGCCCTTCCCCGAACAGCTTGCGGGCGAATTCGCGCAGCGTCCCTTTCAAGTCGCTCATCCGGATGTTGCGGTCCACCACCAAGCCTTCAATTTGTGTAAACTGGTGCGAATGGGTCGCATCGTCGGTGTCGCGGCGGTACACTTTGCCCGGGCAAATGATTTTCACCGGGCCGCGCCCGCGGTGCTTCTCCATCGTCCGCGCTTGCATCGGCGATGTATGGGTGCGAAGCAAAATCTCTTCGGTGATGTAAAACGAATCTTGCATGTCACGGGCCGGGTGCCCTTTCGGCAAATTAAGGGCTTCAAAGTTGTAGTAGTCGGTCTCGACTTCCGGCCCTTCGGCGATTGTGTAGCCCATGCCGATAAACAAGTCTTCGATTTCCTCGATCACACGCGTCAGCGGATGCGCATTGCCGAGCCGCACCGGCCAGCCCGGCAGCGTCACATCGATCGCTTCGGCCGCCAATTTTCGTTCGATTTCTTCTTCTTCCAGTTTCGTTTGTTTCGCCTCAAGCGCCTGTTGAATCGCCTCTCTCACTTCGTTGGCCAGCGCGCCGAGTTTCGGGCGTTCCTCCGGCGGCAGCGCCCCCATGCCGCGCAGCACTTCGGTAATCGGCCCTTTTTTGCCTAAGTAGGCGACGCGCACCTCATTGAGCGCTTTTAAATCGCCAGCTTGTTCAATTTTGGCAAGCGCTTCTCGCTCTAGTTCATGCAACCGTTCTTTCACGCCTATCCCTCCTCGTTTCAAATAAAAAAACCCGCCCCAGTAAGGGACGAGTTGTTGCTCGCGGTACCACCCTTGTTAACAGCACAAGCGTGCTGTTCCCTTCATTGCGATAACGGTCGAAAGCCGGACCACCTTTACATCCCACGCTGGGATGGTCCCGGTGTCAACTCGGGAGGTGAACTTCACTTGCGTCAGCCATAAAAACGCTCCCAGTCTATGGCGTTTTCTCCCTGGATGGCGAGCAGCAAGCTACTTTTCTCCGTCATCGTTGTTGTCGGTATGGGAAATGTCGCTATTCATTATACGCAAATGGGCGGGCAAAGGCAAGGTCAGGCCGAAATTTCTTTAGGCAGCTCATCGATTTCCGCTTCCTGTTCAATCGAGCGGATCGCAAGGCGCTCCATCATTTTTTCCTTCCGCACTTGCCCTTCCTTGAGCGCGGCAACATCTTTTTTGACCACTACCATGTCTTTTTTCATGGCGTCCATGTCTTTTTTGATGACATCCACATCACGTTGAAGGCGATCGACTTTGTCTTCGAGTTGTTTCACGCTTCCTTGCAGCTTGACAATATCCATGCGCATTTGTTCGATGTAGGTCCCCCGAACGTCAAGACGCTCAAGCACCGCGTTCAACAGCGCCCGCAGTTCGTCATCCATACGCCTCCGCTCCCTTTTCCGATTGATTTTCAAATTTTATTTTACCGCACCGCCCGCAAAGAATAAAGCAAAATTCCGGCCGCCACCGCGACGTTGAGCGACTCCGCCTGGCCGTAAATCGGAATGCAGACGGTTTCCGCCGCCATCGCCAGCAGCTCGCGCCGGACGCCGCTTCCTTCGTTGCCGACAAGCAAGGCGAACGAAAGCGACGGACGAACGGTGCGGTAATCGACGGCGTTCTCCAAGGCGGTGCCGTACACAGGAATGCCCCGCTTTTGGAAACGCGCGATCCACTGCGCCAGATCGCCTTTGACAACCGGAAGGTGAAACAGCGATCCTTGCGTCGCACGGACGACTTTCGGGTTGTACAAATCGGCGCATCCTTCCCCTAAAATGACCGCATCGATGCCAGCCGCATCAGCCGTGCGAATCATCGTGCCGAGATTGCCGGGATCTTGCACGGCGTCAATGAGCAGCGCCGTGTTCACATCACCAAGCTCGGCCGCGGCTTGCCGGCAGACAGCCATGATCCCTTGCGGCGTTTCCGTGCTGCTGATCGCCTTCATCACCGCTTCCGTTACAATCACCACCGGAACATCGCTGACGTTCCATCCCGGCGGAATGGCGGCCCGCTCATCCACAATCAGCTCAACAAGCGGCGCTTGGCTTTTTAGCGCCTCTTCGATGAGATGAAATCCTTCGAGCAAAAACCACCCGGTTTCGTCGCGCCCTTTTTTCGTCAGTAACTTTTTCCATTGCTTCACGCGCGCGTTTTTTGGCGATTCGATCCGCTTCACCGCTTCGCCCCCCAATGTTTGGCGATAAATTCGTCGCGGCCGGAAGCGGCCCGGTCTTGCTTGTAATGTTCCGGATTTTTCTTATGGTAGTTTTGATGGTACTCTTCCGCCGGATAAAACGTCGTGGCCGGCAAAATTTTCGTCACGATCGGCTTCGAGAAGCGCCCGCTTTCTTCCAACGCCCGCTTGGACTGCTCAGCGAGCTGGCGCTGTCTTTCGTTATGGTAAAAAATCGCCGTCCGGTATTGCGGGCCGCGGTCGTGAAACTGGCCGCCGTCATCGGTCGGATCGATTTGACACCAATACAGCTCCAAAAGCCGCTCATATGGGAACACGTCCGGATCGAAGGTGATTTGCACCGCTTCGTAATGGCCGGTCGTCCCGGTTTTCACTTGCTCATACGTCGGATTCTCGACATGCCCGCCCGTATAGCCGGAGACGATGCCGTAAATGCCGTCGAGTTCTTCAAACGGCGTCACCATGCACCAAAAGCAACCGCCAGCGAATGTCGCTTTTTCCATTTGTGTCGTCACCTCATGCGTCAAGTTTCTTCTTTCTGATTATAGCAAACGGTGTACGATTGTCATCTTTCACGCCCAAAGCCAAGTTCCTTCACAAAGCCAGACGCGTTCCGTTCCGCACGCCAGCCGCTCATGTCTCCGAGTCAAGCCGTTGTTTCATTTCGGCAAGCAAGCGGTCAAACAGCGGGATATAGTCGGTGCGAATGCGTTCATAAATGTCCATCGCCGTTTCTTCATCATACGTATGGGACGTCCGGTTGCGGTCTTCCAGCATGCGAAGCCATGTCTCTCCGTCTTCAATCAACCCTTTCCGAAACGCCTCGCGCTGAAACAGATGAATCAGCTGGCGAAACACCGCTCGCTCGAATCCATATCTTGTTTGAGCCGCCATCCTCTCTTCCCTCGTTTCCAAGATCTTTGCCTTCATTATACCATAGTCTGGCAAGCGCAACGACTTCGACCGCCGATGCATAAATCCGCCGCCATCGGCAAACGATAAAGATGTACCATACGGCTAACGAGGTGAGACAGATGGATTTGAACTTGCGGAAAGCCATTATGCACAATGTCGCCAACAATTCCAAAGAACAGCTTGAAAACACGATTGAAGACGCGATCCAACGCGGCGAGGAAAAATATTTGCCCGGCCTCGGCGTCCTGTTTGAAGCCATTTGGACGCACGCCACCGAGCAGCAAAAAGACATGATGCTCACGACACTCGAGCAGGCGGTGAAACAATAACCGCCTGCTTTGTTTCTGGTCGGAACGTTTGGGAAATCCAAGTCCCCGTTCCTTCATTAATCATGACGGGGATCGGTTCCTTTTTTCTATTTACCAACTATACAAATAGCTGGAATAATGACAATAAATTATGATAAAATAAACAAAAAATAGAAAGGGTTGATTATTTTGAAAACTAAAAAATGGACAACCCTCTTTCTCTTCGTGCTTTTGTTTTTCGTCCCGCTCCGCGTGTCCGGCGCCGGTTCATCCGCTCTGACGGAAGCGGTAAACAAGCAGTTTAAAGACACGTTGACTTACTACAAAGATGGTTCTGTCCAAATCCTCGACAGCATGACCACATCAACGGAAGTAACCGAAAACGACACGAAAACGACAAAAACCGTGCAAGTCGTGTTCGCTCAAGGGAGCGAGATCAGGGACAGCGTGTTCGTTTTTCATGCCAAACAAATTTTCTATTACGATGCTGATAGCCAAAAGCTGCTGGATTCCGCTTCCCTTTCCAAAAATGAGGCCATCAAGCAATTTGAGAAAAAGCATAAAGGTGAACTGGGCAAAAAGCTGAGCCCGTTCTCCTTTACCGTTTTGCTCGTTGCTTTGCTGCTGACCATCACATTTCCGCCGCTTGTGGCCATTTGGTTCTACGGCGATGCTTCGATCTCGCATCGCTATACATCCAAAGCGGTAAGCATGAAAGCTTGATCTCCGCCCTCGCGTCGTCTGCGGGAGAAGCCGAAAACAGCTGTTCCGCCAAGGATATGTTAAACTTCTTCGTTGCATCTATAAAGGCCGGTGAAAAACGATGATGTTTGTCAAATCGATAGAGTTTGTCAGGAAAGTAAGAGCCGATTTGACAAGACTTCTCCTTTTGAGAAGAATCGGTCTGAAATGGCTTTTCTCATGAAATCACCAGCCTTCTAAGGGAGGCTGTGTTTCAACCGGCGCCCTGCCGTCTGCCCCGCCGCAATATCAAAAAACACCGGCCGCTTGGGCCGGTGTTTCCATTAGTCAAACGTCAGTTGCTTCACTTTGTCGGCATCAAGCCGTTTGATCACTTCGACAAGCAGCTTGACCGTATTTTCGTAGTCATCACGGTGCAAAATGGCGGCGTGTGAATGAATGTAGCGCGTCGGGATGGCAATCGTCAGCGACGGAACACCGCTGCCGGTCAAGTGGATCGCCCCCGCGTCCGTGCCGCCGCCCGGCATGGCGTCAAAATGATACGGAATGTTCAGCTCTTCGGCCACCTCGATGACAAACTCACGCAAGCCGCGGTGCGAGACCATCGTCGCATCGTACAAGACGATGTGCGGGCCGGCGCCGAGTTTGCCCATCGCTTCTTTTTCTGACACCCCCGGCGTGTCGCCAGCCACGCCGACATCAACAGCAAAGGCAATGTCTGGCTGGATGGACTGGGCCGCTGTGCGCGCGCCGCGCAAGCCGACTTCTTCCTGCACCGTGCCAACGCCGTATACCGTGTTCGGATGGTCGACGCCCTTCAGCTGCTTGAGCACATCGATGGCGACCGCACAGCCGATCCGGTTGTCCCACGCTTTGGCCAGCAACATTTTTTCATTGTTTAACACCGTGAATTCAAAATACGGCACGATCATATCGCCCGGGCGGACGCCCCATTCCATGGCTTCCTCGCGGCTCGTCGCGCCGATGTCGATGAACATGTCTTTGATGTCGACCGGCTTTTTGCGCGCTTCCGGCGGAAGAATGTGCGGCGGCTTCGAACCGATGACACCGGTGATGTCGCCTTTTTTCGTCACAATCGTCACGCGCTGGGCAAGCATCACTTGGCTCCACCAGCCGCCGAGCGTCTGAAAGCGGATGAACCCCTTGTCATCGATTTGCGTCACCATGAAGCCGACTTCGTCCAAATGGCCGGCGATCATCACTTTCGGTCCACCGGATTTCCCTTCTTTTTTAGCGATCAAGCTGCCGAGCCCGTCAGTTGTCACTTCATCGGCATAAGGAGCTATGTACGTTTTCATCACCTCGCGCGCTTCCCGTTCGTTGCCCGGCACGCCTTTGGCATCGGTCAGCGCTTTCAGCATCGTCAACGTTTCGTCCAACTTGGACATCTTGGCACCCCTTTCCGTTTTTGTCCACTTTTTTATTATACTTCTAACGGTTGGCAATATTCAATCATTCGTCCTTCGAAAAAATCAGTTAATACCGTTCATTTTGCCGTTGGTGGTTCACTTCATTTTTCCGTCGATACGCGGCGGCAACCGCCTCGGACGAAAAGCCGAGCGTCACGCCGAGACGCCAATATTCCGTGAACAGCGCATCATAATCTTCAGGCGCTTTCGTCTCCCCAAATCGGTCAGCGTGGCGGAACACGGCGAGAAACTGTTCAACAGGCAGCCGCTCAACCGACGGGATCTCTCTCTTTTCGTAGAAAAATCCGCATTCCAGTCCGAGCGATAAAAGAAAATGCAAACCATCCACATACTCCTCGAGCACCCGCTCCATCGGCGCCGGCGGCTTCACGCTCCAAAACTTAAAACAACGCGTCTCGTTGGCCAGTTCGCCAAGTTCGACGAGAAAAGCAAGCATTTTTCGGTCGAACAGATCTTCATGCTCAAGGCCGTGTTCCGTTTCAATCCGCTCATCCAAGGCGCGCTGCAGACGGTAAAGCGAAGGCCAGTTCATTCTCTTTTCCCCCTTCTACGATATCCATTTCCAACAAAAAAGCCATTCCGCGATCGACAACAGCGGCAAACCATAGCGAAACGTCCGATGGCGCGTTTTATGGCGGAATGCATACATCCCGACGGCGGCGCCGGTGGCGCCCCCAGCGAGCGACAACAGCCACAGCGTCCGCTCGGCGATGCGGAAGCGGCGATGTTTTGCCTTGAATTTGTCGAGCCCCATCATCAAAAACGCGAGGACGTTGATCACTATTCCGTATTGTACCATATCGATCCCTTCCTTTGGTTAAGAAAAACGGCCATCCCGATCCAGGATGGCCATCGTTGTTACTTATTCAAATTTGCTTTTGCCAAGTCAGCAAGTTGGGCAAACGCCGCTTGGTCGTTCACCGCCAAGTCGGCGAGCATTTTTCGGTTCACTTCCACACCAGCCAGTTTCAAGCCGTGCATCAGACGGCTGTAAGACAGGCCGTTTTGGCGGGCTGCAGCGTTGATGCGGGCGATCCACAATTTGCGGAAGTCGCGCTTCCGTTGACGGCGGTCGCGATACGCATACATGAGCGATTTCATCACTTGCTGGTTCGCGACTCTATATAACGCGTGTTTCGCGCCGAAATAGCCCTTGGCAAGCTTCAATACTTTTTTGCGACGTCTGCGCGTCACTGGTCCACCTTTTACGCGTGGCATAATCGTTCCCTCCTATAGTCGGTCATTATTTCAAGTTGTCGAGCATTTGGCGGATGCGTTTGAAATCGCCAGGCGAGACGAGCGTCGCTTTGCGAAGATGACGCTTTTGTTTTTTCGTTTTATTGGCAAACAAATGGCTCGTATACGCATGGCCGCGTTTTAATTTGCCGCTCGCCGTTTTTTTGAACCGTTTCGCCGAGCCGCGGTGAGTTTTCATTTTAGGCATCCCAAGTTCCTCCTTACTTGTTGTCATTTTTCGGTGCGAGCACTAAAAACATGTTGCGCCCGTCCATTTTCGGCGCCGTTTCGACGATGGCGATGTCGGCGCACGCTTCGGAGAAGCGGTCAAGGACGCGCTGCCCGATTTCTTTATGGGTGATGGCCCGCCCTTTAAAACGGATCGTCGCCTTCACTTTATCGCCTTTTTCGAGAAACTTGCGCGCGTTGCGCAGCTTCGTGTTGAAATCATGCTCCTCGATCGTCGGGCTAAGGCGCACTTCTTTCACATTGATGACTTTTTGCTTTTTGCGCGCTTCTTTTTCTTTCTTTTGCTGCTCGAAGCGGAATTTGCCGTAATCCATGATGCGGCAAACGGGCGGTTTGGCGTTCGGCGCAACAAGCACGAGGTCCAAATTGCGCCTTGCCGCAATCTCAAGCGCTTCCTGCTTCGACTTGATGCCAAGCTGTTCGCCGTTTTGGTCGATCAAGCGCACTTCCCGGGCACGAATTTGTTCGTTGATAATAAAATCTTTGCTAATAATGAGCCACCTCCAAGGTTTTTTCCGACTGGCTTGTTTGCCAGCAGAGCTCCGCTTCCAGCAAAAAAGCGCGGGTGCACAAAAGCACCCGCGCACGACGTTCGAACAAAAAGGCTGGCGAACCGTAACAACCTGCCAACAGCCGCCCTGGCGTCGGTCAGGTGAGAAGCGGGCGCTTCTGCTTTCGTTACAAACAAGCAATCATTCCACTTTATAAACTATACCACCTTGGCGATGGCGTGTCAAGGAGCGGCTCTTGATAAACACAACGCTCTTCATTATAGCGGAACATCTTTTTGTTGACAAGAGAAAACTTATGATTTTTTGCAAAAAAGTTTTGCTGTCCTTCTCTTCCCTGTTTTCTGTGCAACGCGGCCGTCCTCCATGAAACAAACGCGGCCCGGCAAGCGGGCATGCCGCCTGCGGGCCGTCGTTGGTTCATCGTTCTTTCGCCCGTTTTTGCCGCACCTCTTCCGCAAGCGCAGCGATAAACTCTTCAAGCCCCATCGTCCGGCTCTCTTTTTCGCCATAGCGGCGGACATTGACCGCTCGTTCAGACACTTCTTTATCGCCGACAACGAGCATATACGGGATTTTTTGCATTTGCGCCTCGCGGATTTTATAGCCGATTTTTTCATCGCGCTCGTCGACTTCGACGCGGAATCCGTGTTCTTTCAGGGTCCGATGCACGTCATACGCATAGTCAAGATGCGCTTCCGGCGACACCGGAATCACTTTCACCTGCACCGGGGCGAGCCACGTCGGGAACGCGCCTTTGTATTCTTCGATCAAGAAGGCGACAAACCGCTCCATTGTCGAAACGACGCCGCGGTGGATGACGACCGGGCGATGCGGCTTTCCGTCTTCGCCGATGTACGTCAAATCAAAGCGCTCCGGCAAGAGGAAGTCAAGCTGCACCGTTGAGAGCGTTTCGTCTTTGCCGAGCGCCGTGCGCACTTGCACATCGAGCTTCGGCCCGTAAAACGCCGCTTCCCCCTCAGCCTCATAGTAGTCGAGGCCGAGCTCGTCCATCGCTTCGCGAAGCATGCGCTGCGCTTTTTCCCACATTTCATCGTCGTCGTAATATTTTTCCTTGTCATGCGGATCGCGGTATGACAAACGGAACGAGTATTCCTGAATGCCGAAATCCTTATAGACTTCCAAAATCAAGTTCACGACGCGTTTGAACTCGTCTTTGATTTGATCGGGGCGCACGAAAATATGAGCGTCATTGAGCGTCATGCCGCGGACGCGCTGCAGTCCGGTGAGAGCGCCCGACATTTCATAGCGGTGCATCGTGCCCAATTCGGCGATGCGGATCGGCAGCTCGCGGTAGCTGTGCAGCTTGCTTTTGTAAATCATCATGTGATGCGGGCAGTTCATCGGCCGCAGCACGAGCTGTTCATTGTCCATCTCCATCGGCGGGAACATGTTTTCTTTGTAATGGTCCCAATGGCCCGATGTTTTGTACAGCTCGACGCTGCCGAGCACCGGCGTGTAGACATGATCGTACCCGAGCGCCACTTCTTTATCGACGATGTACCGTTCAATGATGCGGCGGATCGTCGCTCCTTTCGGCAGCCAAAGCGGCAGCCCTTGTCCGACTTGCTGCGACGTCATAAACAGCTCGAGCTCTTTGCCGAGTTTGCGGTGGTCGCGCTCTTTCGCTTCTTCAAGCAAGTGCAAATAATGATCCAAATCTTCTTTTTTGAAAAAGGCCGTGCCATAGATGCGCTGCAGCATTTTGTTGCTGCTGTCGCCGCGCCAGTAGGCGCCCGAGATGCTGAGCAGCTTAAACTCTTTGATTTTGCCGGTCGACGGCACGTGCACGCCGCGGCAAAGGTCGAAAAACTCGCCTTGCTCGTAAATGGAAATCGTCTCGCCTTCCGGAATGTCGCGGATCAACTCGAGCTTCAATTCATCGCCGATTTCTTCATACCGCCGGATGGCTTCTTCGCGGCTCACTTCTTTGCGGACGATCTCGAGATTTTCTTTGACAATGTTGCGCATTTCCGCTTCGATTTTTGGAAGATCGTCTGGCGTCAGCTTATGCTCCATGTCGATATCATAGTAAAAGCCGTTTTCAATGACCGGACCGACGCCGAGCTTGACGTTGCCGTACAGCCGCTTGATGGCCTGCGCCATTAAATGGGCAGCGCTATGGCGCAAAATGTCAAGCGCTTCCGGCATGTCTTGAGTAATAATGACCAGTTCACCGTCTTCGTGAAGCGGCGTGCGCAAATCAACGAACCGGCCGTTCCATTTTCCAGCGATCGCTTTTTTCTTCAGCCCCGGGCTGATCGAGGCAGCGATGTCTTCCGTCGTCGTCCCCTTTGGAAACTCCTTTTCCGCCCCGTCTGGGAACGTAATGCGAATGACGTCTGGCATCGGCAATCACTCTCCTTTATCATGATGATGAAAAAGAAAAAAACTCCTCCCTCCGAAAGGGACGAGTTTTCATCGTGGTTCCACCCTTCTTCCCATGGCAGTGTCTCGCCATGCCATGGCTCAACAAGGATAACGGCCGTCCACCGGCGGCAACTACTGGGCATTGCGTTCGCTGCCGCAGCTCTGAGGGGGTAAGCGCATTTTTCGTGTTAGGAAGGTTCCAGCCGCTGCCTTCCCTCTCTGGAAACCGTAAAAATGCGCCCATGTCCTCGTCATCGCTTGTATTCATCCATATTCATGACGACATTATAGCGAAAACAGCAGGAAAAATCAAGCTTCTCCTCCATTTCCAGCGTTGGCGGCAAACAAGCGGGAAAAATCGGCGCGGCGGCAGACCGTCAGCCGTTCTTGAAACACGTTTTGCAGCGTCTGCACCATGCCATCATCCGGATGATCGGTGTACAGCTCAATTTCCGCCGGAGCAAGCGAGACAAGCGGAGCAAGCACCGATGCATCAATATACATCGGCTGGCTGAACACGAGATGGCGATCGATCAACTGTCTCACTTCCGCCGTCGACAGCTCCCGCTGCTCGCTGTCGTAAAACACGAAGTGCGGCGGATCGTGCACCAAATACAGGCGCGGCCATTGCGGCGCCCGGCCAGCCAAGCAGTCGCGCAGCATTTGCACAAAATTTTGATACTCCTGCTCCAGCTTGTATTCATCGATCGCCAGCTCGACATAATGTTGGAGGCGCTCCATATACGGCTTCAACCGGAACGTAACGAACGAAGAAAACGAAAACGACAAGCCGTCGCGCAAAAAGGAGGCGAAAGCGTCGCGCAACATCGCGGTGCGCGAGGCGGCAAACGCCGCGCTTTTCCGGTAATCGCGCCGCTCGCCGTCCAAAAACGAATGAGCGAGGGCCAAAATTTGCTGCTGTTCTTCGACATCGCGGAAATAAAAAACATTGGCAATGATGGATAGCAGCAGCCGGTCTTCCATCACCTCCTGCATAAATGCGGTCATCGCTGGGACGATTTGCGACTCAAGCACATATTTCTCTTCGCCGTGTATGTAAACGGCCACCGTTTTCTTCCCATCATAGGCGGCATGAAACAGCGGACTGTCATCCGGTTGCGGCCGGTGATGCAACAGCCAAAACAGTTTTTCCGCCTCGCTTGCCTCGTCGAAATGGATTTCGATCACCCGCCGTCCCCCCTTTGGTTCGAAAGGAATGCTTGGTTTATATATATGGGGACAACCGGCCATTTAGACTAAAAAAGCACAAAGCTTGGCGGAGTTGATTGTTCGAGGAGGGGGGCCCCAAACGAATCGGGGCCCCCTTTCTTATTACCGTATACAGGCATAAAACAATATGTGTTGTGTTTGGTTTATAAGGAAATTCCCCTTTTTATCCCGTCCCTGTCGACAAACGAACCGCTTGCCGGCTGCAGCAGAAAAGTTATATAGATGCAATGAAGAAGTTGAACACATCCCTTGACGGAAAAGCGATTGGTCCATTTTCGACTGTCGAAGCAGGCCTGTGGCTTGGGAGACCGAGCAACCGCCCGCTTCACAGCCCCATCGATGGGTCTGGAAGCGGCGTGGTTCGGTCGCCCGACAGTCGATTAAATCCTCGGTAAAAACTCCAAATGGGAACACTTCAAATGGCATCTATCCTGAAAATACCCGAATTCGAAAATGGGCAAAATATAGAGGGATATTTTCATCCTTCCATTGGTGACCAATTTTTTCCGTCATGGGAGTCTATATCGTTTTTATTGGTTCATCAACATGTCTGTGCAAACGATAACGTTTCAAATCGCCTTTATATATTTTGCTCGCGGCGGTTCGGCCCGGTGATTTCAATCGGATAGGCCAAATAGCGGATTCGTTCCATAATGCGCGCCGCCTTCACCTTCTCTTCTTCGCCGCGCTGCGAATACGTTAAATGGTGGGAAAGCTGCTGCATATTAAAGTTCGACGTGAAAAACGTCGGCAAGTTTTCAAACATCCGGTATTGCAAGATCGGGCCGAGCACATCATCGCGCACCCAGCTTGACATCGCCTCCGCCCCGAGGTCATCGAGCATCAGCACCGGCACTTTTTTGATATAATCGAGCTTTTCGTTCATCGTCTGGTCTTGAAGCGAATGTTTCATCTCACGAAACAGCTCGGGCACGTAGACGATCAGCGACGGGACGTTCCGCTTCGCCAACTCGTTGGCGATCGCGGCGAGCAAATACGTCTTGCCCACCCCAAACGATCCGTGCAAATACAAGCCTTTCATTTTTTTCCCTGGCTCATATTCCGACACAAACCGCTCGGCAAATCGGATCGCTTTGATCCGTCCATCGTCATTGAGATCAACGTCAGAGAGCGAAGCACGCAAAATTTCACGCGGCATGAACATGCTTTGAATGAGCGACTCTTGCCGCTTCCTCTCGTCGTATTGCACTTTTTTTGGGCAGCGGTCATACTCAATCTCAATCCGGCCGCTGCTGATCACCAAGTTCGGCCGATACCCTTGCAGCATGTTCGGGCACCGCTCGAGCCCCGGACATTGGCGGCAATTCCCGTGCTGCTCGATGAATTCATGCAGCTTCATCAAGCTGCGGTCAACTGCATCGGCCGACAATTGCCGTTCGTGCGCCCGCAAAAACGGCTGCACGTCCGGATGCTCCAAAATGTAGCGTTTCATTTGTTCGTAGCGTTGTTTAAACCGTTGATTGCCAAGCAACCGCTGCAACAGGTGGTTTACTCGTTCCATGGCTTTTCCCTCTATGATTCATCACGGTATTTTTTCAGCCGTTCCTCCAGCTCTTTGCGCGCCTGTTCGACATCAAAATCATCATTCTCCGGCTGGCTGTAATCCATGTTCAGCCAGTCGGGGACGATTTCCGTGCGCACGACTTTGCGCACCGCCCTCGTCCCTTTTTCCTTTTCGTTCGCCCAGTTTTGGTATGTTTTCGCCTCTTCTTTCGCCAGTTCCATTGCTTCCTTCACCGTTTTCACTTTCTTGCGCGCCCAATGGCTGGCGATTTTTTCTACGTACTTTTTCGACAGCTTCATATTCGTCCGGAGCATGACGTAATAAATGAGCACGTTCACAACTCCCGGGAGCAGCTGCTGCTTAAACATCACATCTTCGATCAGCTGCAAATCAGCGAGCGACGGCTCAACGCCGCCTGAAATTTCCTTGAGCAGCTGGCGTGGGGAAATCGTTTCCAGCTGTTTCATTAGTTGCTCCTCTTTTGTGCGCGGTTCGATGTTTTCCATCGTCCGATAGGCGAGCGGCTGCACTCGTTCCACGAGACGCGGCTCGACACCGCCATGTTCGAGCTCATACCATTCGCGCGCCGCTCGGCGCAACGCGTCAATATCGATATGATAGGCCGGATCGATGACGCCAAGAACCAGTTTTTGCATCTCCAGCGGCGGAATGCCGTATAAAAACGCCAGCTTTTTAATCGCTTCCTTCACTTTTGCTGTCACAGCCCGGCGCGGCACCAGCTGCTTGGACAGGCCGGCAAAAAACAGCTCAAAGTCGAATACATCATCATCGAGCACATATGACGACTCCTCCCGCCCGATGTGATCCTTCCCCTCAAGCAGCTCGGGCCCGGCTTCTTCGCTAAAGCCGGCGACGATTTGTTCAGCAGGCACAGCCGAAAACACATCGGAAAACGACCGCGTCACTCGGGTGAATTTCGTTTCATCAATGGACGGACGGGCAAAAAAGTTGCTCAGCTGAATAAACAAATGACGGCCGACTTGCCGATGCAAAAAAGCGCTCAACATCTCATCGCGGAAAAACTGGTCTGGCGCCAACGGCGGGCGCAGCTCATAAAGAAACAGCTTCGGTTCATCCGCCTCTGGAGCGTGGACGTATGTGTTGAGCAGCCCGATTCCTTCGAGTTTCAACCGTTCACTGTAAATGTCCGGCAGTCCGCACTGCATGAGCGCCATGAGCCGATGATGGGTCGCTTCCTGGCCGTCAAGCAGCTCAAGCTCTCCCCAAAGCGTCATATAAAGCGCCAACGCGCGGCAGCCGATGAGCGGCTGGTAAAGCAGCGTCAGCACTTTTCGGTCCACCTCATGCAACACCCCACGGCTTTGCACGGTATAACGGTCGACAGCAATCAGCTCTTTCCAATGGTGTTGCATCGCTCCGACCTTCCATTCCGCCCTATTCGTTTCAAACCGGCTCTCCCCTTTCCTGCCGAAAAGACGTTGAAAAAAGGGCTTGCCGCCTAATGCCAAAGCCCTTTTTACCGTTGCCCTTTTTTAATCAACTCTTTCAGTTCTTCAATGAACACATTAATATCTTTAAACTGACGATAGACGGAAGCGAAGCGGACATAAGCCACCTCATCGATGTGTGATAGGCGCTCCATCACCATTTCGCCGATCGTTTCGCTTTTCACTTCCGAAACGCCTTGATTGCGCAGCTCTCGCTCGATTTCCTGCGTCACTTTTTCAAGCTCCTCGAGCGCCACCGGCCGCTTCTCGCATGCTTTGATCAAGCCGCGCAAAATTTTCTCCCGGCTGAATTCTTCGCGCGTTCCTTCTTTTTTCACGACAATCAGCGGCGGCTCCTCGATTCTCTCAAACGTCGTAAACCGATAATGGCACTGTTCGCACTCCCGGCGGCGGCGGATTGAACGACCCTCTTCAACCGGGCGCGAGTCAAGCACGCGCGTACCTTGATGATGGCATGAAGGACATCGCATAACATCCACTCCGTTGATTTTCTTATTCTCTATCATACCGGAATGGACGAAAGCAGACAAGATATAGTTAGCTGTTCAGTCCAGAACCGATATATGGCAAGCGGGCGTTGAGCTTCCGATACAAATCGAGAATGACCGCTCGGCTATGCCCAAAATCAAACGGCAATAGCTTCGTCTCCGTCGTCACGGAAAAGTCGACTGCCGTTTCAAACGGCCGCACAGAAATGACGGTAGCGACGATGAACAACTTTTTGCCGCGCCTTGTTTGCGCACAAATTTCACCGCGCTCTTCGGAAACAGAAACGAGCTCGGCGCCGGGCAACGACGAGAGCAGCTCTTTGACCGCATCGATGACGGCGCGGTTCGTCGCTTTGTAATAATGGCTCCTTAGCTCTTCGTCTTCATGATTTTCCCGCGTTTCACAATGGTTTGTGAAGGCGTATTTCAGTGTTTTCCACATGCTCATGGCCACGTCTCCCTAAAGTCATTCTTTTTCTTCCATCATACCATGATTTTCGCCGCCGTTGCACCGCCAAGGACGCAAAAAAAGGAGCGTCTCGCTTACGCTCCTTTTGGTTCCATCCTTATTCCATTACAGCGCCTGCGCCTTTTTCACTTCGATCGGGCGCATGCCGCGCGGAAGTTCAATCGTTTCCCGCGTTTGCGCGCCCAGCATTTCGGCAATGTAATCGGCGGCAATCGTCGGGTCTAAATGGCCGCATGTATACACATCAATGCTCGCATAGCCGTGTTCGGGAAACGTATGAATCGTCAAATGCGATTCCGAAATAATGACAACTCCGCTTACGCCTTGCGGAGCGAATTTATGGAACGCCACTTCACGAATCTCCGCTCCCGACTTTAACGCGGCGTCAACGAACGTTTTTTCAATAAAATCCATATCATTCAGTTTGTCAAAGTCGCATCCCCAAAGTTCCGAGATAACGTGACGACCCATCGTGTCCATGAAAAGAATCCCCCTTTTAACCAATTTTCTCAAACAAATAAAAAAACAGAAAGTGAGCTGCAAAATGGCATGTATAACTACCACGGGGGAAAGTTAGTCCTAAGAGGTCCTAACCCTTTAAGTAGTCACATTACCCTTGCCGTTAAGAAGTTCACGAGACATAGTATACTTTGTTTAGGTTTTTTTTGCAACAGGCTTTTTTAATTTTTTTGCATGAAAAAAAGAAAAAGCGCCACACCCGCGCCGTGGCCCGATCCGTTTGTGCGGATCGCAAAGGCCATAGCGCGGGCAGCGCGCTTCGCATCGGACCGCCGCCAAGGCGGGGGGTCCATTACGCATTGACGCTGAGGCGCTCATTCATTTTGGCTGCGACAAGGTGAGCTAAATCGACGACGCGGCACGAATAGCCCCACTCGTTGTCATACCAGGCAAGCACTTTCACTTTTCGTCCTTCCATCACCATCGTCGACAAGCCATCAATGATGGCAGAGTGCGGATTCGTGTTGAAATCGATCGAGACAAGCGGTTCCAATGTGAAATCCAAAATGCCGTTGAGCGGACCGTTAGCGGCGCGGATGAACGCTTCGTTCACCTCATCAACCGTCACGTCGCGCTTCAAATCCACAACCAAATCGACAAGCGAGACGTTCGGCGTCGGGACGCGGAGCGCCATGCCGTGCAATTTTCCCTTTAAATGCGGCAAAACGAGCCCAAGCGCTTTCGCCGCTCCCGTTGTCGTCGGGATGATCGACTGCGCGCATGAGCGAGCGCGGCGCAAATCTTTATGCGGGTTGTCGATGTTTTTTTGGTCGTTCGTATACGCATGAACCGTCGTCATCAGGCCGTTTTCAATCCCAAACGCTTCATCGAGTACTTTGACGACCGGAGCCAAGCAGTTGGTCGTGCACGAAGCGTTCGAAATGATAAAATGGCGGTCGATGTCCAGCATATGCTCGTTGACGCCAATGACGATCGTTACATCTTCATTTTTGCCCGGGGCAGTTAAAATGACGCGTTTGGCCCCAGCCTCAAGGTGAAGGCTTGCCTTTTCGCGGTCGTTGAATTTTCCTGTTGCTTCAATCACCATATCAATATCAAGCTCTTTCCACGGCAGCTGTTTTGGGTCGCGCGAGTTTACTAGCTTCACTTTTTTGCCGTTGACCAGCAGGCCATCTTCCAAAGCGATGACCTCGCCGTCAAATTTGCCGTGGTTGGAGTCATATTTCACTAAATGGGCTAACGTTTCCGGCGGGTAGCTGGCGTTTACCGCCACAATGTCGAGTTCAGAAGAATGGATGGCGCGCCGAAAGACCATCCGTCCGATTCGTCCGAAACCGTTAATCGCCACTTTCGCCTTCATTGACTTTGTTCTCCCTTCATATATGTCATACTATTTTCTTGTTTCTGTATAAATAGTATATCATATTTTTAGGAAATGTGGAGAACAAAATAATCAAAACGAAACAAAAAAGACGCCTATTTTTCCAAGGCGTCCCATTGTTTCAAAATCGTCAATAGCTGACGACGTGTCTCTTCCCTTGTCCCGTTATTGTTGATGACTGCGTCGGCCTGTTTGATTTTTTCCGCCAACGGCCATTGGGCGCGGATGCGGGCGCGCGCTTCTTCCTCTGTAAACCCGTTCCGCTCCATCAGCCGACGGAGCTGGACGTCATCATCGACGTAGACGACCAATATTTTATCAACCCAAGCAGTCAACCCGCTTTCAAATAAAAGCGGAATGTCCAGCACGATCGTTTTCGCCCCAGAGCGGACGAGCGCTTCTTTCTCCGCCAGCATTTTCCGACGCACGGCCGGGTGAACGATGGCGTTTAGCTTTTTCCGTTCTTCTTCGTCGTGGAACACGATCGCCCCGAGTTTCACCCGATCGATCTCTCCGTTGGCCTGCACGATGTCCGGACCGAAGGCAGCGACAATCTGTCGGTAGGCCTCTTCCCCCGGCCGGACGACGGCGCGCGCCGCTTCGTCAGCATCGATGACGGGAAGGCCGAGCTCGCGCATCATCGCGCTCACCGTGCTTTTGCCGCTGGCGATCCCACCGGTCAGCCCGATCGTCAACGTCATGGTCTCTCTCTCCTTTTTACGCGCCGCCTAGCGCTGGCAGCGCGGACAATAATGCGTGCCGCGGCCGGCGACGACTATTTTTTCAATCGACGTGCCGCATCGTTTGCACGGCTGGCCTTGGCGGCCATACACGTACAAATGATGTTGAAACGTGCCGGCCTCACCTTGCGTGTTCACGTACGTGCGCACCGTGCTCCCCCCTTTCATGACCGCCTCGCCGATCGTCGCCACCATTTCCTTATGCAGGCGCTCGATCTCTTTGCCGGAGAGCGAGGCGGCTGGCCGTCTGGGAAGAATGCCGGCGCGAAACAGCGATTCGTCGACATAAATGTTGCCGAATCCGGCGACAACCGTCTGGTCAAGGAGCAGCGCCTTGACCGGCCTCTTCGTTGTCATCGCCCGCTCGGCCAATACGGCCGGAGAAAACGCCGGGGAAAGCGGCTCCGGCCCAAGCTCAGCAAGCGGCGGCCGGCGGTCAGCTTCCTCTTTCTCATAAACGTGCATCGTGCCGAACTTGCGCACGTCGCGGTAACGGAGTTCGCTGCCGTCAGCGAAGCGAAACACCACGTGCGTATGCGGTTCGAGCGGCTCCAGAGCAGAAGCGACAGCATAGCGTCCTTCCATGCGCAAATGGGAAATGAGCACATCTCGGTCGAGCAGAAATTTTAAAAATTTTCCTCTCCGCTCCACACCGCGCACCGTCTGTCCGATCATTCTGGCCGCGAATACCTTGGGGTCTTGTGGATGGCGGATGATGTTGGGCCAAAAGATGCGCACATCCTCAATCGTTTTGCCGACCACAAGCGGCAAAAGCGTCCGGCGGATCGTTTCCACTTCCGGCAATTCCGGCATGATTCCCCCTCCTTTCCTTCCTTTGCATCGCTTCAGCCGATGCTTTCGCATGGACGCCGGTCCAGCCAACGTGAGAAAGATTTTTCATGAGGCGGCGGCCGTTTCGCGCCCATTCATCGGCCCTCGGCCGCGAATCGTCGCCTTGAAAGATTCTTCACGGAGTGCCAGCGTTTCATGCCAAGGACTCTTTTTATTTCGCGTCATACCACGTCGGCCCGTAATGGTAGTCGACTTTGAGCGGCACGCGAAGCGCAACGGCTTGCTCCATCACCTCGGGAACGAGCCGGCACAGTCGCTCGATCTCTTCTTTCGGCGCTTCCAAAATGAGCTCGTCATGCACTTGCAGCAAAAGGCGCGCTTGCAGCCGCTCTTCCTTCAGCCTCGCGTGCAAATCGATCATCGCCTTTTTGATAATGTCAGCCGCGCTTCCTTGAATCGGCGTGTTCATCGCCGTCCGCTCGGCAAAGCTGCGGACATTGAAGTTGCGGCTTGTAATATCCGGCAAATAGCGGCGCCGGTGCAACAACGTCGTCACATACCCTTTTTGTTTCGCTTCTTGCACAATATGTTCCATATACCGCTTCACCCCAGGGAAGCTTTCGAAATAGCGCTCGATGAAGTGGGCCGCTTCTTTGCGCGAAATATTTAAGTTTTGCGCCAAGCCGTAATCGCTGATACCGTAAACGATGCCGAAGTTGACTGCTTTTGCCTGGCGGCGCATATTGGGCGTCACCTCATTCTCGCTTACATGGAAAATGTCCATCGCGGTTTTCGTATGAATGTCCAAATCGCGGCGGAACGCTTCTATTAAATTGTCATCTTCGGCAATATGGGCGAGAACGCGCAACTCAATTTGCGAGTAGTCAGCGGCGAAAATAAGCCAATCCGGCTCCGACGGCACGAACGCTTGGCGGATTTTCCGTCCTTCCTCAAGCCGAATCGGAATGTTTTGCAAGTTCGGCTCCGTCGAGCTGAGCCGCCCGGTCTGCGTCAGCGCCTGGTTGAAAATCGTATGCACCTTCTTTGTATCGGGGCGCACGACTTTCAACAACCCTTCAATGTACGTCGATTGCAGTTTGCCAAGCTGGCGGTAATGCAAAATGTTTTCGACAATTTCATGATACGGCGCCAATTTTTCCAGCACGTCCGCCGAAGTGGAGTAGCCGGTTTTCGTTTTTTTCAACACCGGCAGCTGCAGTTTTTCAAATAAAATGACGCCGAGCTGTTTCGGAGAATTGATGTTGAACTCCTGGCCGGCGAGCTCATAAATGCGCTGCTCGACCGTGCGCAGCTGCTCGGCGAGCTCTTCTCCCATCTGTTCGAGCCGCTTCGTGTCCACTTTCACCCCGGCAAATTCCATTTCCGCCAAAATTGAAGACAACGGCTGCTCGAGCTCGACAAGCAACCCATCTTGTTCATTGCGGCGCAGCTCATCCAAAAACAGCCGTTCGAGCGACCAAATCGCCTCCGCCTTGCGAACGAGATGCTCGGCGAGCACTGACTCATCCGGCACGACCCGCTTCGCCCCTTTGCCATACACCGCTTCATCCGGCCGCACCGCTTCGTATTGTTTCATTTTTGCTGCGGCAGCCACGTCATCAGCACCTTGGGCCGGATCAAGCAAATAGGCGGCCAGCAATAAATCAAAGGAAACGCCGCATAGCTCAATTCCTTTCCATTTTAAGGCGACTGCCGCGCGCTTTGAGTCAAACATACTTTTTTTCTTCGTTTCATCGCCAAGCCAAGCCACAAACTGCGGATCAGAAAGCGCCGCCTCCGGGCGCAGGAAAAACCGTCCATGTTCATTGACGAGAGCGATGCCGACGATCGGCGCATCATGATAATTTTCCTCGACCACCTCAACGACAAGCGCCGCCTTGTCAGCAAGCATCTCCTCTGTTACGCGATCGGCCATCGCGAAGGCCATCTCCGCGAGTGGTTTTTCCTCTTCTGATGATGGCAAATCCATTTTCTCTAAAAATGATTGAAACCCAAGCTCTTTAAATAACGCGATCACTTTCTCCCGGTCTTCGCCTTGATAGGCAATGTCATCAAGCGAGAGCTCGACCGGGGCGTCGCGGCGAATGGCGGCGAGCTTTTTGCTTAACAGCGCCATATCGCGGTGTTGGCGCAGCGTTTCTTTCAACTTTTCGCCTTTGATCTCATCAATGGAGGCGAGCACGTTTTCAACCGTGCCGAATTGCCTGAGCAACTTGACCGCCGTTTTTTCCCCGATGCCCGGCACCCCAGGAATATTGTCCGACTTGTCGCCCATCAATCCTTTCAAATCGACGATTTGCTCCGGGGATAAGCCATATTTTTCGCGGACCGTCTCCGGCGTGTACGATTCAATATCGGTAATCCCTTTTTTCGTAATGTCCACCATCACATGGGGGGAAGCGAGCTGGGTCAGGTCGCGGTCGCCGGAAATGACTTTCACCTCAAACCCTTCCTGCTCGGCGCGGACGGCGAGCGTCCCAATAATATCGTCCGCTTCGTAGAGGTCGAGTTCATAGGCGGGGATGCGATACGCCCTCAGCAGCTCGCGCAACAGCGGGAACTGTTCCGACAGTTCCGGCGGCGTCTGTTGCCGCCCGCCTTTATAAGCTTGAAACGTTTCATGCCGAAACGTCGTTTTCCCCGCGTCAAACGCGACAAGCATATGGGTTGGCTCTTCTTCCGCCAAAATTTTATTCAACATCATCGTAAATCCGTAGACGGCGTTCGTATGGATGCCTTTGTCGTTATGCAGCAGCGGCAAAGCGAAAAACGCGCGGTACGCCACGCTGTTGCCATCGATTAAAACCAACTTTTTTTTCAATCTCATCCCTCCTCGGATGCTTCCTTGTCCTATTGTACCATGCCCGCCCCCTGTCTTGAACGCTCACCCATCACGATGAGCGGTGCCCATTCACTCCCCACTGACATTCCCGCTGAAAAGCGGGGTTTCTCGGTCGGAGAGGATAAAAAAAGAGGCCGGCTACCGCCCCGGCTTTGGAAAATGAATGGTAAACACGGTGCCGCGCCCCACTTGGCTCGCTACGGTAATATATCCGTGGTGAGCCTCAACCAAATGTTTCACAATCGCAAGGCCCAACCCCGTTCCGCCGGAATCGCGGCTGCGCGCCTTGTCGACGCGGTAAAAACGTTCAAAAATGCGCGGGATTTCCTTTTCCTCAATGCCGATGCCGGTGTCTTTCACATGGATCCGCACTTCTTTCTCTGCCTCTTCCGCCTCGACGGCAACCCTCCCCCGCTCCGGCGTATACGTAATGGCGTTGGCGAGCAAGTTCAGCAAAATTTGCTTCATCCGATTTCTGTCACCGCGGATGACAAGCCCGGGTGGCGATGCGATATGCAAATCAATTTGTTTTTCCGCCGCTTTTTGGCGAAACACAGCAGCTGCTTCGGCGATGACTTGAGCGATATCCACGTCTTCGAGTTGCAGCTGAAACCCGTGTTGCTCGATTTTCGACAAGTCCAACAGTTCCTCAACGAGCGTTTGCAGCCGTTCGCTTTCTTTTAAGATGATGGTCAAAAAATGTTCGAGCGCCTCTTCATCCTTCATAGCGCCATCCAATAACGTTTCAGCGAATCCTTTAATGGACGTCACCGGCGTTTTCAATTCGTGCGACACGTTGGCGACAAAGTCTTTGCGGATTTGCTCGAGCCGCTTCAGCTCCGTAATATCGTGAAACACGACGACAATCCCTGTCCATTCGGCGTTCGTGCCGATGATCGGGGCCCCGTATACATCGAAATGTTTCCGCTCGATGCCAACCGTCAGCCGCATATGCTGACGCATCGTCGTTTCGGTGATGAAAATATCGTCGATAAACCGGACGATGTCACGGTGCGGCAGCACATCGGCATACGGACGGTACAAACAATCCGACGGATCGAGATGAAACTGAGTCTGAAACGCCCGATTGATGAGAGAAATATGTCCGCGGTGGTCAATAAACAGCAGGCCGCTGCCGACGTTTTCAATGAGCGTATGAAGCCGATCGGTCTGAATTTCGCGCGCCCTGCTCATCTCCTGCAAATGGCGAGCCAGTCGGTTGATCGAACGCACAAGCATACCAGCCTCGTTATATTCACCATCAGGCACACGGGCGGCGTAATTGCCTTTTTCCAGCTCAAACGCCACTTTCGTCGCTTCTTCAATCGGCTTCATATATTGATTAGCGATTTTCCAGACAAGGGCGATGATGACAACGAGCGCCATTCCGAGGCTGCTCGTGAGCACACCCCAAATTTGCTCGTTTACTTTTTGAAGTGAGCTCGTCGGTGTGCTTAAAACGACGTACCCGCTCCGTTCACCGCGCTCGTACGGGACGATGTAGTAATAGACGTCGTTTGTTTTTTCAATTACGGAAAAGCGAGGAAACTGCTTTTTGCGCAAAATCGCCCGGACGATGCGCTCATGGTCTTTGTCGCTGATCGTTGCGACGCGACCGCTGTCAAACCTCACCCGTTCTTCTTTATCGAGCACGGTGATGCGGGACGACAGCTCATTCCCCATTTCCTGCAAATCGGCGCGGATTTGCTCGAGCGGTTCATTTTCAAGCAAAATCGCAAGCGCTTGAGCCTCTTTTTCCATACGCTTGTTCATCGTCTCGGTGTAAAAGTCTTTCAGCAATTGCCCAAGCAAAAGCCCGAGGGCAATCAACACCGTAGCAATGAGCGTCACAAGCCAAAACAAAAGGCGGGTGCGGAAGCTATTCATGCCGCTTCGGTTCCTCCAATTTGTAACCAAGGCCGCGCACCGTTTTAATATATATCGGTTTTCTCGTATCGGTTTCAATCTTCTCACGCAAGTGACTGATATGGACGTCGACAATGCGTGTATCGCCGGCAAACTCATAGTTCCATACAGCGCTGAGCAACTGGTCGCGTGTCAACACCCGCCCTTTATGGCGAGCCAAATAAAGGAGCAGCTCAAACTCTTTCGGTGTCAGCTCAAGCGGCTTGCCTCCTATGGTCGCCTCATAGCGATCTGGAAAAATTTCCAGCTCGCCAACAACAAGTCGCTCACTCGATTCAGCCGCCGGCTGAACGAGCTCCGTGCGGCGCAAAATCGCCTTGACGCGCGCAATGACTTCGCGCGGGCTGAACGGCTTCGTCATATAATCGTCAGCGCCAAGCTCAAGGCCAAGCACTTTGTCAAATTCATCATCTCGAGCCGTCAACATTAAAATCGGCGTCATGATTTGCTGCTGGCGAAGCCGCTTGCATACATCCACGCCGTCAAGCTTCGGCAGCATCAAATCCAAAATGATGAGCGCCGGCTGTTCGGACGCCACTTTCGCAAGCGCCTCTTCCCCATCGTGAGCGGTCACGACATGAAATCCGGCTTTCTCCAAATTGTACGACAACAGAGTCACGATTGGCTGTTCGTCATCGACAACTAAAATTTTTCGTCCCATGCCGCTCCTCCATCCCAATCAATGGTTTCTGCCTTTATGATACCACAATTGACGCTTTGATTCGGACAAAAAAGAAAAAAAGGGAGTTTTCCTGCAGACCGGTCACCCGCGGAAAACTGACCCTCGCGTTTTGTTGGCTTCTTTTGGCGGAAAACGGCACGAAACTTCCCCTTTGTTTCGAAGTGAAGAACTTCTTTCGGAAATGACGTTAAAAGTTCTCGAACACACGCCCGTCTAGGCGCGGGAGGGTATGCGGCGGACAAACGGACAACGCCCCTTCCAACACCGTCTCTGCGCCGCGCGTCGCCATGACGGACAACGTCACGCAATGACCCGCCTCATCGACATCGGCGACTTCGAGCAAAAATTCGAGCGTTTCATAATGATACACTGGCCGGAGAAAGCGAATGTCCTGCCGTGTAATATAGCTGCCCGGACCTGGCAAATATTTAGAAACCGCCGACGTGATCATCCCCGTCAACATGACCGGCGGAACGACTGGTTTTCCAAACGGCGTCTGTGAAGCATAATCGTGCTGAATGTAAAGCGGATTGGCGTCATCGGTCAGTCCAAGATAAAGAAGCAAATCTTTGTCTTCGATGGCGGCTTGGAACACGAGCTTTTCCCCCGCTTGAATTTCCCCGATCCTTCTTCCGATTTTTCGTTTTTTCAACATGTTCCCACCCCTTTGCTTTCTAGAAAGCGCTTTCATTGACTGTGGGCAAAAACCCGGGACAATGCCCGAATTTTTGCCCTGCTGCTATTCCAGCATACGCATGACATTTTTGACGGATTCGACGGATTTAGCGAGCGCCGCTTTTTCCTCTTCGGTCAGCTCGAGTTCGATCACTTTCTCGATGCCGTTGCCGCCAAGGATCGTCGGCACACCCAAATAAATGCCGTCATAGCCGTATTCGCCTTCAAGGTAGGCGATGGCCGGCAAAATGCGGCGCTGGTCTTTCACAATCGCTTCGACCATTTCGGCAAGCGACGCAGCCGGTGCATAGTAGGCGCTGCCGTTGCCGAGCAGGTTGACGATTTCACCGCCGCCTTTGCGCGTCCGCTCAACGATGGCGTCCAAACGATCTTTCGGAATGAGTTTTTCAAGCGGGATGCCGCCGGCGTACGAATAGCGGACGAGCGGCACCATGTCGTCGCCATGGCCGCCGAGCACAAACCCGGTGACATCCTTCACCGAAATGTTCAGCTCCTGGGCGACGAACGTACGGAAGCGCGCCGTATCGAGAACGCCTGACTGCCCAATGACGCGGTTTTTCGGAAACCCGGACTCTTTAAACACCGTGTATGTCATGGCATCAACCGGGTTCGTCAAGACAATGATGTAGCAGTTCGGCGAGTATTTGACGACTTCTTTCGTCACTTGCTTCATAATTTTCTGGTTCGTCGTCACCAAATCGTCGCGGCTCATTCCCGGTTTGCGGGCGATGCCAGCTGTGATGACGACGATGTCCGAATCGGCTGTGTCAGCGTAATCCGATGTGCCAACGATGTTCGCGTCAAACCCAAGCACCGGGCTCGACTCCAGCATGTCGAGCGCCTTTCCTTTCGTTGGGTTTTCGAGCTGCGGAATGTCAACCAACACGACGTCGCCAAGCTCTTTTTGCGCCAACAGGAATGCCGTCGTCGCCCCCGTGAATCCGGCGCCGATCACCGAGATTTTTTTCCGTTTCATCGCCATCGTTTTGCCATTCCCTTCGTTAAATTAGTCCATGTTGCGGATGAGCGCATCAGCAAATTCGGAGCATTTCACTTCCGTCGCCCCTTCCATCAGGCGGGCGAAGTCATAGGTGACGATTTTCGCGGCGATCGTTTTCTCCATGGCTTTGATGATCAATTTCGCCGCCTCGTTCCAGCCGAGATGCTCAAACATCATGACGCCCGAGAGAATGACGGAGGACGGATTGACTTTGTCAAGCCCTGCGTATTTCGGCGCCGTGCCGTGCGTCGCTTCGAAAATGGCGTGGCCGGTTTCATAGTTGATGTTGGCCCCCGGCGCGATGCCAATGCCGCCGACTTGAGCCGCGAGCGCGTCGGAAATGTAGTCACCGTTTAAGTTCATCGTCGCGATGACGTCAAATTCGCGCGGACGCGTCAAAATTTGTTGCAGGAAGATGTCGGCGATGACGTCTTTGATAATGATTTTGCCGGACGCTTCCGCATCAGCAAGCGCTTTGTTCGCCGCTTCTTTTCCTTCCGACTCGACGATGCGGTCGTATTGCGCCCACGTGAACACTTTGTCGGCGAATTCTTCCTCCGCCAATTCATAACCCCAGTTTTTAAACGCGCCTTCAGTGAATTTCATAATATTCCCTTTATGAACGAGCGTCACCGACTTGCGGCCGTGTTCGATCGCGTAGTTGATCGCCGCGCGCACAAGCCGTTTCGTCCCTTGTTCGGAAATCGGCTTAATGCCGATGCCGGACGTTTCCGGGAAGCGGATTTTGCGCACGCCCATTTCGTTTTGCAAAAAGTCGATGACTTTTTTCACTTCCGGCGTCCCTTTGGCATATTCAATGCCGGCGTAAATGTCTTCCGTATTTTCCCGGAAAATGACCATATCGGTGTCTTCCGGGCGTTTCACTGGCGACGGAACGCCTGGAAAGTAGCGGACCGGGCGCAGGCAGACAAACAGGTCGAGCTCTTGGCGAAGCGCGACGTTCAGCGAGCGGATGCCTCCGCCAACCGGCGTCGTCAGCGGCCCTTTAATGGCGATTATGTATTCGCGGATCGTCTCGAGCGTTTCATCCGGAAGCCAGTTGCCCGTCAGCTTGTATGCTTTCTCGCCGGCGAGCACTTCCTTCCAGACGATTTTTTTCTCGCCTTTGTATGCTTTTTCCACTGCTGCTTCGAGCACGCGCGAAGCGGCCGCCCAGATGTCCGGGCCGGTTCCATCCCCCTCGATAAACGGGATGATCGGGTTGTTCGGAACGTTGAGCACACCATTTTGGACTGTAATTTTTTCTCCTTGCGTCACGAGCAAAACCCCCAATGCCATTTTTTTATAAAAAGGCGTGAAGGCACGCCTTCACCGCCTTGTCCACGTGTTTTAGCCGCGCTCGTCGATCGGCACGTACACCCGTTTGCCCGGGCCGGTGTACTCGGCGCGCGGACGGATGAGACGGTTGTTGTCATATTGCTCTAAAATGTGGGCCAACCATCCAGACGTGCGGCTGACGGCAAAAATCGGCGTAAACAAATCATGATCGATTCCTAAACAATGGTAAACCGAGGCGGAATAAAAGTCAACGTTCGGCGGCAACGCTTTTTCCGATGTGACGATTTCTTCAATCTTCGTCGACATTTCATACCAATGCGGCTCGCCGACGAGCTTCGTCAGTTTTTCCGACATTTTTTTCAAATGTTTGGCGCGCGGGTCGCCTTTTCGGTAAACGCGGTGGCCGAAGCCCATAATTTTTTCTTTGTTGGCCAGCTTGGCGCGGATGTATGGCTCGACGTTGTCGACGGTGCCGATTTCCTTCAACATTTTCATCACCGCTTCGTTCGCCCCACCGTGAAGCGGCCCTTTCAAGGCGCCGATCGCCGCGGTGATGCCAGAATACATATCGGACAGCGTGGCGACGCAGACGCGCGCTGTGAATGTCGACGCGTTCAACTCGTGGTCGGCATGCAGCACGAGCGCCTTGTTGAACGCTTCCACAGCAATGGGATCTGGTTCTTTGCCGGTCAGCATGTACAAGAAATTGGCAGCAAAGCTCAAATCTTTGCGCGGCGCAACCGGTTCCAGCCCTTTGCGCACGCGGGCGAAGGCGGTGACGATCGTCGGGATTTTCGCCTGCAGCCGAATCGCTTTCCGATAGTTCGCCTCTTTCGTCATGACATCCGCCTCTTCGTCATACAAGCCGAGAAGCGATACCGCGGTGCGCAAAGCCGCCATCGGATGCACTTTGTCAATGGGATACAGCTTGAAATGTTCAATGATTTCGTTTGGAATTTCAGCGTTTTCCGCTAATTGCTGCTTTAATTCCTCAAGCTGCTCTTTCGTCGGCAGTTCGCGATGCCAAAGCAAATAAACGACTTCTTCGAAGGAAGCGTTTTCGGCTAAATCATCAATGTCATAGCCAACATACGTCAACGTGTCATCGATGATCGAACTGATGCTTGACGTCGTGGCCACGACTCCTTCTAAACCACGGGTTACTGTCATGTTCAATCTCCCCTTCTTTTCATAAGTTCCGGCCATGATGACGAATGGCCGGTGAGCGCCTGCTCGAAATGGAGGCAAAAACAAACGCGCGCGAAAGTGCTTACATGGCGCCGGCGACAACCGCTCCGTTGCAACAGCTGCACAATGCTTGGCCGAAAACTCACTCTCGTTCATTATTATAAACAATTATCAGACTTTTGTCAGCTGTCACACGTCAAAAGAAATGATGATCAGGAACAAAATGGAAATCCATTCGTTTCAAAACAGAGGATCCGACGCACCGCCTGATGATCAAAAATATTCTATCATTTTGATGACCGTATAGGCAATGCCGGCGCCGATCAAGGGCCCAACCGCCACCCCGTGAAACAAGGATACGGCAATGATGGTGCCGAACACAAGCGCTGCCGTCATATGGGGGTCATTGGCCAGCATCTCCACCCCCTCTTTGGCGATCAAGGCGACGAAAACGCCGGATAAAAGAGCGACCCAGGCCGACAACGACTGCAGAGAGCTGACAAGCTGCTTAAAGCCGATCTCCCCCGAAGCGATGGGAGCGAGCACAGCGATCGTAATGACCGTCACCCCCCAATGGATGCCTTTCGCTTGAATGATTGGCAGCATTTTTTGATCCAACCCCGTGAATTTGACGGCCAGTAGCACAGCGACCGCCACAATAAGCGATTCGTTTTTCGCCAGAAAACCGAGTGCGAGCAACAAAAGCAAAAACCATACCGGTTCGTTCACGCTCGTCCATCCTTTCCTATGAAACTTGTCTTTTTGCTTCCCCGTAAGAAAACGTGTAATATATCAATATGGAACATCGTTGGAGGTGAAACATTGTCCCGAATATACGCTGAGCGTCTTTTGCGCTTTTTTCTCGTCGTCGCCGCTCTAGTCCTTGGCATCATCGCCGCATACTACATTTCGACCGTAACGTATCCGTTCATCATCGCCTTTTTCATCGCGATGATCATCAACCCGCTCGTCGATGTTTTGGAACGGAAGGCGAAAATGCCGCGGTGGCTCGCAGTCAGCGTCACGCTCATCATTTTGTTTGCCGCAGTCGCCGGTTTGGTCACGCTTCTCGTTGCTGAAATTGTTTCGGGAACGCAATATTTAGCCAACGTCGTGCCAGAAAAATTTCAAACATTGATCACATACATGGAGACGTTCGTCGCCGACCAAATCATCCCGATTTACAAAGATTTGGCCGGGATGTTTAAAAGTTTAAGCGCCGCCCAACAGGATACGATTATGCAAAATATTCAAGCCGTCGGAAAAAAAATTGGAACGACGGTTGGCGAATTTGTCCAGAGCATCCTGCAAAACATTCCGCAGCTCCTCGCTTGGCTGCCGAATGCCGCGACCGTATTTATTTTTTCGCTGCTGGCGACGTTTTTCATCAGCAAAGACTGGCACCGCTTAATGCGCATGGCCCAGCAATGGCTGCCGGCGAAAGCTCGCACAAGCGGAAAAACGGTGTTTCTCGACTTAAAGCGGGCGCTGTTTGGCTTTATCAAAGCGCAGGCGACGCTCATTTCGATTACGACCGTCATCGTGCTGATCGGCCTGCTGATTTTGCGCGTTGATTACGCGATTACGATCGCGTTGATCATCGGGTTCGTCGATCTTTTGCCATATTTGGGAACGGGGATTGTATTTGTTCCTTGGATCATTTACGCCGCTGTGAGCGGCAACATTCCGTTTGCGATTGGGCTTGGCGTGCTGTATATCGTTGTCCTCGTCCAACGGCAAATCATGGAGCCAAAAGTGCTTTCTTCAACGATCGGCCTCGACCCGCTCGCCACGCTCATCGCCTTGTTCGTCGGTTTCAAGCTGCTCGGTTTTCTCGGCTTGATTGCCGGTCCTGTCACGCTTGTCATCATCCGCACGCTCCATAGCGCCAATGTGTTTCGCGATCTTTGGCGCTTTATTATCGGCAAACCGACCGCGTAATCGAAGGGAGCTGTCTCAAAAGCTCGGCTTTCCCTAAATGGATATCGATCGTTTAACGTAATTTCCGACAGAAGTCTCCCACCTCAAGGAATGTGCAGGGCAAAGCCCAATGAGTAGGTGGGAGATGAATGTCGGTTGATGATCGCTGACGGATGTGGTCATCTATTGTTCGAACGGACGCCTTCGGAGCGAAGGAAAGCGTAAAGGGTTCTTGTGTGTGGCTTACCGTTCGGCGAACACGCACAAGTCGCTTGAAGCCTCCACCTCTAAGTGAAGCGTAGGTGGCGGGTAGTTCACTAAAAGTGCTTAATGCATATATATGGCGATACGAAAGGGTGTCCCGCTGCTTTTTGGGACACCCTTTTTTTGCTGCATCGTCCGTTACAACACGCTTGCATGGCCGCGGTACACGGCGCCAAAGCCGCCATCAACCGTGATCTCTTGCCCATCTTTAAACAAGTTGGTGGCATTTTCCACCCCGACGACGACCGGAATGCCAAGGCTTAAGCCGACGACCGCCGCATGGCTCGTCAATCCGCCTTCCTCGGTGATGATCGCCGCCGCTTTTTCGAGCGCCGGCATCATATCAGCATCGGTGCTGATGGTGACTAAAATGCCACCTTCTACCATTTTTCGGCATGCCTCTTCTGCCGTTTTGGCAACGACCGCCTTGCCGAACGCCGACTTGCGGCCGATGCCTTGCCCTTTGGCAAGCAAGTCGCTGATGACGTGCACTTTCATTAAGTTGGTCGATCCTGTTTCGCCGACCGGCACGCCGGCGGTGATGACGACCAAGTCGCCGTGCTTGACCAAGCCGGAGCGCACCGCTGCGTCGACCGCCACATCGAGCATTTCATCGGTCGTATTGACATGCGGGGCTTCTTTCGTATACACGCCCCAAATGAGCGCCAAGCGGCGCGACACTGCTTCGTTCGATGTCACGGCGATGATCGGTGCTTTCGGGCGGTATTTCGCCACCATCTGCGGTGTTTTCCCGCTCACCGTCGGTGTCACGATGGCCGCCACATCCAAATTGAGCGCCGTGTGAGCGACCGATTGGCCGATGGCATCGGTGATCGTCGTTCGGCTCTCTTTCGTGCGCTGGGACAAAATGTCGCGATGCTCCAACGCCTGCTCGGTGCGGAGGGCAATTTGGTGCATCGTTTTTACCGCTTCGACCGGATACTGGCCGGCTGCCGTTTCCCCGGAAAGCATGACGGCGTCCGTGCCGTCAAAAATGGCGTTGGCGACATCGCTTGCCTCCGCCCGCGTCGGCCGCGGATTTCGCTGCATCGAATCAAGCATTTGCGTCGCCGTGATGACCGGCTTGCCAAGCATGTTGCACTTTTTAATAAGCATTTTTTGAATGAGCGGCACTTCCTCAGCGGGAATCTCCACGCCAAGGTCACCGCGCGCCACCATGAGGCCGTCGGCGGCTTCCAAAATTTCATCGATGTTGGCGACGCCTTCTTCATTTTCAATTTTCGCGATGATTTGGATGTGCAGGGCGTCATTGGCCTCGAGCAGCTCACGGATTTCGAGCACATCAGACGCCCGACGCACAAACGAGGCAGCGATGAAGTCGATGCCTTGGCGGATGCCAAACAAAATATCCGCTCGATCTTTCTCGGTGATGCCCGGCAAATTGACACGCACGCCCGGAACATTGACTCCTTTTTTGTTTTTGAGCACGCCGCTGTTGAGCACGGTCGTGACAATTTCCCCAGCTTGCTTGTCGACCGCGTTGACTTCAAGGCCGATCAGTCCATCGTCGAGCAAAATTTTCGAACCAACGGACACATCATCAATCAGCCCCGGATAGGTGACCGAGATTTTTTCCGGCGTGCCAAGCACTTCGCTCACCGAAATGATGAGCTTGGCCCCCTCCTTCAGTTCGATGGCGCCGTTCTCCATATTGTGCGTGCGGATTTCCGGTCCTTTCGTATCGAGCAAAATGGCAACCGTTTGGCCCGTTCGCCGCGCCGCCTCGCGAATGTTGGCGATGCGCCGCCCGTGTTCCTCGTGATCGCCATGCGAAAAGTTGAGGCGCGCCACGTTCATCCCCGCTTCGATCAATTGCACGAGCTTGTCTACGCTCTCGCTTGCCGGCCCGATCGTACAGACGATTTTCGTTTTCCGCTTCATCACTTCTTCTTCCTTTCCCATCGGGAATTAAATCGACAGCTCTTTCGATAAGGCATACATGCGTTGATCGACGGTATGTGTTTTCGCTAACGCCTCGGCAATGTCATGGTCAACGATTTGGTTGTTTTGGATGCCAACGCAACGGCCGCCTTTGCCTTCAAGCAAAAGCTCGACCGCACGGGCGCCGAGGCGGCTCGCTAACACGCGGTCAAACGCCGTCGGCGATCCGCCGCGCTGCACATGGCCAAGCACCGTCACACGCGTCTCAAAGCCGGTCGCTTCTTGAATTTGCCGACCGAAGTCAACGCCGCTGCCGACTCCTTCGGCGACGATGATGATGCTGTGTTTTTTGCCGCGTTCATGACCGCGCTTCAGGCGAGCGATGATGTCGTCCATGTCGTAGTCCGCTTCCGGAATCAAAATCGTCTCCGCCCCGCCGGCAAGCCCCGACCATAACGCGATATCGCCGGCATGGCGGCCCATCACTTCGACGACGTACGTCCGTTCATGCGATGTCGCCGTGTCGCGGATTTTGTCAATGGCATCGATGACCGTATTGAGCGCTGTGTCAAAGCCGATCGTAAAATCGGTGCCCGGAATGTCGTTGTCGATCGTCCCGGGCACGCCGACGCACGGGAAGCCGTGCTCCGTCAATTTTTTCGCCCCTTGATACGACCCGTCGCCGCCGATGACGACCAGCCCTTCAATGCCGTGCTTTTTCAGCTGTTCGATCCCTTTTTTCTGTCCTTCTTCCGTCTTAAACTCCGGGCAACGGGCGGTGTAAAGGATGGTGCCGCCGCGATGGATGATGTCCCCGACATCCCCGACTTCCAACTTTTTGATATTACCGGCAATCAACCCGGCATACCCGTGGTAGATTCCGTACACCTCCACCCCATGATAAATCGCTTTGCGGACGACAGCGCGAATGGCCGCATTCATGCCCGGCGAGTCGCCGCCGCTTGTCAACACACCAATCCGTTTCATCGTTTCCACCTCATTTGCATCGAATTGCACACGTCCGACCTCATACGTCTTCTTGAACATTCCTAATGTACCATGAACAACTGCGGAACACAATATAGAAGCTATCGCTGAAACGGCTTACAAACGCAGTTTTCTCCGGTTGGTCCTCTTGTTCTTTCCACCAGTGCGGGCGGAAGAGAGGTTGGAAAACAAGCGGCCTGCTTGTCGATCACGCCATCCCACTGGGACAAAACCTCGCTGATGAGAAAAGCTGCCCCGCAGATGGAGACAGCTTTTTCCCTATCTTGCCCGAATCGTTTCCGGCAAAAACGACACTTGGCCCATTTGTTTAAATTTTTCGTAGCGCTGCCGGACGAGCTCTTCGCCGTCAAGCGCCAACAGCTGCTTGAGCGAACGACGCAGCACGCGGTCAATTTCCTTTGCCTGCTCGTCAGCGTCGCGGTGAGCGCCGCCTTTCACTTCTGGGATGATTTCATCAATGACGCCAAGCGCTTTTAAGTCATGGGCGGTGATTTTCATCGTTTCCGCCGCCCGCTGCGCCAATGAGGCGTCTTTCCACAAAATCGCCGCCGCCCCTTCCGGCGAGATGACCGAGTACGTGGAGTTTTCCAGCATATGAATATGGTTGCCGACGCCAAGCGCCAGCGCCCCGCCGCTTCCGCCCTCTCCGATGACGATGCAGACAACCGGCACGGTGAGCCCCGCCATTTCAAACAAGTTGCGGGCGATCGCCTCGCTTTGCCCGCGCTCTTCCGCCGCTTTCCCCGGATAGGCGCCTTTCGTGTCGATAAAGCAGATGATCGGCCGAGAAAACTTTTCCGCCTGTTTCATGAGCCGCAGCGCCTTCCGGTATCCTTCCGGATGCGGCATGCCAAAGTTGCGGCGCAAATTTTCTTTCGTATCTTTGCCGCGCTGGTGGCCGATGACCGTCACGGGGAGTCCATCGTATTTGGCGATGCCGCCGACGATCGCTTCGTCATCGCCAAAGCAGCGGTCGCCGTGGCACTCAAGAAAGTTCGTAAACAGCCGCTCGATGTAATCGAGCGTCGTCGGCCGCTGCGGATGGCGGGCGATTTGCACGCGATCCCATGGCGTCAAATTCGCATAAATCTCGTTTTCCAGCTTGGCGAGGCGCGCCTCAAGCTTTTCGATTTCCGCCGATAAGTCAACGTCTGCCGTTTTCATGAACTCTTTCAACTCTTGAATTTTGCGGCGCAGCTCGACAAGCGGTTTTTCGAATTCTAATTCCGCCACCATCCCTCTTCCCCTCCTTTTTGATGAAGATCCAAAACGACCGCAAGCGTTTCTTTCAGCTCGTGGCGGTGAATGACAGCATCCAACTGCCCGTGCTTCAGCAAAAACTCCGCCGTCTGGAAGTCTTCCGGCAGCTCTTCGCGCACCGTCTGCTCGATGACGCGGCGGCCGGCAAAACCAATGAGCGCCCCCGGTTCGGCAAAGTTATAATCCCCAAGCGAGGCAAAGCTCGCCGATACACCGCCGGTCGTCGGATGGGTCATGACGGAGATGAACAAGCCGCCGTCGTTGCTGAACCGTTTGAGCGCCGCGCTCGTTTTCGCCATTTGCATGAGGCTTAACACCCCTTCTTGCATGCGGGCGCCGCCGGAAGCGGTGAAAATGAGAAACGGCATCTGCTGTTCACGCGCCTGCTCGACGGCGCGGGTGATTTTTTCGCCGACAACCGATCCCATGCTGCCCATGCGGAACGACGAATCCATGACGGCAATGACGAGCGGATGGCCGTCAAGCGTCCCTTCGCCGGTGACGACCGCCTCGTTCAGTCCCGACTTGCGCCGGTCTTCTTCCAGTTTTTCTATGTAGCCCGGAAAGCCGAGCGGATTGACCGAGATCATATCGGCGTCATACTCGCGGAAGCTGCCGTCATCCAGAAGGCTTGCAATCCGTTCACGCGCCGGCATCGGGTGATGGTAGCCGCAGCTTAGGCAAACGCGCAAGTTTTTGACCAACTCTTTTGTATACATAATTTTCTTGCATTGCGGACATTTCGTCATCACGCCCTCCGGCACTTCATGCCTCACTTGTTCTGAAGGCAGCGGTGCATACTTTTTCTTTTTCCCAAACAAGTCTTTCCACACGAGGGAGCTCCTCCTTTGCGTTTTCGCCTCTCTACTACTTTATCGAAAATGGACATCATTGTTTGTCAAACGATGTCTGGCCTGTTTCGACAACGGCGAAGGCCGCTGCGCCTCCCAGACGGCGGCAATCTCCGCCGGATCTTGCCTTTCCAACGCGGCGAGCAGCTGTTCATAGCCGGCGTCGTCAAGGGGCGGCTCGGACGCAAACGAAGCAGCAAACCCCGACAGCACCCACCAAATGCGGGCGAGCAAAACATTGCCAGCCGCTTCGGCCACCGTCTCGAAAAATCGCGCGAAATCAATCGGTTTTTGACGAACGATTTTTTTTAACTCGTTTACGTCCACTGCGCTCCGGCGTCGGCATGCAAGCACAAGCAACAGGCGCTCAATGAGCCATTTTGTTTCCGCCCAATCGTCCTTCGCCCGTTCGTTTTCCAACAAAAACATCGCCAACAGGTCGATCGGCTGGCGGCTGCCGACCTCACGCATATACCTTCCCTCGCCACGCCGCGTTTCAATCAAGCCGAGAAATTCAAGCGCCCGCAACGCCTCGCGCACTGATGAACGCCCGACGCCGAGCCGTTCGGCCAGCTCTCGCTCCGACGGCAGCTTGTCGCCAGGGGCTAGGTTGTCTTCTATCATCATGCGGCGGATATGTTTCAACGTCTCCGCATATACGTTCTCGTCTTTGATACCATGATCCCTCTTCCTTCGCTTTATCCACTGGTCTGACCACCTAATGGTTATACGATATAACAAAATAATGAAATAGTAAAGAGCGATTTACTTGACGGCCACGCGTCCGAAGCCGAACAAGGAAAGCAGTTCATCGACAAGCAGCGCGGTGAGATCGGCCGCGTACCGTTCGGGAAGACGGAGAAGCTTCCGCTTTGCTTCGTCGTACAAATACACCGGGGTGCGGCCTCGGTGTCGTTCCAACAGCGGCTTCAGCGCGGCAAGACGCTCTTTGTCTTGGCGGCTGACGTCGATATACAGCGCCGACGCCGTCAAGCGTTCGGCTCGGCGGATGGTGAGCTGGGGCCGTCCGCCACGCGCGTCGACCGTTCCAGCAAGCAACACGAAATTTCCTTCCTTGAGTTCATCGGACGCCCGGCGATAAACGGCCGGAAACGCCACCGCCTCCAATTCCCCACTTTCATCGCTCACCGTCAGAAACGCCATCTCTTCACCAAATTTCGTTCTCGTTTTCCGCAGACGGACGATTGATCCGCCGACAAACGCCGACGACCGTTGCACCTCAGCAACAGGCGCCGCTCCAGCCGCTTGCAGCAACGGGCGAAGCACCACCGCCGGGTGCGGGGTGACAGCGAAGCCAAGAAACTCCGCTTCCCGCCGACGCCGCTCAGCCGGCGATAGGGGAGGCGCATCAGCGCATTTCGGCTTTAACGACAGCCCTCCGGCTTGCAGCGCCTGAACCCATTGCGCATGTTCGATCGCAACGTCAATGCTGGCAAGAAGCGAAGCCCGATCTGTGCCGAACTCGTCAAACGCCCCAACGGAAATCAGCGCCTCGAGCGCCGGGCGCCCGAGGCCTTTTGGCAGCAGGCGGACGGCGAAATCGAAGAAATCAGCAAACGGCCCGTTCGCGTTCCGCTCTCGGACAATCACCTTCGCCGCTTGGCCGACTTGCTTGACCATCGCGAGCCCCAGGCGAATGGCGCCCCCTTCGATCGAAGCATGAACCCCGCTTTCATTGACCGATGGCGAGAGAACGCGGATGCCTTTATGCGCCGCCTCCCGATAGTACAACGCGGCTTTTTCCCGGTCTCCGGAAGCGCCATCAAGCATGACCGCATAAAAACAGAGCGGGTGATGGGCTTTCATATAAGCCATGGCATAGGACAACCGCGCATAGCTGACCGCGTGGCTTCGGTTGAAGCCGTAATCGGCGAAACGGGCGATGTGCTGATACAATTCTTCAGCGATTTCTTGCGGATAGCCGTTCGCCGCGCAACCGGCGATAAACGCCTGGCGCCGCTCATCAAGCAGCGCTTTTTCTTTTTTCGCCACCGCCCGGCGCAGCACGTCCGCTTGTCCGAGCGAAAAGCCGGCAAGCCGGGCGGCGATTTGCATAATTTGCTCCTGATAGATCAATACCCCGTATGTCGGCGCCAAAATCGGCGCAAGGTCGGGATGGATGTACTCGACCGGCTCCTCGCCGCGCTTGCGCCGGATGTAAACGGGGATCATTTGCATCGGCCCCGGTCGATACAAAGCATTGACGGCGACGACATCTTCAAACTCGGACGGCTGCAGCTCGGCGAGAATGCGTTTCATCCCGCTTGATTCGAGCTGGAAAACGCCGTTTGTATCCCCAGCGCCAAGCAGTGCGTACGTTTTTTTATCATCGAGCGGCAGCGTGCGGATGTCAAACGGCTTTCCCGTCTGCCGCTCGATCAAGCGCGCGATCTGCCCGATCAACGTGAGCGTGCGCAAACCGAGAAAGTCAATTTTCAACAATCCGAGCGCTTCAAGCGCCCCCATGGCGTATTGCGTCAACGGCCATTCGCCATGGCTTGGCTGCAACGGCACAAGGCGCACAAGCGGCTCCGGGCTGATGATGACGCCGGCGGCGTGAATCGACGTATGGCGCGGCAGCCCTTCCAGTTTTTGCGCGACAGCGAACCATTCTTCCCCTTGAGGAACGGCAGCCATCGCGCGGCGAAACGCGGCGGACTCGGCATGCCATTGGCGGAGCGTCACACTTGGTTTGTTCGGCAGCAGTGAAGCGATCTGTTCCACCTCCCCCACAGGGATGCCAAGCGCTTTGGCCGTCTCGCGCAGCGCCGCCTTGGCGCCGAACGTGCCGAACGTAATGATTTGCGCGACGCGATCGCGCCCGTATTTATCCGCCACATAGCGAATCACTTCCTCGCGCCGGTCATCGGGAAAATCGAGGTCAATATCAGGCACCGACACCCGCTCCGGGTTTAAAAACCGTTCAAACAAAAGTCCGTACTTGATCGGGTCAACGTCGGTGATTGACAGAGCATAGGCGACGAGAGACCCGGCCGCCGAACCTCGGCCCGGGCCGGTTAAGATGCCGCGCCGGCGGGCGTAGTCGACCACATCGGCGACGATCAAAAAATAGTCGCTGAAATGAAGCGACTGAATGATGTCAAGCTCATGCGCGAGGCGCCGCCGATAGCGCTCATCGGCCGACGGCACACGGCGGGCGAGCCCTTGTTCGCACAGGCTGCGCAAATAACGGTCGGCCGTTTCTCCGTCCGGAACGGGGTACGCCGGCAGCCGCCAGCCGCCAAACTCGATCTGCAGCTCGCATTGATCAGCGATCGCCAAGCTGTTCTTCAGCGCCTCGGGCAAGTCGGCAAACCGCCGCGCCATCTCCTCTCGCCCCGCCAAATAGCGGCTGTCATCGTCCTCAATGTCAGCGAGCAGCGCGCCGCGGTCGATGGCCTGCAAACAGCGCCACGCCACGGCATCACTGCGCTCCACATAACGGACGTCGTTCGTTGCCACGATCGGCACGCCAGTTTCCTCCGCCAGTTGCAACAACCCTGCTTCATACAGGGCGCGCGTTTGCTCGCCGCGCTGAACGGCGACATACAGCCGTCCAGGAAACAACCGCTGGTAGCGAACAAGCGCCTCTTTCGCCCGCTCCCATTCCCCAGCGGCCATAAGCGACTCGACGCGTCCCTCGCTTCCGGGAGTGATGGCGATGATTCCACCGCTTAAACGTACAAGAGCAGCTTCCTCAACATACTTTGTTTCCCCCATTTGCATCATGGTGCTGATTTCAAGCAAATGCCGGTATCCCTCTTCATTGGCGGCCAACAGCACGAGCGGAAACGCCTCGTCCCCAAAAAGAGCGACATCAGCCGTCATGCCGATGATCGGGCGGATGCCGTGGCGCTGGCATTCCCGGTAAAAGGAAACGGCGCCATACAGCACATTCCGGTCAGTGAGCGCAAGCGCTTGATAGCCAAGTTGCTTCGCCCTCGCTACAAGCCCCTCCACCGTCGCCGCACTTTGAAACAAACTGTATCCGCTCAACACATGCAAGTGGACGAACATAGTGACCATCCCTCCCTCATCCGTGCGCTTGACGGGCGAAAACTTCTCTTTCGGCTACATACTCCGTCCACCCTATCGATATACATAGATAAGAGAGAAAGAAAGGACGGGAAAACGCATGAACGAAAAAGCGGCCTTTTTGCCGGCGTTTATTCAAAGCTATTTTATCGCCGTCGGCGTGCTGCTTGGCGGCGCCATCATCGGCGCGCTCGGCGCGTTTTTGAGCGGCGGCCAGCCGTTGACGGCCATGTACCGATTTGCCGGCGATTTGCGCATTTGGGCGGTCGTCGCCGCCATCGGCGGGACGTTTGACACGTTTTACGTCGTTGAGCGAGGGCTGTTTTTAGGGGAAACGAAAGACATCGTGCGGCAATTTTTGCTCATTTTGTCCGCTATGGGCGGAGCACAGACGGGAGTGGCCATCATTACGTGGCTGACACAGGAGCACATTTCGCCATGAGAATTCCTCCGTACTACCAATCCCCGTCATGGCAACGCTTTTTCGCCGGCGCGGCGATCGGAGCGCTCATCAGCTGGTTTGTCTTTTTGTATGTTTTCGGCGTCTTGCAGGAAAAACAAGTGCGGCACGTCAATGAGCTCAACGAACAGATCGCCGATTTGCAAAACGAAATTCGCATTTGGCAGGAAGACTATATTCATTACAACAAGGAAATGAAAAAAAAGCTGACCGTGCAGGACGTTTCCGTCCATCTCGCCAACGCCGAGCAATATAAACTTGATTCATACACGACGTTTCGCATTGAAGACAGCGTCAAAGAAGATTTGTCCCATTTGATTACGAAAGATATCGAAACGGTGTACAACAGCCGCGAACTGATTGAGCGGGCGATTGAAAACAAAACGTATACGATCCACGAGAAGCGATACCGGCTTGAACTCCACACACTCACGATCTTTACCTTGCTGGCCGTCGAAGTCAAGCTGACGCCGCTTCCATAGAGCGCTCCTTGCCGCCGCGGCGATGCCAAACAAGCGCGTCTTGAGGGAAAAGAGGGTGTCCTGAAAGCCTTCAGGACACCTTCTCTTATCAACATGACGCTTCGCCGAAACAACATTTTCTAAAACCATCCGGGTTCGTCACCGCTCAGCCCGGCAGACTTCTTTTACATCTTCCATCACGCGATCCGCTTCCTCCCAAGAAGCAATGGACGCGCCGGCTGCGAGCGGATGGCCGCCGCCGCCGTAGCGTTTGGCAACGACATTGATGATGGGGCCTTTGGAACGGAAGCGGACGCGGATTTCCCGTTCTTCCTCTACAAAAAACACCCAAGCGACGATGCCGTCAATATTGCCGAGCAAACTGACGAGCTGCGACGCCTCAAGCGGGGTGACTCCATATTCCTCAAGCAGCGCCCGCGGCATTTTGACGGCCGCCACTCCTTCCTCGATCGTAAAGTTCGACAGCACATAGCCGCTTAAGCGGGCAAGCGGCAAGCTCGTTCGATACAATCCGTCGTACAATTCCGTCAGCGAAAAGCCGTACGAAATGAGCTCCCCAGCGTAGCGGAACGTTTTTTCGCTCGTGCGCGGAAATAAAAAGCGGCCCGTATCGCCGACAATGCCGGCGTAAATGAGGCGCGCCGCCTCAGCGGTCATCGTCAGCCCTTCATCTTTCCCCGCCAAATACAACTCATAAATCATCTCGCTGGTCGAACTGGCGTCGGTGTCGACCCACATGATGTCGCCATACGGCGTGTCGTTCGGATGATGATCGATTTTAATGAGCTTTCGCCCGAGCCGATAGCGGCTGTCGCAAATCCGTTCTTCATTCGCCGTGTCGCAGACGATGACGAGCGCCTGCTCATAGACCACATCGTCAATGACATCCATTTGGCGTAAAAATGACAACGACGGGTCGTCCGTCCCCACCGCATACACCCGCTTTTTTGGAAACGACGCCCGCAACAGCGCCGCCAACCCGCCTTGCGACCCGTACGCGTCCGGATCCGGACGCACGTGGCGGTGGATGATGATCGTGTCAAATTCACGAATCGCATCAAGAATTTGTTGATGAACCGGTTTCATTTGTTTTTCCCCTTTAGTCACCTGTCATAGTCAACCGCTGGCCTTTTTCCCTGCTTCTATGTACAATGGAAAAAGAAATGGACAACGGAGGGATCAACCATGCCAGCCCTGGTTATTTTCATTATATTTTCCTTTTCGTTTTACGTCTATTATAAAATCCGCTACGTCCGTTCCGAACGTCCGATCGAGCGCCGCTTTCTCTCGGCGAAATCGAGCATGGCGCTCGGACTGTTCGTCGCCTTGTTCGGGATCAACCAATTGTTTTTGTATCAGACAATGGTGACGTATATCATCTCCGCCATTTTTATCATCTTAGGCTTCGGCAGCGTCTGGGCCGGCTACCGCGCCTACCGCTACTACTTGCCGCAGGCGGTCGAAGAGGCGGAGGAGGCGGCCAAACAAAGGTAATGTCGTTTGGCGTATACACCGGCCAACGGTACAAGGAAAAGGATGTCCCCATAAGAAAGTGGGCATCCTTTTCGTTTGCCTTCCCGTTTACCGGTCGATCAGCTGGCACATCATCATCGCTTTGCCGACAAGATCGCCTTCGTTATACACTTCGACATCCACTTTCCCGAACTTGCGCCCGAGCTCTAAAAGCTTTGCCCGCACGTCGACCGTGCTGTCGATTTGCACCGGTTTGATGAAGTAGACAGTGATGTTTTCCATCACCAAATCGCCGCGTTTGTACGCCCGAAGCATGCGCGCCGCCGCTTCGGTGACGATCGTCGTAAACACGCCGTACGAGAGCGTCCCTAAATAGTTCGTCATCTGCGGCGTGATCGTGCAGCGGAACAGCGTTTCTTTGTCGCCTGACTCACGAAACTGAGCAGTGATGAGATCATCGATCGTCTCCCCGACTTGCGGCTGGCGCTGCGCCATTTGCAGCGCTTTTAACACGTCTTGGCGGCTGATGATTCCTTGCAGCCGGTTATAGTCATCCACCACCGGGAGAAGCTCAATTCCTTCCCATACCATGATATGAGAAGCGAACGCAACGGATGTTTTCCCGTTCACCGTAATCGGCTGCTTCGTCATCACTTTTTCGATCGGCAGCTGCCGATCGACATCCAGCACGTCTTTTGCCGTCACAACCCCTTGCACTTTCAACTCATCATCGACGACCGGGAATCGGCTGTGGCGTGTTTCCTTGTTTAGTGCGTACCAGCGCTCAACCGGATCATTGACGCGCAAGTATGCTGTCTTGTCAAGCGGAATGAGAATATCCTCGACCAACACAATTTCTTTTTTGATGAGCTGGTCGTAAATCGCCCGGTTGATCATTGTCGCGACCGTAAACGTGTCATAGCTCGTCGAAATGATCGGCAGCTGCCGCTCATCGGCGAGCTTTTTGACGTGGTCGGCCGTGTCAAACCCGCCCGTGATGAGCACCGCCGCCCCGGCTTGAAGCGCCAGCTCGTGCGCCTTCGTCCGGTTGCCGACGATCAACAGATCCCCTGCACCGGTATAGCGCATCATCGCCTCAAGCTGCATGGCGCCGATGACAAAGCGGTTGAGCGTCTTATGCAGCCCTTCACGTCCGCCAAGCACCTGCCCGTCCACAATGTTGACGACCTCGGCATACGTGAGCTTCTCAATGTTTTCCTTCCGCTTCTTCTCAATCCGGATCGTGCCGACGCGTTCAATCGTGCTCACATACCCTTTGTTCTCGGCATCCTTGATCGCCCGGTACGCCGTTCCTTCGCTCACGCCCATTTCCTTGGCAATTTGCCGGACAGAAATTTTTTCACCAATCGGCAGCCGGTGGATATATTCCAAAATTTGCTCGTGTTTTGTCGCCAACGGTTCTTCACCCTTTACGCGTTGTTACTTTCATTATACCGGGCCAAGCGGCGGGGATTCAACGGTCGCGCCGACCATTAGAAAGCGCCCTTCCCAAAGCGGGAAGAGCGCCTCTGTTACAGCTCGATGCTTTCTCCTGGTTTCAACGCGCGGCCAACGCCCGGCGGAAGGAGCGAGATGAACCGCTCGGGATCTTGGGCAATCGGCGGGAACGTGTTGTAATGGATCGGCACGACCAGTTTGGCTCCGAGCCACTCGGCGGCAACAGCCGCATCTTCCGGCCCCATCGTGAAGCTGTCCCCAATCGGCAGGAAAGCGACATCGATGTGATGGCGCTCGCCGATCAGTTTCATGTCGGAAAACAGTCCGGTGTCGCCGGCATGGTAAATCGTTTTGCCTTCGGCAGTGAACAAAATGCCGGTCGGCATGCCTAAATAAATGATTTGCTTGTCATTCGTCACAAACCCGGAGCTGTGGAACGCCTGCGTAAACTTGACCGTGCCAAAGTCAAATTCGCGCGCCCCGCCGATGTTCATGCCAAACGTCTCGACGCCTTGCCAGCTTAAATACGTCGCCAACTCAAACGTCGCCACGACAAGGGCGTTGTTCCGCTTTGCGATCTCCACCGTATCGCCGACATGATCCCCGTGCCCATGAGTCAACAAAATGACATCCGCTTTCACATCCGCTGCGTTTAAATCGGTCGTCGTATTGCCGGTGATGAACGGGTCGATCAAAATCGTTTTTCCGTTCGTCTCAATGCGGACAACCGAATGGCCGTGGTAGCTGATTTTCATCGCCACATCTCTCCTTTCCACTACACATGTTTCGCCGCCGCCCATCCATTTCCTTCTTTTCCCGCCTGCCCATTTACAAGCGGCCTGTTTCTTGGTACGCTCAAAATGGACAACAGCAAAAATAAGGAAGGAAGGGAACGATGAACAAACGGCTGCAAGCATTTTCCTCTTGGCTTCAACATCAACATAGTTCATTCGCCTTCATCACGTCAAGCGCGAACGTGTTTTATTTGAGCGGATTTTGGTGCGACCCGCACGAACGGCTGTTGGCGCTTTTGGTTTTCCCTGACGGCGAACCGGCGCTCGTTTGCCCGCAAATGGAGGTCACGCGCGCCCGCCGGAGCGGCTTTGGGTGTACGGTGATCGGCTATGACGACAGCGCCGACCCGTGGGACGAGATCCGCCGCCATCTCGAAGCGCGCGGCATCAAGGCTGTCTCGATTGCCGTCGAAAAAAACGATTTGTCGTTCGCCCGCTTCGAGCGGCTCTCGGCGTTGTTTCCAAACGCCAAATGGCACGACGCCGAAGAAAAACTGCGCCAGCTTCGCCTCTTAAAAGACGAACAGGAAATGGCGCTTTTGCGCCAGGCGGCGAAGTTGGCCGACAAGGCGGTCGAAATCGGCGTATCGGCCATCCGCCCCGGCGTGACGGAGCTCGAACTTGTCGCCGTCATTGAATATGAGCTGAAAAAACTCGGCGTCGAAGGGATGTCGTTCCCCACGACTGTGCTCACGGGCGCGAAAACGGCCGACCCGCACGGCGTACCGGGAACGACGGCGATCGCACCGGGTGATTTCGTCTTGTTCGATTTAGGCGTCATCGTGGACGGGTATTGCTCCGACATTACCCGCACCGTCGTCTGCCAGACGGCGAGCGACGAACAGCGGCTCATTTACGACACCGTCCGGCGCGCCCAGCAGGCAGCGATCGACGCCTGCTGCCCGCAAACCGCGATGAAGGAGATCGACCGCGCCGCCCGCAACATCATCGAACAAGCCGGCTACGGCCCGTATTTCACCCACCGCGTCGGCCACGGCTTAGGGATCGAAATCCACGAATACCCGTCACTTCATGGCGCCAACACCGAACCGCTTGCCCCCGGCATGGTGTTTACGATCGAACCGGGCATTTACATTCCGTCCATCGGCGGCGTGCGCATTGAGGACGACGTCGCGGTTACGGATCACGGAGTTGAGGTGTTGACGTCGTTTTCGAAGGAATTGCTCATTGTCTAACAAGAGGGGGCACTGGCAAAGGCGGCCGCGAATGAGCGCATCAAAAAAGCTGTCCGCCGGCTCTGTCCGATCTCGACCGTCAATAGACAAGCGCAAAAAGGCCTCTCCCCTTTTTTGAATCAAGGGCGAGAGGCCTGGCCTAGCCGCTGTCGAACCCGGTTCATCCTCGCAGCAACGAATGAACATCCGTATACGGCATGTTGTGCGCCGCCGCCACTGCTTCATACACGATGTGCCCGTCAAGCGTGTTGATCCCTTTCAACAGCGCCGGATTGTCAAGGCAAGCGGCGCGGTAGCCTTTGTTGGCGATTTGCAAAGCATAGGGGATCGTGACGTTCGTCAGCGCGAATGTCGACGTGCGCGGGACAGCGCCCGGCATGTTGGCAACCGCGTAATGGACGACGCCGTGCTTGACATATGTTGGATCGTCGTGCGTCGTGACGCGGTCGGTTGTTTCAAAAATGCCGCCTTGGTCAATGGCGACGTCGACCAACACCGAGCCTGGCATCATCGAGCGCACCATTTCTTCCGTCACCAGCTTCGGCGCTTTCGCCCCTGGGATGAGAACAGCACCGACGACCAAATCCGATTCGCGCACGCATTCAGCGATATGGTACGAGTTGGACATCAATGTCGTTACCTGATCGCCGAACAAATCATCGAGCTCGCGCAGCCGCTCAGCGTTAATGTCCAAAATGGTCACATCCGCCCCAAGGCCGACTGCGATTTTCGCCGCGTTCGTTCCCGCCGTTCCGCCGCCGATGATCGTCACTTTGCCGCGCCGCACCCCGGGGACGCCGCCAAGCAAAACACCTTTCCCGCCGTGCGGCTTCTCGAGAAACTGGGCGCCGACTTGCACCGACATGCGGCCGGCGACTTCGCTCATCGGCGTCAACAGCGGCAGCGATCCGTTCTCAAGCTGCACCGTCTCGTAAGCGATGCCGACCACCTTTTGCTCGACGAGCGCTTTCGTGAGCGCTTCGGCCGCGGCCAAGTGCAAATACGTAAACAAAATGAGCCCAGGACGGAAATAGCGGAACTCTTCCGGGAGAGGCTCCTTCACTTTCAACACCATCTCCGCCGCCCAGGCATCTTCCGCGTTCGACACGATCACCGCTCCGGCTTTTTCATACTCGGAATCGGAAAACCCCGACCCAGCGCCGGCTTCTGTCTCCACATACACGTCATGCCCGGCTTTGACGAGCGTCATCACGCCAGCCGGGGTGATGGCGACGCGGTTTTCATTGTTTTTGATTTCTTTTGGAATGCCGATCTTCATCGCTTTTTCCTCCTTTTTCCTTCCCGCTTCTCCTTTTATTGTGCCCCGTTTCGCGCGAAAGCAAACGAAAAAGGAGGCGCTGTTCTCAACGGAAAAAGTGGCGGTAAATGACGTTCGCTCCACCGGTGACGTCAATGACGGCGCCGGTGATGAAGTCGGAATCGTCGTCGCACAAGAACGCGATGACGCGGGCGATATCTTCGCCGGTGCCCGGGCGTCCAATGGGCGTTTCGTCGTCGCGCTTTTTGCGGGCATCGGCGATCCCGGCCTCTTTCATCTCGCCGACAATGTTGCCCGGGCACACCATATTGGCGGTGATGCCGTACTCCGCCTCTTCGAGGGCGATCGTTTTCGTCAACGACACCAACCCGACTTTCGCCGCGCCGAACGCCGAGCGGTGCACCCAGCCCGGGGCATCCGCCGCTCCTTGAAATCCGTACGTAATGATGCGGCCAAACCTCTGTTTTCGCATAATCGGGATCGTCCGTCTCACTAAATGGAAGACCGAGCTCAAATTGCCTTCAATCATTTCATACCATTCGTCTTCCGTATAATCGGCCAGCTTTTTCCGCTCGAAAATGTACGGTCCCGCGTTGTTAATCAAACAGTCAATGCGGCCGAACTGCTCCATGGCGGCGTCCACGATCCGTGATAAATCCTCTTTGTTCGTCACATCGCCTTGCACAAACTGGAGGCGGTCAGCGGCGCCGCGGTACTTCTCGGCAAGCGAGCGCACCGCCTGTTCATCGCTCCGGTAGTTCACCGTCACCGAGTAGCCTTTATCAAGCAGCAGCTCGGTCACTTTTCTCCCCAATCCTTTCGCTCCGGCCGTAATCAAGGCGTGCCGCACCCTTCTCCCTCCTCGTCGCGATTTGCTGTCTCATTTTTACTTTACTACAAACCGGGGCGAATACAAAAAAATAACCATAACGCATAGGCGCTATGGCTATTCACCGACTTCGCGGCGCGGGTCGTAATGCGATTCATCATCGTCAACCATGCCGCTTTCATACGACTCAGTAATTTGCTCGGTGATCGTCCGCACTTCCTCCTCGTCGTACTGCCAGTCGTTATACCGCTTTTCCATTGCTCTTCCTCCCCTGTTCACAAAATCTCAATTATATGGCCTAGTTTCTCGTCAAAGGGCGATGGGTATACCATATATAGAGATAGCATTTTTCACCAAAGGGAGGGGAGAGCATGACCATGACGTACCAAACGATCGTCGTCGCCGTCGATGGGTCAAAAGAAGCGGAATGGGCGTTGAAAAAAGCGATCCAAATCGCCAAACGAAACGGAGCGAAACTCATTTTGTCCCACATCATCGATGTGCGCGGGTTCACAACCGTTCAAGCGCACGATTACATCCTCGCCGAACGGTCGGAGCAATATGCGAACGAGCTGCTCGAACGGTATAAAAACGAGGTCATCGCCGCCGGACTCAACGATGTCGAGACCGACATCGAATTCGGCTCGCCGAAAGCGAAAATCGCGAAAGAGGTGGCTCCGAAATACAAAGCCGATTTGATCATTTGCGGGGCAACCGGGTTAAACACCGTCGAACGGCTGCTCATTGGCAGCGTCTCAGAAAACATCGTCCGCCATGCGGAATGTGACGTGCTCGTTGTCCGGACGCCAAAAGAGTAAAAGTTGCCCCCATTGATACGGCCAAAAAAGAACACCCCGCCGTTACGGGGTGCTAAACAACTGTTTCGCCTTCGCCAGCGCCGCGCGCACTTCGGCAAAACCGGTGCCGCCGGCGCTGTTGCGGCGGTTGACGGCCGTGCGCGGGTTCAAGGCGTCATAAATGTCTTCTTCAAAGAGCGGCGACGCTTCTTGATACACCTCAAGCGGCAAATCGGCCAAAAAGACGCCTTGTTCGATGCAGCGCAAGACGAGCTTGCCGACGATTTCATGCGCTTCGCGGAACGGCACGCCTTTGGCGGCCAAGTAGTCGGCGAGCTCCGTGGCGTTCGAAAAGTCTTGTTTCGTCGCCCGCTCCATGACGTCCGCGCGCACGTTCATCGTTTCAATCATGCCAGTGAAAATTTTCAGCGACCCGATGACCGTCTTCACCGTATCAAACATGCCTTCTTTATCCTCTTGCATATCTTTGTTGTAAGCAAGCGGCAGCCCTTTCATCACCGTGAGGAGCGCCATTAAGTGGCCGTACACGCGGCCCGTTTTGCCGCGGATGAGCTCGGCCATGTCCGGGTTTTTCTTTTGCGGCATAATGCTGCTGCCGGTCGCGAATGCGTCATCGAGCTCAATGAACTGGAACTCTTGGCTTGACCAAAGGATGAGTTCCTCAGCGAGCCGCGACAAGTGCATCATGAGCATCGAACTGTTGCTTAAAAATTCGATGATGAAATCGCGGTCGCTCACGGCGTCCAAGCTGTTTTCGTAAATATCGGCAAAGCCCAAAAGCTCCGCCGTCCGCTGCCGGTCGATCGGAAACGTCGTGCCGGCGAGCGCACCGGCGCCAAGCGGCGACTTGTTGATGCGCTTTTGCGACTCAGAAAATCGCTCATAATCGCGCTCCAACATCCAAACATACGCCAGCAGATGGTGGGCAAACGAAATCGGCTGCGCCCGCTGCAAATGCGTATACCCCGGCATGATCGTTTCAACATGCTTCTCGGCCTGAGCCGCCAACGCCCGCTGCAGCCCGCGGATGAGGCCGAGAATCTCTTCGACGCGCTTGCGCAAATATAGATGCATATCGGTCGCCACTTGGTCGTTCCGGCTCCGTCCGGTGTGCAGCTTGCCGCCGACCGGGCCGATGTCGTCAATCAACATTTTTTCAATGTTTAAATGAATGTCTTCATACGCGACGGAAAACTCGAGCTCCCCCCGCTTCGCTTTTTCGAGCAGGCGCAAAAGCCCGCCTTTAATTTTTTCGACGTCGTCCGCCGGCAGGATGCCGCACTCGCCGAGCATCGTCACATGGGCGAGGCTGCCTTCAATATCTTCTTCGACGAGCTCTTGGTCGAACGGGATCGACGCGCCAAACTCGTCGACCCATTCTTCCGCTGTTTTCGTAAACCGTCCACCCCAAAGCTTTTTCACGCCTCACGCCGCAGAGGAATGCGACTTCCTCCTTCCTTTTCTCTCCATTTTTATTGGCCGGTCGACACCGACGCTTTGTTTTGCTTGTTCACGATGCTGTTGACTTTGGTCGGCAAGCCGTACAGCGAAATGAAGCCGACCGCCGCTTGATGGTCAAATTCATCTTCCGACGTGTACGTCGCCAATTTCTCATCGTAGAGCGAGAACGGCGATTTACGCCCTTCGACGATCGCATGGCCTTTAAACAGCTTCACGCGCACGACGCCGGTGACGTTTTTCTGCGTTTCTTTCAAAAACGCGACCAACGCGTCTTTAAGCGGCGAGAACCAAAGGCCGTTGTAAATGACTTCGGCGATTTTTTGCTCGATGAGCGGTTTGAAATGGGCGACTTCCCGCACAAGCGTCAAGTCTTCCAGCTCTTTATGCGCTTTGATCAACGTGATCGCCCCCGGGCATTCGTACACTTCGCGCGACTTGATGCCGACAAGGCGATTCTCAACATGGTCGATGCGGCCGACGCCGTGCTTGCCGGCGAGCGCGTTCAACTCCAAAATCAATTGCGCAAGCGGGTACGCGTTTCCGTTTAACGTCACCGGCACGCCTTGTTCAAAGCCGATCTCGATGACATCCGGCACATCCGGCGCGTTTTCAAGCGAAGCCGTCAGCTCGTACGCCTCTTCCGGCGGCGCGGCCCACGGATCTTCCAAAATGCCGCATTCGTTGCTGCGGCCCCATAAGTTTTGGTCGATCGAAAACGGGCTGTCCAGATCAACCGGGATCGGAATGCCGTGTTTTTTCGCGTATTCGATTTCTTCCTCGCGCGACCAGCTCCATTCGCGCACGGGGGCGATGACGTCCAAATCCGGATTGAGCGCTTTGATCGACACTTCAAAACGCACTTGGTCGTTCCCTTTCCCCGTGCAGCCGTGGGCGACCGCCACGGCGCCTTCGAGCTCGGCGATTTCGACGAGTTTTTTCGCGATGAGCGGACGCGACAGCGCCGAGACGAGCGGATATTTCCCTTCATACAGCGCATTCGCCTGCAAAGCGATGAGCGCATAGTCGTTTGCAAACTCGTCTTTGACGTCGATGACGTACGATTTGATCGCCCCGACTTTGAGCGCTTTTTCTTTCACGAAATCAAGATCTTTTCCTTCCCCAAGGTCCAGGCAGCACGCGATCACATCGTACCCGCGCTCCTGAAGCCACTTGATCGCCACCGATGTATCTAAACCACCAGAGTATGCCAGCACCAATTTCGGATTTGCCATGGTCGTTCTCCTCTCCTGTCACATAAATATACTTAAATATAAATAAATATTCAAATTGGATACATTAATCACTTTATCAGCTTTCGGCTCATTTTTCAATACGTATTCATGAAAAAGCATAAAAATTCCACCACGCTCTAAGGAGACGTTTTGTATAATAGAGGAAAAGGGGGACATGAGAATGAAGGGCATCTTCATCGAAGACAAACGGCTCGGCATCCGCGTGCCGCAGTTGGACAAACATTGGGAAGACTACAGCGCCGAGGAACAGGAGGCGATTTTGCTCGAGTGGGAAGCGATCCGCGGCTTGATCCCTGACCGCATCGCCGCGTTGGAACGGGAAATCAATGAAAAGCAAGACGCGCTCGGCCGCGAAACCGACTTCGAGCGCTCGTGCCGGCTGAATGCGGAAGTGGCCGAACTCGCTTCCATCATCAATGATTTGTGGATTTGGTATCGGATCAGTCCTACTATTTCCTTTGAAAAAGCAGCGGCGGTAAAAAGCAAAACACGCTGACGAAACCGGCCGCCTCTTTTTTGTCCAGGGCCTCGCCTGCCATCGTTGCCGGAGCTTTCGAGACCATCTGCTTTGCCTGTGTTGTGTGCAAACAGATTCACTTGCTATGACACTGTTCTTTAACAATATGTTGAATTTTAGTTCTATTTGAATTATTATTAATTTGACTCCTTTTCACACAACGGAGGGATCAGACATGACCAACCATCCATCACCTGTTTCAATCATTCAATCGTTTTCTTGGGATCATGCATTTGCTCATTACGACTGGGATCCCCGCAGCCGGTTCAACGCCGCTCATGAAGTATGCGACCGGTATGCCGAGGATCCGAACCGCATTGCGCTCTTTTATGAAAACGCTTTAGGAGAGCAAAAAACGATCACCTATCGGCAATTGCGCGATTGGTCCAACCAAATGGCGAACGTGTTCCGCAAACTCGGAGTGAAAAAAGGGGATCGCGTCTGCGCGCTCATGCCGAAAAACCCGGCTCTTGTCGTCTACATTTTGGCGGCTTGGAAAGTCGGCGCCGTGTATGTGCCGCTCTTTACCGCGTTTGGCCCGCAGGCAATCGAATATCGCATCAACCATTCCGAGGCGAAAGTCCTCTTGACGAACAACGAACAGCGCGCCAAACTGCCGGAAAAGGAAAAAATGCCGACGCTCGAACACATTTTTGTCATTGATGAGCCGTCTCATGATCAAGACCAGCCGTTTTGGGAAACGCTTTCAAAAGAGTCGACTGAGCACTCGATCGAAGAAACGACGGTCGACGATCTGCTTGCGATTCAGTATACGTCCGGCTCCACCGGAATGCCCAAAGGCGCCATGTGGCCGCACAACGTGCTCATCAACATTTATCCGTATATGCGCTATGCGATCGGCCTGCGCGATGATGATGTCTTTTTCGGCGGGGCGGATCCGGGCTGGGCGTACGGGTTGATCTTTTGCACCTTTGCGCCGATGGCGTTCGGCGTGCCGATCGTCTTTTATGAAGGGCCGTTTCAACCGGAAACGTGCTATTCCTTGATGGAAAAATACCGGGTGACCAATTTCGCGTACGCCCCGACCGCGTACCGGGCGATGGCGGCGGCCGGCGCGGACGTTATTCGCCGCTATCAGCTGAACGTGCGCGCCATGAGCTCAGCCGGCGAACCGCTCAATCCGGAAGTCATTCGCTTTTTCCAAGAGCACGTGGGGGTCACGATCCACGACCATTATGGCTTGTCGGAAACGTTGATGCTGATTGGAAACCTCAACGCCGCCGCGATGGACATCCGTCCAGGCTCGATGGGATGGCCGCTTCCGGGCTTTGACATCGCCTTGCTCGATGAGAATGGGAATCCGGTCGCCGACGGCCAAGTCGGACAAATTGCCTTTAACACCGACTCGATTCCAAACGTCTTTAAGGGGTATTGGAAAGATCCTGAAAAAACAGCCGAACGGCTTGTCGGCCATTGGTTTTTGACCGGCGATTTAGCAACCAAAGACGAAGACGGGTATTTCTGGTTTCAAGGGCGGGCGGATGACATCATTTCAAGCGCCGGCTACCGCATCGGACCATTTGAAATCGAAAGCTGCCTCCTTGAGCATCCGGCCGTCGTCGAAGCGGCCGCCGTCGGGAAGCCGGATCCCATCAAAGGAGAGATCGTCAAAGCGTTTGTCGTGCTGAAAGAAGGCTTTGCGCCGTCGGACGAGCTGGCCGAAGAGCTGTCTTTGTTCGTCAAAACGCGCTTATCCAAACATGAATACCCGCGCGAAGTCGAATTTGTCGCCGAACTCCCGAAAACGCCGAGCGGCAAAATCCAACGCTTCATCCTTCGCAATCAAGAAAGGGAAAAACAGAAAAACGCCTGATCAAACTTCGTGTCCGTTCTCACCCGAACGGACACGTGTTTCTTCACCGGTCTTTCCGAATCTCTCTTATAACATGCCCGAGCTCCGGCAAAATGAGTTTCGTCATCGCCAGGCGCACCGCTCCGGTGGAGCCGGGGGTGCAAAAGATGGCGGTGTCCATCGCCACGCCGGCGACGGCGCGCGACAGCATGGCGGCGGCGCCGATGTCTTCGGTGTAGCTGAGGAAGCGGAACAGCTCGCCAAAGCCGACGAGTTCTTTCTCCAACAGCGCGCTCACCGTTTCGATCGTCACATCGCGCTTGGCGATGCCGGTGCCGCCGTTGGTGAGCACCGCGTCGACATCAAGGCGGCGGCATCCGTCGAGCACCGCCTCGCGAATAGCGTCCGCTTCATCTTTGACGATCTCATAGCTGACGACCTCATGCCCGGCTTCCGCGAGCAGCTCGATCATCAGCCTGCCGCTGCGGTCGGTTTCCTCGGTTCTCGTGTCGCTGACGGTGATGACTTTGCAGCGGACGGTTTTGGGGGCTTCTTGTTTATGTTCGATGGTGCTCATTCGTTCTCTCTCCTTGTTTTTCAATTGTGCCGTTGGCTATAGTATAGCAAAAAGCGGCCCTTTGCTTCTCGCCGGCGAAACGAAAGGAAAAGACCCCATCTTGAAATCGAGGTCTTCGATCTATGACCTATGAAGACCATCAATGAGCTGTTCCGAAGGCGCGCTCGGCCGTTTTCAGACGGCCATCTTTTTTGTACACTTTTGGACAAAACTATTTGTGATATAATAGACAGAATTGTTATAATATTAACACATAGAAAAAAAACCAAATGGTTCACTTATGGATAACGGACAAGTCGGCAAAAGGAGGGAAAAGCGGTGCATCGTACGCTAAGTGAAAAGCTGCAGGCCATTTTGCAAGATGGGATGGCGATCATCGGACGGCACCGCGAATCGATCGTTTCCCGTTGGAATGCAAAATTATGCGAACTAAAGAAAAAGCAGCATATCGCGGCCCCTTCGCTTGAAGCGGCCATTGAACTGCTTTGCGAACACACAGCGGAAGCGAATGGCGAGGCGCGCGAATGGCTGAAAACCGTCGGTGAAGCATGGCGCAGCCATTCATGTTTTTCGCCGTCCAACAAAATGACGTTTGTCTTTACGATGCTCGAAAATGCGGTTCATGAAGTCGTTCAAGCCATCCCCGGCAGCACATTTCATGATCATCAAGCCGTTCAATATTTGTTTTCCAAACTGTATGAGGCCGTTTTTTCCCCAACGGTCGACAACCAGCCGGACATCGGGCGGTTTTTGGAACAGCTTGCCGCCTCAAGACAAATGCCCATCCATTGGATCGCCGAACTGGACAAGATGGACGGCCGCTTTTACGTTAAAAAACTATACGGAGAAACAGAGTGGCTGCCGACAGCTATTCACGTATTGGAAGCTGACACCATTTTTTCCTTAGGTGAACAGTTGCTTGCCTATATGCCAAAGGCGAGAGGAAAGAAACGCGTCATTCCGCTTCCATGGGAAGAAAGCGTTTTCTTGTTTTGCACAGATGAAACGGATCATCAAGTTCTTCCGTTTCTCCTTCATTCGTTCGAACTGTTTCACGCCGGGGGAATGGCGCTTGAGCAAACGAAACAAGACCAAATTTGGAAAGATGCCGTCATTTTATTCGATCGATGGATCATGCGCGCGAAATCATTGCAGCAGGCGGTGGAATACATTTCGTCCGGTTTTGTCGCCTATTTGCCGTTTGAACGCTGCGCGCTGTTCGCCTACTCGAGTGAGAATGAAAGCGGATTCGGTCTTTACGGATACAAGCTTGATAACAAACAAATCAAAAACATTCGCGAGAACATCAACGCTTTGCCGCTTATTAAACAGTACGTGCAGCAGCTGCAGCTGCTCGGCAATCATATGGCGAATGTGCCGCCCATCTACTTGCCCGATGCGTCGGAAGGGCTGCCCACCAAATACATCGAGCAGTTCCAGCTCGAATCGATCGTCATCGCCCCGATTTACGCCCCGTCAGAAAACCGGCTCATCGGTGCGGCCATTTTGGATCAAGGCCCCGGACGCCCGTTCACGTTATCGAGCGACATTTTCACCGCGGTCATGAAATTCGGCCAAAGCGCCGGCGAAGTGCTGGCGAAATTCAGCGGCGGCCGTCCGGAGCTCGTTCCATCGACGCCTCACCTGTCGCCGCGGGAAATCGAGGTGCTGAAGCTCGTCGCCGAAGGGGCGTCGACCTATGAGGCCGCGAAACGGCTCCATTTGAGCGAGTATACGGTGCGCGACTATGTGTCGGCCATTTTGCAAAAAATGAACGCCAAAAACCGGACGGAAGCCATTGTGAAAGCGATCCGCGACGGCATTATTTGAAGCGCTTTCCTCCTTAGCGGGAGAAAAAGGCAGCGCGCCGCTTGTTTTTCGTCATGCGCCGCCATCGAAAGGGAAACGCCTCTTTTCGGCGGCTAGCGCAGCGCGAATCCGGCGCACTGCCTTTTCTTGCTCCAGAAAGACGGTGATTTCATTTCATGAAAAAGCAGCTCAAAGCAGGTCTTTCTCAAGTTGAGAAGCTTTGTAACATCAGCTCTTCCTTCCTGAAGAACTCCATCGATCCGGCAGAAATAATCGTGTTTCACCAGTCTTCCAGAAAAGATGGGAAGGGAAGCGGACACGCCGCTACACACAGGATTCTCTTTTTGCGCGCCCGTCTGTTGCTTTGAGAAGGCCTTTGCCCTTCGCCAAGCTTTTAGGGCAGCACCCGCATCCAGCGTTTCAGCTCATTCTTCTGTTGTTCGAGCTGTTGTTTCACTTTCTCAAGCTGCGCTTCATACTGTTGAATGCGTTCCGACACCTGTTCGATCATCCCCTTTCCTTCTCCCGCATCGGAAAGCGGCGCAGGCAATTCCTGCGTCGGCGGCTGTTGTCCGCTCCCTGCCTCATCCGGCGGCTTATGCTCTCTTAACTCCTGCTGCATGTTCTTCCACTGTTCATTTGTCTGTTGCCAGATAGCATCGATTTGTTCCAGCTGTTCAGTCAGCCGGTCCGTCTGGCTGCGGATCAGCTGCTCGATGCCATCGAGCGTCTTCTCGCTTGCCGAGGATTTCACCGCGTCGCTGATTTGATCGATCAGCTCGCTCGTTTTTTTCTGTTCGTCTTTCACTTCCTCGATCAACCCGCCCACCGAGTCAGGCGCTGGAGGAGGGATGGTTGACGGCGGCTCGGCAGGAGCAGTCGGGCTTGGGGGCGCTTCTTCGTTTCCAGGCGTCGGTGGAGCGGATGATGGATCGCTTCCATCCCCTGATCCGTTGCTGCTTCTGTCCGCCGGTTTCCTGCTCGGCGTTGTAGAAGCCGGTTCGTTCGGTGACGCGCTCGGTTCCGATGGCGCGGTTGGCTTTTGTTCTGATGACGGCGCAGTCGGCTGATCGGTTTTCGTTGACGTCTCTGACAGTTGACCCCCATCCGATTCCATCGAACTGCCACCATCCACGGAAGCCGTTCCAAACGATGCCTGCGCCGATAGCTGCGGAATGGCAAGCTCATCCGCTGTCAGTTCCGTCGCCACGACCGTTACATCTTTCAAACATTGCTCAACAAGCGGCACGCCGTCTGTGCACAGCCCACCGATCTCCATTTTTTTCACTCTCATTTTCATCCATTTCGTCCGCGCAACTTGATCGGTGTGGAACGTAAACGACACGGTGCGCCCGGCCATCGTTTGTTGTTTCTTCAATGTCATCCCATATATTTTCGCTTGCATAAAGGCGATCGGCATATCTCCCTTGAAAATGACCGGGACCTTAAGAATGATTCCACCTAAATCAATTGTCCCTACCACTTTATCGGCATGAATGACAAATCCTTCCGGTTCCTGTCCTTCCGCTGCCGCCCGGCCGGCGCCGCCCAACAGCCAGCCGGCAACGGCAGCCAAAACGGTCACAACGGAAAGGGCAACAAGTTTTCTCAAGCGTTCCGCCATCTTCATCCCCCTGTCGGCAACCTTGCTCCGGTTTTCAACGTTCCGCCTCGCTCAACGTTTTTTCCAGCTCCTCGACGCTGTCATACCGCTTCGCTCGGCTGATTTGTTTTTTGCGAATGTTGAACTGCTTGATGACATAGTTGTTCAGCATCTCATAGTCGATTTCCAACGCATATGTGCGGGCGAGCTGCTGCTGGCGCTGTCCGAGCTCGGTCAAATAAGCGACATAGCCGACAACATGAGGCCATAATTCGTCCATATATTGGATGAACAAATCGTAATACCGCTCGTCTTCGTTGACGAGCCGCTGGATCGTGTACAGGCCGAACTGAATATGGCGGCCCTCGTCCATGTTCAAATAGTCGATGCCTTGGAGCAGCCCTGGGAACAGCCCGGCTTTTTTGTAAATTTGCCGGAACGTATAATACCCCGATTCGGCGAGCGTCCCTTCGACAATCATGTTGTAGACAGTGGCGGCGCGGATGACCGCTTCCGGCGAATCGTCGGTATACAGCCGGTTCATCGCTTCCGGCAGCGCTTCGTAAAAGATGCGTTTGTAATGGTCGTTATGGAAGACGGACAAGTCCATTTGTCCAATGCCGACGGCTTGCTGCCAGCGGGAAAACATCTCGACATGTTTCGCTTCATCGTGCATAAACGTCGTTAAAAACAGGACATCCTCAAGCCGCCCTTGGCGCGCGAGGGCATTGGCCATCGGCAAAATATCGAGCGTCACCGCCTCTTCTCCGGCAGAAAAACCGGCGACGAGCGGCAGCGCCGCGATCTTTTCTTCGCTTGTCAAACGGGCGAAATCTTCTTTGTCTTGGCTGAAATCGATGTCGGCCGGATTCCATTTCCCATTCCGCTTCGCTTTTTCATACAATTTGTACATCGGATGCTCCCAATCGATCGTTCCTTTCACCGTTTGAAATCCGTCATGATGGACCATCGCGTTCTCCCTCCTTGAAATGCGTCATGGGTGAGCCGTCGTGTTTCCGCCTTAAAACAAGGTCATCGGCCGTTCGTTGAGATCGCAAATGATCGTTTTCGTCTCCCAATACGGCTCAAGCGCCTGCACCCCGAGCTCGCGGCCGAGGCCGCTTTGCTTGTAGCCGCCAAACGGCGCGGTCGGCGACAGCACTTGGTACGTGTTGATCCAGACGGTTCCGCTTTTCACCCGCCGAGCGAGGCGGAGCGCCCGTTTGATGTCGTTCGTCCACACCGCGGCCGCCAAGCCATACATCGTATCATTGGCAATGGAAGCGGCTTCTTCTTCATCCTCGAACGGAATAACCGCCGCCACTGGACCGAAAATTTCTTCACGGGCGATGCGCATCGACGGCTTGACATCGGCAAAGACCGTCGGCTCGATAAAATAGCCGCCGCCAAGTCCGTCTAAAGCGCTCCCTCCCGCAACGAGCTTCGCCCCTTCCTGCTTGCCGATGTCAATGTAGTGCAATACTTTCTCGTATTGCTCCCGGCTGATGACGGGGCCAAGGTCGTTGCGCGCATCCGTGCCGGGCCCGACTTTCAGCTTTTTCGCTTTGCGGGCCAACAGCTCGACAAACGTTTCGTAAACCGGCCGTTCCACTAAAATGCGGCTTCCCGCTTGGCAGACTTGCCCTGAATTGTAGAACACGCCAAACAGCGCGCTTTTCGCCGCCTGTTCAAGATCCGCGTCCGCAAAGATGATATTCGGCGACTTCCCACCAAGCTCGAGCGTCACCCGCTTAATGTGGGGAGCGGCCGCTTGCAAGATGCGGCGCCCGGTTTCCGTTTCGCCGGTAAACGCGATTTTCGGCACGCCAGGGTGGCTGACGAGCGCTTTTCCGGCCTCATCGAGTCCAGGCAGGACGTTGATGACGCCCTCCGGCACGCCGGCCTCATGGCAAATCTCAGCAAGCTTCAACGCCGTCAGTGGCGTTTCCGGCGCCGGTTTTACCACCATCGTACAGCCCGCCGCCAGCGCCGGGGCGATTTTCCACGTCGGCATGAGCAGCGGAAAATTCCATGGGGTGATGAGCCCAGCCACCCCGATCGGCTCTTTCATCGTCCACGCCATATAATCCGGCGCCGAGCCGGCAACGGAAAACGGCAGCACCTCCCCTTGCGGCTTGACGACGAGCGAAGCGAAAAAGTCGAAGCAGTCGGCGGCAAGCGGAATTTCAATAAACAACGCGAGATTGATCGGCATGCCGTTTTCCCGTGTCATGAGCTGCGCGAGCTCGTAATGATGCTGGCGGATCAGTTCGGCGATTCGGCGCAAGATGCGCCCGCGCTCGAGCGGCGGAATCGACAGCCAACGCCGGTCCGAAAACGCCTCTTCGGCGATGGCGACCGCCGCGTCGACATCTTTTTCCCCGGCGTTGGCCACACGGGCCGTCACTTGGCCTGTCGCCGGGTCGACGACGTCAAACAGCGCGCCATCCGCCGCCGGCCGCCATTCTCCTCCAATCCATAAACCTGCTTCTGTTGTTTTCACAGAAATCATTGTCGTTTCTCCTTTCCCAACCGCTATATCGGGCGCAAAGCCGATGGAGACAGCGCGTTTCCAAGTGCTTACAGCGCCCCTGGCGACATCCCGCCCGGCATTCCCAAGATCGCCGCTATGGCAGCAAGTCGCTCCGTCCGATTTCCTGCAAATAGTCGTGGTACGCCGGGTAAATGGCGTCAAGCTGCGGCAATACTTTCAAGGCGTTCACAAGCGGCCCTTGCACTTTGATTTGCTGGCGGGCGAGCGCCTGCTGCAAGTCGAGCTTCCCAAGCCAAAACTTATGCCCGACATCCGCCGTCTGCTCAAAAATGAGCTCCGGCCGCAAGTCTGTCTCGCCGCAGACGATTTTCAGCCTCCCGTTTTCGTGTGTCCACGTAATTTTCGCTTCCGGCTTATGAAAAATATATTGGACATACGCGTCATAGCCGGGGCTTAGCTCTGTCGAGGCGATCAATTCCTTCGACTCGTCCGTCTCCGCCACCTTTTCAAAAAAGCGGCCGAGCACATCATACAACTCTTGCTCGCTTTGAAACACCGGCATATCAATCCCCCTCTCGTCTCGATCGTTCTACGTTTTTTCGATCCCTTTGTTTGCCCACTTTTCATCCAAGGACAGAGAAAACGCTCTCTTTCCGACCGCCGAACGGCTTCTCTTGTTTGTTCACCCCAACGCACGCGGGGGCGGATTGTCGTCTCATTCTTCAAAGCGAATAAGGCCGCGAATGTTTTGCCCGCTCTTTAAGGCAGCGAATCCGTCGTTGATTTGCTCGAGCGAATAGACGGCGCTAATGAGTGGTTCGAGCTTCAACTTGCCCGCCGCGTACAAATCAAGCAGCTTCGGGTAGTCAACCGGCGGATTGCCTTGGCCAAGCCAAGAACCGGTCAACGTTTTCGATTGGGACGGCAGCGAAAAGGCGTTGATCTCCACCGTTTCATGCGGCGCGGCGATGCCGACGATGACCGTCGTTCCCGCTTTTCGCGTCATGTTGTATGCGTCGGCCATCGTCTCTGGACGGCCGATCGCTTCAAAGGCATAGTCGACGCCAAGGCCGTCAGTCAAGTCGAGCACGGCGCTGACGGCATCTTCCTCGCGGGCGTTTACGGTGTGCGTCGCCCCGAACGTTTTCGTCATCGCCAATTTTTCCTCGACGACATCAATGGCAATAATTTGTTTCGCCCCCGCTAACGCGGCTCCTTGAATGATATTGAATCCGACGCCGCCGGCGCCAAGGACCGCAACTGTGCTGCCCGGGCGAACGCGGGCCGTATGAATGACCGCCCCCACCCCGGTCATGACGCTGCAGCCGATCAAGGCCGCCAGCTCAAACGGCACATCCCGGCGGATCGGGATGACCGCCTGCTCCGGCACGATGGTGTATTCGCTGAACGCACCAGCGGTTAAAAACTGATACACGGGCTTCCCTTGCCACGAAAAACGCGTCGTCCCATCCGGCAGCGTGCCGGTCGCCGTCAGCCGCGCCGCCTCCTCGCATAGATCGGGCCGCCCGGTGCGGCAGTCGCGGCAGCGGCCGCATGACGGCACCCAATTGAGCACCACATGGTCGCCTTGCTTGACATTTGTCACGCCTTCTCCGACTTCCTCGACAACGCCCGCTCCTTCGTGGCCAAGCACGATCGGCAGCGGCAGAGGGAGCTTGCCTTCGACGACGTGCCAATCGCTATGGCAAAGGCCGGCCGCTTTCAGTTTCACCTTGACTTCCCCGCGCTTGGGGCCCGCCACCTCCACTTCTTCGATTGTCAGCGGCTCCCCATAGCGTTGCAATACCGCGGCTTTCGCCATGTCGTTTCCTCCTTTTCCATCCCCTCATTACGCCCGCTTGCTGGCCATATCCGCTTCCTCTTCACGGACGGCGCCGCGGCCTCGCACTGCATCCAAATAGGCGTCCCATTCCTGCTTGAGCGTTGCTTTCAGCTTGAAAAGGCCGATGACGAGCGGTCGGGTCGAATGGTCTTGCAAAAACACATCGCGGATGACATCCTCAAACTCTTCCTTTTTCCCCGGCAGCCCGTGGTCTTTCCCATACAGCAAATGTCTATCGAGCAGCCGCCGGATCGTCGGGTTTCCCGGTCCGCCGCTTTGCCGGTAAAACGCTTCGATTCGTTTGGACATCGTCAGTTGTTCTTGTTCGTCGTCACGCATGCTTTCTCCCCCCTCCCCGCTTCTCGTTTGTCCCCGTCGTCCTTGACGCGCTTTTTCCCTTTGGCGAACGTTCGCCGAGGGCGAATCCCGCTCTGATCGTCTCCTCATTCCCTATCGGATCTCGTGTGGAGTGTCCCTCCCATTTTCGACGCTCTCGTTAAAACCATGGCCGCTGCTTGCGGGTGCGGAACAGCCGCCAGCCAAGAAAAACGACCAAGATGGCAGAAGCGGCCAACCCGATGTTGGCGATCGTCATTTTCTCCATGCCGAGAAACGTTCCGCCCGGGATGCTGGCGATGATGAACCCGGTGGCCATAATGATGGCAAACGCGATGAGGGAAAGCGCCAAACGATTGGCGATTTGGTTGAGTGTGTTGCGCGTCACTGGGTCGGTTTGGACTTGCACGGTCATGCGCCATTTGTTTTCGGCCATCGTCTCGAGCACTTTGTTGAACCGGCGCGGGAAGGTGGCGATCATTTCCGCCGTTTCGGCGACAAGGCTGGCGTTGGCGCGGAAATTAAAGCGCTTTCCAAGAATGCTTTTTAAAATCGGGATTTCATACGCCTCGACGACTTCGCCGTACGAAATTTCCGGACAAATCCAGCGCGCCGTTCCTTCGGTGGCGGAAAATCCTTTCGCCCAAAGCGCCAGGCCGTTCGGGACTTTGCAGTAGTTGCGGAGCCCGATCACCGTCGCTTCAAGGACGAGGCGACCGTAATTGTAGCGGCTGCTTCCCTGGTGGGCGTTGACGTAGTTCAGCGTCAGCGTCCGCAGTTCATCTTTCAATTTGACGACATCGGTGTAGATGGTCGGCGACATGAGCTCCATAAACACTTCGGCGGCGTCTTCCGCTTGGTTGAGCTGGATGTGCAAAATGACGCGCATTAAAATTTGCGCCATCACGCTGTCCATCCGCCCGGTCATTCCCCAGTCGATGATGACCGCCTTTTTCGTTCGCTTGTCGATCATGATGTTGGAACCGTGAGCATCGGCATGGTAATGGCCATCGAGCATCGTCTGTACATAATGGTGAACGAGGTCGATCATGATGTTGACCCGCTCTTCAAAGGTGAGAAAATCAACGGGGAAATCTTTAATGAGCCAGCCGTCAATGTATTCCATAATTAAGACGCTTTTCGTCGCTTCGTACACGTGCGGAACCGTGACATGTTCGGCCCTCCTTTCGTATTTTTGCTTCATCTCTTGCATTTTTCGCGCTTCTTCCGTCATATCCAGCTCATCCATGGCGCTGCTGTAGTAATCTTGCACGAGCCCCCCGAGGTCAAGGGCGGCCTGCAATTCGGGCGGCAGTCGCTTTTGCAGGCGGGCGGCCATTTTTTTGATGATGGAGATGTCGGTTTGAAACAGCTTTTCGACCGTCGGGCGCACCACTTTCACGGCGACGACCGGCCCGTCTTTCAGCTTGGCTTTGTATACTTGGGCAAGCGACGCCGAACCGAGCGGCGTTTCTTCGATCCATTCAAACGTCTCAAGACCGTCGGGCAGCTCACGTTCGAGAATGTATTGAATTTTGGCGAACTCGATCGGCGGCACCCGGTCGAGCAATTTCTCCAGCTCGATCGTGATCGGCTCCGGCAAGATGTCCTGTCTTGTGACGAGCACCTGCCCGAGCTTGATGAACGTTGGGCCGAGCTCCTCAAACGCCAGGCGCAGCCTCCGGCCGATATGGTGCAAATATGGTTTGTCTCCCTCGTTCCCTCGCAGCTTGCGGGCGATGACATCGCCCAGCACCATGCCGAGCCCGTTTTTGGCGATCGTCGCAATAATCTTTCTCCTCCGCCTTCCGATGGTGATGGCGGCCAGTTCCTCTTCAATGGCGGCGCCGATAGCCGCCAAGTCGGGCGTCGGTGTTGTTTTGGCCGTTTCAAGTGATGCGTGCAACCCGCTCCCTCCTTTCTGCTTACAGCCGCTCGATAATCGTGGCGGTCGCCATGCCAAAGCCGATGCACATCACTTGCAGGCCGTAAGTCCCGTTCATATCTTCGAGTTCATGAAGCAGCGTCGTCAGCAGCCGCGCCCCGCTCGCGCCAAGCGGGTGTCCGAGGGCGATCGCTCCGCCGCGCGGATTGACTTTCGCCATATCCGGCTCAAGCTCCCGCTCCCACGCCTTCACGACCGAAGCGAACGCTTCATTGATTTCGATGACATCGATTTGGTCAAGGCGCAGCCCCGCTTTTTCGAGCACGCGGCGCGTGGCTGGGATGACGCCCGTAAGCATCAGAATCGGATCTTCGCCGATGACCGTGCGGGCGACGATGCACGCCCTAGGCCGCAAGCCAAGCTGCCGGGCTTTATCCGACGACATGAGCAGCACGCCGGCCGCTCCGTCGCTCACTTGGCTTGAGTTGCCCGCCGTAATGACGCCGCCTTTCGGCTGGAATGACGGTGTTAACGCCGCTAACTTTTCGAGCGAGGTGTCGCGCCGAATCCCTTCATCACGGGCAAATGTCATCGTTCCGTTTTCGCCTCGCACTTCAAGCGGGATGATTTCCCGCGCAAACATCCCGCCGTCGGCCGCCGCGGCCGCTTTTTGGTGGCTTTCGAGTGAAAACGCATCCAACTCTTCCCTCGACAACCCCCATTTTTTCGCGATCATCTCGGCGGAAATCCCTTGCGGCACGATGTTGTACCGACTTGTCAGCTGGCGGCTGAACCGTCCCATGTCGCTTCCCATCGGCACGCGCGTCATGCTTTCGACCCCAGCGGCGATGGCGATGTCGATGTCGCCGGCCAAAATCGCCTGCGCCGCGCTGTGAATCGCCTGTTGGCTCGAACCACACATCCGGTTTAAGGAAAACGCCGGCACTTCGACCGGAAATCCGGCGGCGAGCACCGCTTGGCGGGCGATGTTGCCCCCTTGCTCCCCGGTCATCGTCACGCAGCCGACGATGACATCTTCCACCAGGCCGGCATCCAGCCCATTCCGGTCGACAAGCGCCCGCAGCACCGGAACGAGCATGTCAACCGGATGGACGTTGGCAAGCGCTCCTTTTTTCTTGCCGATCGCCGTGCGCACGGCGTCAACAATGACGACTTCCCTCATGCCGCTCCTCCTGTTCCGTATCAAAATCAAACCCTTTTCCCTGCGCGGCCAGAGCCGCTGCAGGCCTCTCCTTCTTGTCCCAATCGCTATCCAAATCGGGCGCTGATTCATCTAGAACGTAAACAGTTCGATGCCGCCGGAAACATTCAACCCAATCCCCGTAATGTATTTCGCTTTATCGGAACAAAGGAACACGATGGCGTTGGCGACGTCTTCCGGTTCACCCGGGCGGCGGAACGCCGTGCGCTGGATCATCCGTTCGTTCATTTTCGGGTTGCCCATGCGGAACGCTTCCGTATTGATAATGCCCGGCACGATGGCGTTCACCGTAATGCCGTAGCGCGCTCCTTCCAGCGCCATGCTTTTCGTAAAGCTCAACACCGCTCCTTTCGTCGCCGAGTAGCTCGCCTGCCCGAAGCCGCCGAGCGTGCCGGCGACGGACGACATGTTGATGATCCGTCCCCATCCTTGCTCCTTCATGTACGGCCACACGGCTTTCGTGCAATTGTACGTGCCGGTCAAGTTCACTCGCAAATCGCGCTCCCACAACTCATCATTTTGCTTTTCAATCTGCGAAACATGATCGAGCGTCCCCGCGTTGTTGACCAAAATGTCGATCGATCCGAACTCCTCTTTGACGCGGGCAAACACGTCCTTCACTTGCTCGCGGTCGGTGACGTCCATTTTGATCGCCATTGCCCGCCGCCCCATGGCGCGGATTTCTTCCGCCGTTTTTTCCGCGTACACGACGTTCGTGCTTTGCATCACTTGGGAGAGCGGTCCGTATTTTTGCGCCGTTTGTTTGCTTTCTTCATCCGATTCAAGCAAAATATCGGTGATGACGACATCCGCTCCCGCCTCGGCAAGCGCCAAGGCGTCCGCCCGCCCGAGGCCGCGTGAGGCGCCGGTGACGACCGCTACTTTTCCTTTCAGCAGTTCCGCCCATGATGACATCAAGATTCCCCCCATTTATCGCAAAAATTGCGGTTGTTTCTTTTGGAAAAACGCGGCCAGCCCGATCGCCGGCTCTCCCGTCTTAAACGTGGCCGCAAATGACGACGCTTCGATGCCAAATCCGTCTTCTGGAAGCCCCTCGGCCACATAGATGGCCCGCTTGGCCAGCCCCATCGCCCGCACCGCGCCTTCGGACAACTGTTCGGCAAACGATGCTACTTCTTCGTTCAGCCGTTCCGGAGCGATCACGCGGTGAACGAGGCCGAACGCGAGCGCTTCTTGCGGGTCGAGCCGTCTGGCGAGAAAAATAAGCTCCGTCGCTTTCGCCCGTCCGACAAGGCGCGTCAGCCGCTGCGTGCCGCCCGCGCCGGGAATGAGGCCGAGGGAAACTTCCGTGAGACCGATTTTGCCCCCGCCCATGATGCGGAAATCGCAAGCGAGCGCCAATTCGCAGCCGCCGCCGAGCGCATAGCCGTTGATGGCCGCGATGACCGGCTTTGGCATCGTCGCGAAGCGGTCGAAGCAGCGCTGCATGCGGGCGCTTTGTTCGGCGATGCTGGACTCATTGCCGGCCAACTGGCTTCCCCGCCGAATCATGTCCTTTAAGTCGGCGCCGGCGAGAAACGTTTTCGGATGGGCCGACGCGATGACGACAACGCGCACACCACGGTCGGCTTCCAATTCGTCGGCGGCTCGTTCCAATTCTTCCATCAGCTTCTCGCTAATGGCGTTTGCCGGCGGATGGTCGATGACAATCCACGCGACTCCTTTCGCCCGCCGCTCGATGCGCAACGTTTCATAAGGCATCGGAATTCCCCCTTTTTCATTCGATCAAACCGGCAACTTCACAAATGATCATCGTTCTCCACCGCGAGCGGAGATGCTTGGACCGCCGTCTCTCCCTTCTAGACGTGCACGCCGTATGGCGCATACAGCCGTCGGGCGGTGACGAGGCGCTGGATTTGCTGTGTGCCTTCGAAAATGTCAAACACTTTCACATCGCGGTACAATTTCTCGACCAAATGCCCATCAAGACCGGCCGGGCCAAGCAGCTCAAGGCACATGGCGCATACATGAAGCGCCATTTTTCCCGCCACGGCCTTGCAGATGGCCGCTTCCATGGCGTTCGGTTCGCCGATGTCGGCTTTCCACGCGGCTTCCCAGGTGAGCAGGCGGGCCGCCTCGATCTCTTGCTCCGCCTCGGCGAGCAGCTCAGCCGCTTCATAGTACAAACGACCTTGCCTTGGATATTCGCGTTTGACGACCTCAAGCGTATATTCGTACGCCGCGCGGGCGATGCCAACCGCCATGGCGGCGACGATCGGCCGCGTGCTGTCAAACGTCTTCATCGCCACTTGAAAGCCGGACGGACGATTGGCGTTGGCGCTGTACAGCTCTTCGCCGCCAAGCAAATTGTCGTCAGGGACGAAACAGTCTTCAAACAAGAGTTCCGCCGTTTCATTGGCGCGCAAGCCCATCTTCTGAACCGTGCGGGTGGCCGTAAATCCCGGCGTTCCTTTTTCGACGACAAAGGCCCGGTGCCCGGCGCGGCCGAGCGACGGGTCAATGGTGGCGAACACGACGACCCACGAAGCGCGGGCTCCGTTCGTGATGAAAATTTTTTGCCCGTTTAATACATAGCCGCCGTCGACTTTCCTCGCGGTCGTGCGGATGCCAGACGCATCCGACCCGGCTTCCGGTTCGGTCAACGCATAGGCTCCCCAGCGCGGTTCATCTTTCGTGAAAATCGACAAAAACCGCTGTTTTTGCTCGGGCGTGCCGCTCGATTGAACCGGCGGTCCCCCAAGGCCAGGTCCGGGAAGGGACAAGGCGACGGCTGGGCAGCCCCACGCGAGCTCTTCGGCGGCGATCACCGCGATGCGGTTGCCTTCGCGCTCTTTTTTTTCCTTTTTCTTGTCCGAGACGGACGGTGCACGTCCCCCGCTGAACGAGGATGCATTCAGCTGGATGCCCATTTTGTTCACTTTCTCAAGCCACTCATCCGGCACCCGTCCCAGCCGGTCCGCCTCCAGTGCGATCGGACGCACTTCATGTTTGGCGAACCAATGGACGAGCTCTTTCATTTGTTTTTGCTGCGGTGATAAGGTAAACGAAATCATGGCGCCACCCTCTCTTTCCGTTCGCTGAGCAGCTGTTCGCCGCGGCGGATGAGCCAGTCTCGCTCCCGGCCATACAGCATCACTTGCGCCTCGGCGTCGCGCATCCATTTTTCGACTGGATATTCTTGCACGTATCCGTGTCCGCCGAGCATTTGCACCGCTTGGTCGGTGACATAGCGCAGCGAACGATGAGCGCACGCCAGCGCACGCCATGCAAATCCGTCCGCCTGTTCATCTCCTCGGTCAACCGCAGAAGCGGCTTGCCATACAAGACATTTCGCCCCGCGACAGGCAAACGCCATCTCCGCGATCGTAAACGACACGCCTTGAAACTTGGCGATTTCTTGCCCGAACGCCTTTCTCCCCGCGGTGTATTCAATGGTGTAATCAAGCGCCGCCTCCATCAAGCCGACTTCCTTCGCCGCTTCGATGACTTGATTTCGGGCGCGCACCCGATTGAGCCATGCGTCCGCCTCCGGGCCGCGGGCAACGAGTTGTTCCGGACCGGCGTACACTTCCGCAAATCGAAGGCGAGCGATGCCGGAGGCAAGAAGCCCCAGCCTTATATCCCCTTCTTCGATCTCCCATACTCGCTCATCCAAAGCGAGCAAAACCGTTTCTTCTTCATCCCTCGCGGCGATGACCACCCAGTCGGCTTTCGACGCCAGGCGGACTGGAGACGACACTCCGTCCACCACGTACCCGCTGCCGCGCCGGCGCACGCGAATGGGTTGCTTCAACGGTTCCTTTTGTTCCGCTTCGTCGACCCAGGCAACAGTCGGCCATTGTCCTCCTTTTGCGATCTCCCGGTACCGATGCCATGCACGGTGCTCGGAAGACAGACGAAAGAGGGAAGACGCCTCCCCAGCCCCGGGAAGCCCTTGAATGACGCCTAAATCGCCATAGCTGAGCCCTTGCCAAATGATCGCTTGCGACAGAAGCGGCAGTTCCAGACCTCCCCACAATTCTGGAAGCTCGAACGCTGACAGGCCAAGCTCATTCACTCGGGCAATCAAGTCAGCCGAAACAGTCCGGCGTTTCTCGCACTCTCTTGCGGCCGGGCGGATCTTCTCGACGGCAAGACTGCGGGCGACTTGAAAAAACGCCTGTTCTTCTTCAGTCGGTTGAAACGAAATCACCTTGTCCCTCTCCTTTTCCATTACGATTGAACAGCGGAAATAAACTCGCTGGCCCATTCACGCAGCTTCTTTTTGTCGATTTTGCCGATCATGTTTTTCGGCAAGTAGCCGACCTTTTTCAAAAAACGCGGGCTTTTGTATTTCGCCACCCGCTTTTGGCAAAACTCGATCAGCTCCGCTTCCGTCACTTGGGACCCACGTCGGACGACGACATATGCGGCGACTTCTTCGCCCATTTTCGGCGAAGGAACACCGACGACGCCGGCTTCCAGCACATCCGGATGGGACATGAGTAGTTCCTCGATATCGCGCGGGTAAATGTTGAATCCGCCGCGGATGATGACATCTTTTTTCCGGTCGACGATAAACACGTACCCGTCTTCATCGATGCGCGCCATATCGCCGGTATATAGCCAGCCGTCGCGCAGCGCTTGGCGCGTCTCTTCGTCTTTTCGGTAGTAGCCTTGGAAAATATTCGGGCCGGAAACAATCAGTTCTCCGACTTCGTTTGGCGGCAGGCGGTTGCCGTGTTCATCGACGACTGCCACTTGCACGCCAGGCAGCGGAAGCCCGACCGACCCCGGCTTGATCGGCTTCGTCGGATCGGTCGCCGTCACAATCGGCGCCGCCTCGGACAGTCCGTATCCTTCCAAAATCAAGCAGCCGAATTTGCGCTGAAACTGCTCCGCCAATGAGCGCGGCAATGACGCCGACCCGGACACGCACGCGACCAAACTGGACGTGTCATAGCGGTCCGCCTCGGGGCAATAGCACAACGCATGGAACATCGCCGGCACCATTGCCGTATGCGTCACCCGATACCGTTCGATCGTCTCCAGCACTTTTTTCGGCTCGAAATACGGCAGGAGGACGATCTTGTCGCCCAACAACAGCGCGACATTCATCATCGTGAAGCCGAACGCATGGGAGATCGGCAGCACGCCAAGACCGACGCGATCATATTCGGTCGGCAGCCGCTTCGCCATCTCGGCCGCTGCTTCCGCGTTGGCATACAAGTTGCGATGCGTCAGCACGACCCCTTTCGGTTGACCGGTCGTTCCTGATGTGTAAAGCAAGGCGGCAGGAGCGTTTTCGGTGACTGCCGCCAGCGGCATGCTGGCAGGAGCTTGTTCCACTCTTGTCCGTAAAGAGCGCGGGGAATCAAGATCATCCAGCGTAAATATCATCGGAGACGCCGGCAATCCGTTCGCCGCGTCTTTCACCTTCGTCCACAGCATTTCCGCTGTCAGCACGACTTTCGGTTCGCAATCTTGAAAAATGTAATGGAGTTCCTGCGTCTGCAACAGCGGCAGCACCGGCACGACAACGGCTCCTGCCTTCAAGACGCCGCTGAAAGCGACGACCACTTCCGGGCTGTTTGGCATCGTCACGACGACGCGGTCGCCCGGCTTGACCCCAAGTTCAATCAACACATGAGCCAGCTGGGACGAACGGGCATCGCAGTCCACGTTCGTATATTCATTTCCCTCAAAAATCAGTGCCGGATAAGGACCGAACTGCTCGATACTTTTCGTCCAAACCGTTCGTAAATCCATTCCCCCGTCTCCTTTAACCAAATTGGGCGGGCCTGCGAAAAAGGCCAAGCCCGCTGCCTTTTGTCTCCTTCCTTCTGACGGTCGGTGCTGTTGTCAATGCACGGAACAACATGCTGGCCGTTTTTCTTGGTGTGCTTATTGGTTTTGATTGGCGCTGTTATAGGCGGACAGCACTTCTTGAAGACGCAGCGCCAGCCCCATATCCCCATCAATGCGAAGCCGCCCGCTCATAAACGCTTCCGTTCCGTTGAGCTCGCCGTCGACCATTTTTTTAAAATCGTCGCTGTCCATGCTGAGCGTGCAATCCGGTGTTTCTTGCTCTCCTTCAATGACAAATCCCGCATCTGGACGAAGGACGACTTGGTACACCCCCGCATCAGACCCGCTTAAGTTAAACTGGTACACCGCGACAATCCCGTCAGCGCGGGATGGGTCTTCTCTCAATTGCGAATCGATCAGTTGGAAAATGTCTCTTACCGTCGTCATCTTCATGACCTCCTTAAAATTTAGAACTATCTGAAATATCGTTTTGTACTTTTACTATATCGCCTTTCCGTTTCACGTCCTATCCCGAAAATCGTCGGAACTTTCTTTCCTCCTGCGCGGCGCTCCCCGATGTTTTTATGCTTTTAAAGCATGGAGAAGCGCGCGCTCACCAATCAGTTCCAAATAGCGCCGATAAAGTGGAAACGCCGGCACGATGCGCGGCAACAGCTGGAGCGCCTTCGCTTTCGATCCTTTTGCCTTCATTTTTCCGGTCATGAGCGCCAATGGAACGTTGATGTTGCCGCCCCAAAATTGGTGGGCGACATCCCCGGTTGTCACAATGGCGACATCAGGCTGATCAAGAACCCGGCCGAACAGCACTTCGTAATGTTCGCCGGGCTTTGGCCGCCTCGCATCGATGCTGATGACCGCCTCCGGATCGGTCAAATAAAAGACGAACGCGGCGCGGGAACGGCGGATTTGCTCGCCGATGCGATTGATTTGCTCCAATTCGTTCCCTTGTTCATAATAGGCGGGATGATGCCCCCACCATGCGCGCAGCTCTTCCCATGTTCGTTCACGAGTCGCAATATTCATGAATTCACCGATGACCCGATAAAAATGGACATCATCACGAAAAATAGGCACGTCCATTCCCTCCTTCCATACCTTTCTCCCCTTCCACCATAAGTCAAAACAAAACGATGCACCATTCCGAATTTTGAGGGGGAAACAAACCAGCCAAGATACCGGGATAGCCGCCGGCCCCCCCTCTCCAGAAGCGAAAAATCGATGTTGCTGCACATATGAAATATCCCTCACATCATTCATCCTGCTAACCGTTGCCACACAATTCGGCGAGCTTGGCCAGGTTCAGATTATGGTTGCGCCATACTTTCGGTTCTTAGGCAAAACAATGAGGGCAGATCTAAAGTATGCTGCAAGCATGTTGGTTCTTTTCCCCTCTCCTTTCGAGCTTCGACCACCTCCAGGGCTAGTTTTCTTGATTGAAGATAAACTGTTTTTCAATGGTGGCCTGACTTCCATGGAAGGCACTGAATTCTACCTCCAAAAAAAAGATATAAAATATAAATTGACATTTACATTCATTTTATATAAAATTCCAAATGAAATATAATATCATTACAGAAAGAGAGGGATTATACATGCAAAACACCAATATGAAAAGATGGTGGATTCTTGGTTCATTATCACTAGGTTTGATTGCAGTAGGGCTAGATATCACGATTTTGAATGTAGCGTTGTCAACTTTAGCCACAGAACTCCATGCGTCAACAAGCGATCTTCAATGGTTTGTAGATTCGTACAATTTGGCCATGGCCGCCTTCCTTCTTCCAGCCGGCATGCTAGGTGACCGTTTCGGTCGGAAAAGGCTGCTGTTATTTGCCTTATGTTTATTTGGATTGGCTTCTATAGGCTGCGCTTATTCCAATTCTCCGGAAATATTGATCTGGATGAGGGCATTTCTTGGATTAGGAGCCGCTTTTCTGATCCCATTATCGATCTCCATTCTTCCTGTGCTGTTTTCCGAACGGGAGCGCACGAAGGCAATGATGATTTGGGCGACAGCGAATATGTTGGGGATTCCGCTTGGCCCCATTGTCGGTGGATGGTTGCTTGAACATTACCAATGGGGATCGGTCTTCTTATTGAATCTTCCCTTTGTTGTTGTCGCGCTTGCAGCGGTCTCTTGGCTCATGCCGGAGTCGCGCAGCCCTCATCATTCTAAACTCGACTGGCTCGGAGTCTTGACATCAAGCACCGGTCTTGTATCGATCACGTATGGAGCCATTAAAGCTGGAGAAAAAGGATGGAGCCATAATGAAGTCATTCTCTTTCTGGCCATTGGATGCTTCATGCTGTCTGTGTTTGCCATATTGGAGAAAAAGGTCAAACATCCACTTGTTGATCTGTCCCTTTTTCGTTCCCGCAGCTTTACTTTCGGGGCGATATTAGCCACATTGGCCACATATGCGCTGTTCGGTCTCTTATTCACGTTGCCCCAATATTTCCAATCAGTAGAAGGCAACGATACACTGGAAACAGGTTTGCGTTTGCTCCCTCTCATTGGAGGGCTGATCGTCGGAGCCAAGTCGGCCGATTTCCTCTTGGAAAAAATCGGACCCAAAAGCAATGCCTTCATCGGTTTTGTCTTTCTTGCCATCGGGTTAGGCATCGGCGGAACGACGCAGATCGACCATCCATACAAATTTATCGCTCTTTGGATCACGATAGTGGGGATCGGCTTAGGATTAGCGCTTCCCACTGCCATGGATGCAGCTTTAGGAGAACTGTCGGCGGAACGAAGCGGTGTTGGTTCAGCACTCATTATGGCATTGCGGCAAGCCGGAGGGTCGATTGGAGTAGCCGTTTTAGGCACGATTGTAAATTCACAGTATCGCAGTCGTATAGAAGCAATCCAGTTGCCGAGTCAGCTTAAACATATAGTGAAACAAAGCGTATCAACAGGGGTGGAAGCAGCACATCAAATCCAATCGATGCAACTACTCTCTTCTGTGCGCAAAGCTTTTGTTCATGGAATGGAGGCCATGCTATGGACGTGTTGCGGAATCGCGATATTGGGCGCAATTTTGTCGTTCGCCTTTTTGCCTAACCAATTCTCTAGCAAATCAAAACAAAGAATGTCAGTCCATTAAATGACGGATTTGTGCCCCTGATGAAAAAGCTGTACACTATAGATAAAGACAATATCTCTTATTTTCCTCAGACAATCTATGGGGCGGAGGTGAAATGATGTCTTCACAGGAGCAACCTCAATCAGGGCTAAGAGAGCGAAAAAAAGCGAAGACAAGAGCACTCATTCAACAAAGCGCCTTGCGCCTCTTTCGCGAGCAAGGCTACCATGCAACAACAGTCGAGCAAATCGCGAATGCGGCCGAAATCTCGCCCAGCACCTTTTTTCGTTATTTTCCAACAAAAGAATCGGTTGTGTTAGACGACGATTATGATCCGCTGATCATAGATGCATTCCGGAAACAACCACATCACCTTCATCCGATTCAAGCGTTTCGTCTGGCGCTGAAAGAAGTGTTTAACAGTCTGTCTGAAGCTGAGCGTTCTGCCATTCGCGAGCGCATCGAACTTGCTTTGACAGTGCGGGAACTGCGGGCAGCGGCATTTCATCAAGTCACCGCAACCGCGGAAATGATTTCTCGACTGTTAGCCGAACGTATGAGCCGCAAGCATGATGACATTTTTGTGCTCACTCTTACTGGAGCATTAATGGGAGCAGTATTATCAATGCAATTTTATTGTGTCCAGCATCATGAAACGGACTATATGAAGGTAATCGACGAAGCATTGGGATATTTAGAAAAAGGATTTGCTTTGCCAACCTAGCGGCTGTTCCTTTTCCACATGTTTTCTGTTCAGCTTGCTCAATAATGAAAAGGCTGTTCCAAAAGGTCAAAATACGATCTTTTGTGAACAGCCTTTTGTTTGTTGATTTATGAAACTCCTTGGCTCTTTGTTTACAAATTCGCCAACCGCATCACATCGCGGGCGATCATCAACTCTTCATTGGTCGGGATGACGAGCACTTTGACCGGCGAATGAGGATAGCTGATGAACGCTTCCTTGCCGCGCACTTTGTTGAGGATCGGATCCCAGTAAACTCCCATAAACTCGAGGCCGCGCAAGACTTTCGCCCGCACGACTTCGCTGTTTTCGCCGATGCCGGCGGTGAAGATGATGGCATCGACCCCGCACATGCGCGCCGCATACGAGCCGATGTATTTATGAATCCGGTTCGCAAACACTTCAAGCGCGAGTTCCGCGCGCGCATTTCCTTCGGCGGCCGCTTTTTCCAAGTCGCGCAAATCGCTCGAGATGCCGGACAGGCCGAGCATGCCGCTCTTTTTGTTCAGCACCTCAATCACTTCATCGGCGGTCATTCCCGTTTTTTCCATAATGTACGGGATGAGCGCCGGGTCGATGTTGCCGGAGCGCGTCCCCATCGCCACGCCGGCTAATGGCGTAAAGCCCATGGACGTGTCGATCGACTTGCCGCCCTCAACCGCCGCGATGCTCGCCCCGTTGCCTAAATGGCACGAGATGAGGCGCAGCTGTTCGATCGGCCGGCCGAGAAGCTCCGCCGCCCGCTGGGTGACGTATTTGTGCGACGTGCCGTGGAAGCCGTATTTGCGAATGCCGAATTTCGTGTAATACTCATACGGCAAGCTGTATAAAAACGACTGTTCCGGCATCGTTTGGTGAAACGCCGTATCAAACACCGCCACCGCCGGCACGTTTGGCAGCACTTCCTGAAACGCCCGAATGCCGACGAGGTTGGCCGGGTTATGGAGCGGAGCGAGCTCGGACACTTCTTCAATTTGCTTGATAACATCCTCGGTGATGAGCACCGAATCGCTGAACTTTTCGCCGCCGTGGACGACGCGGTGCCCGATGCCGTCGATCTCGTCAAACGAACGGATGATGCCGTAGCGAATGAGTTTATCAAGCAGCATTTTCACCGCCGCGGCATGATCCGGAATCGCCGTCACTTCTTGATGTTTTTCGCCGTTCACGACGATGGTGAAAATCGCGTCGTCAAAGCCAATCCGTTCGACAACCCCTTTGGTCAACACCGTTTCCGCCGGCATCTCAAACAGCTGAAACTTCAACGAGGAACTTCCTGCATTAATGGCTAGCACTTTCGCCATCGAAAACACAGCTCCTTTTTTGCCAAAATCCGATCACGCTTACCGTTAGTGTGCGCGATTGAGCGCCGTTTCACTATGCCTTTTTCATTGTATGCCTCCCGTTTTCCCGTTTCAAGCGCGGCTTTGTTTCGCAACCGGTTGCAAGAAAAAGTTTTTATGTTGCGAAAAATGAAAACGACGCTGATCAAAAAGGGCGGTGAAAGAGCGGCCTTGATCATCGAGAAACCCCTCTTCCACGCGTGAGCGCAAGGAGGGAGGAAGAGGCAACTTCCCGTTTGGCGAATGGGCTTGACGGGTCAGTGATCAAAAAGGGTGTCCCGTTGCCATTGGGGACACCCTCTTGTCACTGTTCTTTTTCCGCGGTGATCCAGGCGTCGATTTTTGCCATCATCGCCTGCATCGCTGATTTGTTGGAAAATCTAGGCAAATCGACAAGCAGCACGTGTTTTGGCTTTTTGACGTTCGGCCCTTTCTTTTGCAAAATAAACACGCTTTTGGCCGCCTGATCGTTTTTAAACATCGACAGCGGCAGCTGCAAGACTCCTTGGACGATGGCCGCCTCTTTTAAAAATTCGTTCAGCTGCCCCGCCTGCGGGCTCGAGAACAACGTATTCGGGATGAGGAAAAACAAGTAGCCCCCCTCTTTCGTATAGCGCAAGCTTTGCTCGATGAACAAATGGTGGGCGTACGACTTTCCTTCGTTTGCTTTTAAGGCGAAGCGGGCGGCATTGTCGTCATCCGGGTAATAGCCGACCGGCAGATCGCAGACGACAACATCAACCGGCTCGACAAACAGCGGCCTTAGACTGTCTTGGTTAAACAGTTGCACCGGATGCTTTTGCAAGTTCGCGTTGACATAGGCCAATTTGATGAGCAGGTCGTCGACATCGCTGCCGTAGCTGGCCGCCTGTTTGCCCCGAAGGCCGTTTAACACCGCCGTCAATAAATTCGCCGTGCCGACGGCCGGGTCGAGGACCGTCACCGCCAAATGCGATCGCGTAAACTCGCGGACTAAATGGGCCAAAAACAAGCTGACCGCATCCGGGGTCATTTGATGATGCGGCTGGACATGCTTTCGCATCCCTTTTAGCACCGCCAACTGGAACGCTTTGCGGATGTCTTCGTTTTGAAACCGTTCCAGCATCAGTTCGCGATACTGCTTTTTCAACCGTTTCGCGTTCAGCTCACTCACTTCGTCTTGCAACACGTCGCCGTGAAACAAATTTTCCCCCGTCTCCGCAACGGCTTCCAAATACGTGCATTGCAATTCTTCTTGCAAAATCTGGGCCGTCTCGTCGAATACGGTGAACAACCGTTCGACTGGCGTCATCATCTATACGTCCCCACCTTTCTGCCAACGTCCCTTCTGTATATTGTACGACCGTCCGTCTCACGCCGCAAGAAAGGCGCCGATAGAAACGAGAAAAGGCCCCGAACGAGTCGGGGCCGCTGTGATCAAAGCGAGCAACCTATGCAGGCGGATGTCCGCCGCTCATCGTTATTTCGCCGCTTTCGCCGCTTCAATCGCCGCTTCGTAGTTCGGGTGGTTCGTCACTTCCGGCACGTATTCAACATACGTCACCGTGTCATTGCTGTCGATGACAAACACGGCGCGGGCAAGCAGGCGCAGCTCCTTGATCAAGACGCCGTATGCCTGTCCGAACGAGACATCGCGATGGTCGGACAACACTTGCACGTTCTCAATGCCGGCGGCGCCGCACCACCGCTTTTGCGCAAACGGCAAATCGACGCTGATCGTCAACACTTTCACGTTGTCCAGCTTCGCCGCTTCTTCATTGAATCGGCGCGTCTGCGCATCGCAAACCCCGGTATCGAGCGACGGAACGACGCTGATCAGACGGACGTGCCCTTTCGTATCCGCGAGCGTCACTTCCTGCAAGTTTTGATCAAGCACGGTGAAATCCGGCGCTTTGTCGCCGACTTTCACTTCGTTGCCGACAAGCGTCACCGGCTGCCCTTTAAACGTCACATGGGCCATGGGCTCTCTCCCCCTTTAGAAAAATATGTACTACTTCCATACTAAAACGTGGAACGGAATTTTTCAACGATTTTGTCCGGTTGCGCCGCCAAACGGAAAAACGCCGGACGCCAGCGGTCCGGCTAAATGTCAAAGTCGTTCGCTCTTTCGTGTGCGACACCGTCTTTCTTGTTTTTCTTCAGCATCGCCTGAATCTTCTCGAACGCCTGCGGAGCGACATCGAGAATTTTTTCGTATAAGTGCGTGCTTTCGTCCAGATGGAGCAGCTTCACCCCAGACGAGTTGACGACGAGAAACGCAATCGGCGTAATCGACACGCCGCCGCCGCTGCCGCCGCCAAACGGATGTCCGTTCCCTTGAGCCTGCCCGTTTCCGCCGGCTTGTGTTCCTTGATGGCCATTTTGTTGGCCGTCAAGCATAAACTCGCTGCCGCCAGCGGCAAAGCCAAACCCGACTTTCGAGACAGTTAAAATGACGCTGCCATCCGGCGTCTCGACCGGGTCACCGATAATCGTATTGACGTCAATCATTTGTTTTAAGTTTTCCATCGCTGTTGTCATCAGCCCTTGAATCGGATGGTTCGTCATGCTCATTCCTCCTAGTAGCCTTCATTTGCCTGCTTGGCCGCCAATGGATTCCGCTTTGGCGGCTGCCGTCCGCGCCAATGTTTGATCACTCGCCATCCTGCTACCATAGCATGCCCGATTCGAAAGTGAATCATACATAAAAACATTGTTTCCGAGGCAGTCCGGTCATATGCCGGCATGACGGCGACAGCGGGGGTCGTTTTCATGTTCATGCAGCGGCTGGCGGCGCCGATGATCATGTATTTCAATGACCAGCCAAGCCCCACAAGCAAGCCGGTTAACGCGGCGTCGCCGGTGCCGATTCTCGTTTTCCATTCCCATTTCGTAATCGTCACGTGGCGGTAAAATTGTTTCATAATTTCATGCAAGTCGACGACTTGCTCGAGAAACCGTTTCAGCTGCCGAAACAGGTCGGCGATTTTTTGCGGCGTCACTGTTCCTCTCTTTTCCTCTTTTCCGCGCGTCCCCCCCATTCCTTTTTTATGGAGAAACGCCACCCCCGGCGCATCCGGGTCCATATCCACCTTGATCAACGGGATGCGAACCGTGTAGCGGAGGAGGCCAAAGAGCGTGCGCACGACAATTTTGGCTTCGTCATCATCTTGCCTATGCCGAAACACAATCGTCACCGATACTTTCATCCAAGCGACGAGAAGAAGCAAAAGAACAACCGTTGCGATGACCGCGATGACTGCTTTCAATGTCCGTCCTCCCTTTCATCATCCATTGTCGCCATCTGAAAAAAAAATAAACCTGCCGTTTCGGCAGGTGGCCATCTTATACAACTTCTTCCCGTCGAGGCGGGCGGATCACTCGCGGATGACGATCGTATCGGCAAACTGATCGTGCATTCCTTTTTTCTTTTCGGAAAAAGCTACGAACAAAAAGCCGATAAAAAACAACGTCTTGGAAATGAACTTGCCGATGACTTCGCGGAACAGCACAGTAAGCCATGTCAAAGGCTCGCCGCGTTCATCGGCCACTTTCAGGCCGAACACCATTTTGCCAAGCGTCTGTCCGAACCATTTTGTCATCAACACGAAATAGGCGTAAAAGACGACCGCTGCCGCAACCGCCGCCGGCGCGAACAAACCGTCCCGCGTAAGCGGCCAATCGAACAGGCGGAAAAGCGGCCAGACGACAAGCCGGTTGAGGCTCGAGACGACGATGACATCGAGCCAATACGCCCAAAAGCGGAGCCAAAAGCCGCCGTAGCAGAGGGGGCGTTCCGCCGGCGGAAGAGGGTCCATCGGCGGCGCCGTCGCTTGCATGTCTGTCATGTTCCCACTTCCTTTACTCAGCGTATAAATACATGAGCCGCGGCGAGGAGGGACGCGACAGCAGGCGGATCAGCCCCGCCGCCTCGCTGTCCGGCTTCATCCGGTTCGACGCCATTTCCAACAGCGAACTCCACGGCGCATCGTTTACGTATTTTACGACTTGGGCGCCGGTTAAATGATGCTCTTTTTTGAGCGCAGCGATGGCGTCATCCAAGTAGCCGAACTCGTCGACAAGGCGGAGCGCCTTCGCCTGGCGGCCATCATAAATGCGGCCGTCCGCCAGCTTGCGCACCGTGTCTTCCGGCAGCTTTCTCCCTTTGGCTACCACATCAACAAACGCTTCATACGACTGGTTGATCAGGCGCTGCAAAAGATCGCGCTCCGCCTCGGTCATTTTGCGCGCCGGATTCATGATGTCTTTGTACGGCCCGCTTTTGATCGTGACAAGCTCCACGCCGTACTTCTTTGCCAGCCCTTCATAGTTGACGCTTTGCATGATGACGCCGATGGAGCCGGTGATCGTCTCCGGGCTGGCGAAAATTTTATCGCCGGCTGTCGCGATGTAGTAGCCGCCGGAAGCCGCCATCGCTCCCATCGATACGTACACCGGCTTATGGGTTTTCTTTTTCAGTTTCATCAGCTGATCGTAAATTTCCGCGCTTTCCGCGACCCCGCCGCCCGGCGAATTGATGCGCAAGATGATCGCTTTGACGTCTGAATCTTCTTTCGCCTGTTGGATCATTTGCAAAAACGTCTGGTGGTTGTACGTCGATGAGGAAAGAAGCGACTCGGCTTCCCCCGCCTCTTGAATGACGCCGTTCACTTCCAGCACGGCGATTTTTTTCAGTGGATCGCCGTCTTCCACCACTTCTTCCGTAAACGGCGCCTCAATGAGCGCCAGCCAGCTTTCCGACCAGCCGCCGGCCTTGTCAGACAAGAGAGCGCCGACCGCTTGAACGAGCACCGAGATCACAAACAAGGCCGCGGCGATGGCCAACGCCGTCCATCGTTTTCGATTCATCGTTCTCCCCCTGAATCAGTTCCCATATTTTTAGAATGGATGGAAAATGTGGTACAATATTTATTGTACACGGAAACACGGAATCATGCCAGCAGGAGGGCAAAACATGGATATGGAACGCAACCGTCTTTATTTTTTTTATAAGCGCGACGACGAGCTTGTCGAGCGGGTCAAGCCGCTTGTGAAACTGGCGGAGCGCGGGCCGTTTGTGGTCGTCGACGACTATCGGGAAGCGAACATCATCGTCAGCATCGGGGATGACGGCGCGTTTTTGCAGGCGGTGCGGCAGACGGGATTTCTTCCCGACCGTTTGTACGTCGGCGTGTCCGTCTTGCCGGCGCGTGGATTTTACTGCGATTTCCATATTGACGACATCGATCATATGGTGGAAGCGGCGAAAAATTGGAAGCTCGAGGTGCGGCGCTACCCGATCATCGAAGTGACAATCGACGGTGCGGCTTCGTTTTTCTGCTTAAACGAATGTTCGATCCGTTCGCAAATCATTAAAACGATGGCGATCGACGTCTTCATCGATGACTTGCATTTCGAGACGTTCCGCGGCGACGGCATCATCGTGTCGACGCCAACCGGCAGCACCGGCTACAATAAATCGGTGCACGGGGCGGTCGTCGATCCGCTCCTGCCGTGCTTTCAAGTGAGCGAGCTCGCCTCGCTCAACAGCAACCGCTATCGGACGCTCGGTTCGCCGTTCATTTTGAGCGGCTCGCGGACGTTGACGCTGAAAATGTCAGAGGAAACCAGCCATTTCCCGATCATCGGCCTCGACAATGAAGCGCTCAGCATCCAGCATATTGAACGGATTGACATCCGCTTGAGCGACCGGGTGGTCAAAACGGTGCGCCTAAAAGACAATTCGTTCTGGGATAAAGTAAAACGCGTCTTTTTGTAAGACGCTTGAAAAAAGGGTGCTCTGCTGAGGCAGAACACCCTTTTTGATTGCCAAACGACTCACAGAGCGGCATTTTTCGCTGCGCGGACATCGCTCTGCTTCCGGCAGCGGCCAGCTCAACCGGCTCTTTCCGCTTACGACGACCGGCCGGCAAAGCGGGCTTCCCGCTCGCGCAGCTCGACGCGGCGAATTTTTCCAGACGCCGTTTTCGGCAAATCATCGACAAACTCGATTTTGCGCGGGTATTTATACGGCGCCGTCAACTGTTTCACATGTTCTTGCAGGGCTGGAATCAAAGATGGATCGTCTTTGTCGATCCCGTCGCGCAGCACGACGAACGCTTTCACCACATGGCCGCGCACTTCATCCGGACTGGCGACGACGGCGCACTCTTTGACGGCTGGATGCTTGACAAGCGCGTCTTCCACTTCAAACGGGCCGATCGTATAGCCGGCGCTGATGATGATGTCATCCCCGCGGCCTTCAAACCAGAAATAGCCGTCCTCGTCTTTGCGCGCTTTGTCCCCCGTGATGTAGTAGTCGCCGCGGAACTGCATCGCCGTCCGCTCTGGATCTTTGTAATAATACTTAAACAGCGCCGGCGTTTCGATATGAACGGCGATGTCGCCGACTTGTCCGGGCGGGCACGGCTCGCCGTTTTCATCGATAATTTCGACGCGGTTGCCCGGCGTCGGTTTTCCCATCGAACCCGGCTTGATGGGCATTCCTTTCATGACGCCGACAAGCAGCGTGTTCTCCGTCTGCCCGTAGCCGTCGCGCACTTCGACGCCGAAATGCTTGGCGAACGTGTCGATCACTTCGCGGTTGAGCGGCTCACCGGCGGACACGGCGCTGTGCAAATGGGATAGGTTATAACGGCCGATGTCCGGCACTTTCGCCATCAAACGATACTCCGTCGGCGTGCAGCACAGCACATTGATGTTGTATTTTTCTAATAGCTGTAAATATTTTTCCGGCTCAAAGCGGCCGTAGTAGACGAAACCGGTCGCCCCCGAGCCGAGCACCGATAAAAACGGACTCCAAATCCATTTTTGCCATCCCGGTCCGGCTGTCGCCCACACAAGGTCGCCCTCTTCAATGCACAGCCAGTTTTTCGCGGCGGTGCGCAAATGGGCGTATGCCCAGCCATGGCAATGGACGACTCCTTTCGGATTGCCGGTTGTGCCGGACGTGTACGACAAAAACGCCATATCGTCGCGCGAGGTGTCCGCCGCCTCAAGCGTTGCGCTCTCGCCCGCCATGGCGTCTTCAAGCGGAATCCATCCGTCCCGGGGTTCTCCGATGACGAACTTCGTCAAACGGTCGATGCCGTCAATCGGCGCAAATTCGTCCGTATACGGCGCATACGCGACGACCGCTTTCGCTTCGCTATGGACGAGCCGATATTGCAAGTCTTTCGTCCGCAGCATCTCCGAGCTTGGGATGACGACAAGCCCGGCTTTGAGCGCCCCTATATATACTTCGTATGTTTCAATGAGGCGCGGCATCATGACGAGCACTTTATCGCCTTTTTCGAGACCGTGCGATAAGAAAGCGTTTCCAATTTGGTTGGCGCGCGCCATCAGACGGCCGTATGTAATCTCTTTCGTTTCTCCTTGCTCGCTCTCCCATTTCAATGCGATCCGATCCGGGTGAGCCGTCGCATGCCGTTCCATTTCCGATGTCAAATTGTAGCGCTCGGGAGCAATCAAATCTTCCCGCCTCATCTTTCCTCTCCCCCTCTATCTTGTTTCGCCGCGGTCGGCATCTCTATTATACAAAATAGTCGTTCTATTTTGAATACCATTTTTCCCATACGAAAGCGGCGGGGGATGCCCCCGCCGCGCAAGCCATCGGTATGAAATTAGAATTGGCGTGCGCCGCCCAATTGTTGCTGCGCCATGGAGACAAGACGTTTCGTGATCTCGCCGCCAACCGAACCGTTGGCGCGCGAAGTCGTGTCAGCGCCTAAGTTCACGCCAAATTCTTGAGCGATCTCATATTTCATTTGCTCCAGCGCTTGTTGCGCACCTGGAACGAGCAGTTGATTGCTGTTGTTGCGTGCCATCTGTTTTCACCTCCTTGTACCTATAGAATGTGTGAAAACAGATGGCGATATGCAGAGATGCTTTTTGGTAAATTTTGAGATTCAAAACAACTCGGCAAACTCGTCCGCCCGTCCGTTTTCTTCGTCAATGACCAGCGTCTCCGTGTCATTGACCGCCTTCTCGAGAAGCGGAGCGAGATCGAGCTGGCTCTCATAATGGAGCACTTTTTCTTTTTTCGGCTTCGTTTTCGGCGCTCTTGGCGTAAAAATGGTGCAACAGTCTTCATAAGGAAGAATGGAAATATCGTGAGTATCGATTCGTTTAGCAATCTCGATAATTTCCATCTTATCCATGGAAACAAGCGGGCGCAAAATTGGGGTGTTGGTCACCTCATTGATCACGTACATGCTTTCTAGCGTCTGGCTTGCGACTTGGCCGAGGCTTTCGCCCGTAACAATCGCCAACGCCCGCTGGCGGCGGCGCAGCTCGTCGGTGATCTTCAGCATCGCCCGCCGAGTCGAAATCAACGAGTACTCGTTTGGAACGCCTTGATAAATGGCTTGTTGCACTTCCGTAAACGGCACGATGTGAAGCTTGATTCTCCCGCCGTATGTCGTCAGTTTGCGCACAAGGTCAATCACTTTTTGCTTCGCCCGTTCGCTTGTAAACGGGGGGCTGAAAAAGTGAACGGCTTCAATTTCCAAACCGCGCTTCATCGCCAAATAACCCGCAACCGGGCTGTCGATGCCGCCGGAGAGCATGAGCATCGCCTTGCCGCTCGTCCCGACCGGCAGGCCGCCGGCGCCGAAAATGTCGCGGCACGTGATATACGTCCCGTCTTGGCGCACTTCAATGCGCACATCAAGATCCGGCTCGCGCACGTTGACCGTCAGTCCGTCCGTATGCCGCAAAATGTGCGCCCCCACCTCGTAGTTCAGTTCGTCGCTTCGATACGGAAACTGCTTGTCGACGCGGCGGGCGCTCACTTTAAACGTTTTTCCTTGGTATGGAAGCTGGCGGACGGCGGCGAGCGCTGTTTTCTTAATGGCGTCAAGATCGTTTTCACACTTCATCGCCAGGCTGAACGAATGAATGCCAAAAACGGTTTTCAGCTTTTCGATGATCGGTTCATGCGGCTCGCCGTTTAATAAAATGTACATTCGGTCGCGCATATATTCAATCTGAATCCGCTCGAACGCCTGCAGTTTGCGGGCAATGTTGTTTTTAAGACGCCGGACGAAGATGTTCCGGTTTTTTCCTTTCGTCGTCATTTCCCCGTAGCGGATCAAAATGCGGTCATAGTTCATCATCTTATTCCGTTACCTCGCTTAACGTTTTGATCGCCTGTTTGATCGCTGCCACTGCGGGCGCGATTTCTTCCCGGCTGTTGTCAAACGACAAGCTGATGCGAATGCCGCGCTCGGCGCGGCCCTCGCCGAGCCCCATGGCCAAAAGCGTCTTGCTCGGCGCCTTCTTTTTCGACGAACAGGCCGACGTCGTGGAGACATAGATTCCGCTTTTCTCCAGCTCGTGAACAAACACTTCCGGCTTGATGCCGCTTTTTAGCGAAAAATTGATGATGTGGGGGGCGGCGCCATCACGCGGCGTGTTGATCTCGATGTCTGGAATCGCCGCAAGCGCTTCAAGCCACTCGTCTTTCAATGCTTGAAGCCGGCCGATGTCCCGCTCGTAGCGCTCGAGCGCCAAGCGAAGCGCCTTCGCCATCGCGACGATGGCGGCGACATTTTCCGTTCCGGACCGAAGCTGCCGCTCCTGCCCGCCGCCGGCAATCAACGGCGCTAGGCGGACGCCTTCGCGGACGTAAAGCAAGCCGGCGCCGCGCAATCCGTGAAATTTATGCGCTGATATCGTGCATAAATCAACGCCGGCTTGCTTCAAGTCGAGCGGCACTTTGCTGATGCCTTGCACCCGATCGACGTGAAACAACGTTTTCGGATAGTGGGCTAAAAGCGCTCCGATTTCTTCGATCGGCTGCACCGTGCCAACTTCGTTATTGACGTGCATCACTGACACGAGAATCGTATCGTCGCGCAGCGCGCGTTCCACTTGCTCAACCGACACCCTTCCTTCGCGGTCGACCGGCAAGTACGTCACCTCAAAACCAAGCTCCTCGAGCTGGCGGCACGGTTCAGCGACAGACGGATGCTCGATTTTCGTCGTAATGATATGGCGGCCGCGCCGCTGATATTGCCAGGCGACTCCTTTGATGGCGAAATTGTTCGCCTCCGTTCCGCCGGAGGTAAAAACGATTTCGTTCGGCTTGACGCGCAACATGGCGGCGATTTGTTCGCGCGCCTGCGCCAAGAGCCGCTCCGCTTTCATGCCCAACCCATGGAGCGACGACGGATTGGCAAAATAGTTCGTGGCGACGGCGACGAACGAATCGACCACTTCGGGAAATGGTTTGGTCGTCGCGCTGTTGTCAAGATAAATCATCGCTTCCATCCTCCGCTTGTCCTTAGCAGAATATACTTGAACGCTCTCCCAAACCGAAGTCGATCGGCTTTATGCATGACCTTCCCTCCAGCAAAAAGGAACACACGTTCCTATCGCGTTATTCTATACCATCTGTTCTTTTCGTGCAAGAGGAACATCCGTGATGGGAGAAACCGTTTCAGTCCCACTTACGCTCACGCTAGGAAGGGGGGCTTCTCCATTGGAGATGATAAACAAAATGAGCGCCAATCGGCAACGAAAACATACAATCATTTACATTATTCACCAAAAACCCGATAAATATCGCTGAAAGCCGACATTTATCGGGTGGTTGATCACTGCTCCCGGCTGTGATCCTCCTGCCATAGTTTCTGCACACGGTCAAACGCGCCCGGCTCGACTTCTTCAACGGCCGCCACCGCCTGCCGGAGCGCCTCCTCATAATCATAATGGCGAAATAAACATTCGGCTTCTTCCAGCCTTTGGCGGACCGCTGGATAGCGGCGGCGGTAGCGGTTGCCGTATTGAATCGTCCGCTCCGCCAGCGTCGCCTGTTCAATCATTTCCACCGTCCGCTCATACAGCCGTTCCACAGCCGCTTTCGCTTCCTCCAGCGCCTGATCGACTGCCGGCATGTCAAGCGGCTTTTCCTCCAGGCGCGCGGCGACGGCCTGCAAGCTGCGTCTCGCTTCCGCCAGTTCGAGCGAATACGGCTCAGGCAGTCCCGGCAGCCGGCTTTTTTGCACAAGGCGGAGCGCCTCGGCCAATGTTTTTCGCATAGCCTCAAGCTTTTCGCGGGCGATCAATTCGTCTTTGCGCAGCGTCTGCAGCATCGTTCGAAACTGTTCATGCTCTTCCTTCATGAGCTCGATTTGGGACACAAGCTGCTCAAGCTCCTCTTTCAGGAGCGAATACGCTGTTTTCGCCTCAGCAACGCGGTCTTGAATGAGAAAAAACCGCTTTTGCAACTGGTGCAGCTGCTTTTCGATGCTCCGGTATTTTTCGAGGTCGCTTGGCGCCAAATGGTAGCTTTGCTGGACGAACAGCGCCTCGGCCTCGGTTTCCTTCGCCTCGGTGGCGAGCTCCTGAAGCATGCTGCCAATGCGCGGCATTTCCGTTTGCACATATTGATGCGCGAGCACTTCGTTTTCGAGCAAATCGTAGAGCGCGTCGATCTCTTCTTTCAGCTCAGCGGCAATCTGCTTCGCTTCTTCGATGCGTAGCTCATGGATCATGGCCAGACATCGCTCCATTTTTTCCCGCTTTTCCTGAAGCGTGCGCTCCATGTGCAAGTGGTCAAGGATGTATCCGCGCTCTTCCATCTCTCGATAGCCATCCGCCAACTCAGCGAGCTGAGCGGGCAATGACGTTTGGCATTCGCCAAGCAGTTTAGGAATTTCTTCCATCATGGCTGTGAGCCGGCCGAGCTCTTCCTTCAGTGTCAGAACCACATCGCGCGCCGCCAAATAGTTGCCGGCTTCCGTCAATTCGGCAAACCGCTGAAACTGCTTTTCCGCTTCCGTTAAACGGACGTCAAGCAAGTCGGCAGCCGAACCGAACGTATAACGGTAAGCAATCAGCACCTTTTTCGCTTCCCGGTGAGCCGCACGCAGCTCTTCGATCTCCGCCCGGCTTTGTTCCTCGCTGCCGATCAACTCATTCACTTCATGAATGATTTCATGCACTTCTTCCTCAAGACAACGCAATCCGTCGGCGATCTGCCCAAGCAGCCGGCGCGCCTGCCGGTAGCGGTATTTGTCGAGCAGCCGCTCCGCGTCAAACAGCTGTTCTTCCACATTCGGCAGCTTCACTGCCACAATGTCGTCCCATTGCTGGCGCCATCGTTCAAACAGCTGCTCCGTCTCCCCTGTCATATTCAGCTGTTTCACTTTCGCCAGCTCATCTGGGACCGGCCGGTTCATCACATTGATTTTCCATTCCTCAAGCCGATCGATTTCCCGGTACATCTGCTTCCGGTACACATGATTATATATGATTGCCCCCGCGCCGAGGAGCAGAACGATCCATGCCATTCCCATCCGCATGATGCCCTCCTTGCACTCAAGCTACTTCTATCGAATAAATGAAAATAGCGGAGAAGGCAGAAATATATGTTTTTCAATGTTTTTATGATACCATGTTAACGACATTTTTTGACCAAAATTTTTATTTTTTTTACAGGGTTTTTGCTATGATACATTAGGGAGAAAGGGGGAAAATCCATCATGCGCGACGGCCATATTCATACGCCGTTTTGCCCGCACGGAAGCCGCGATCCGCTTGAAGCGTATGTAGAACGCGCCATCGCCCTCGGCTATACCGATATTTCATTCACGGAACACGCGCCGCTTCCAGAGCGGTTTGTCGATCCGACGCCAAACCAAGACTGCGCAATGAGCCCGAGCGATCTTGAACGCTATTTGCACGCGGTGGCTGAGGTGAAAGCCCGTTATCGAACCGACATCGCCATCCGCATCGGGCTCGAGGTCGATTTCATTCCTGGTTTTGAAGAGGAGACGTCCCGCCTGCTCGACGAGGTCGGCCCGCTGCTTGACGACAGCATTTTATCGGTTCACTTTTTGGCCCACGAAGGGCAATATGTATGCCTTGATTACAGCGAAGATATGTTTGCCGAGATCGTCCGCCTGTTCGGATCGGTCGAACGCGTCCACCGCGCCTACTACGAAACGGTGCGGCAATCGATCCGCGCGGATCTCGGCCGTTACAAACCGAAACGCATCGGCCATATGACCCTTGTGCGCAAGTTCCAACGCCGTTTCCCATGCTTGGAATCAATGGATGAGTGGATGGTTGCCATTCTCGATGACATCAAGCAGTTCGGCTATGAATTGGACTACAACGGCGCCGGCGCCGCCAAACCGCTCTGCTTGGAGCCGTATCCACCGAGCGGCGTGATCGCCGAGGCGCGACGGCGGGGCATCCCGATCGTCTACGGATCCGACGCCCACCGCGCCGCCGACTTGCACCAAGGACGGGAGAGGATGGACCGTGAGGCGCTTTCGATTGACAATCGCCCGCAGCCATCATAAAAAATAGGCGAATCAGCCTTATCCCCGCTTGCATCCGCTGGATGCTGAGGTGAGGGATCGTGCTTTCAATCATGATGAAAAGGAGGCCCGTTCTATGTTTCGTCCCATGGCTTACAATGGAACACGCGAAGAAAATTACGCGCTCGTCATCGAACAGCTGAAATCGCTCATTTCCGGGGAGCCCAACTTCATCGCCAACTTGGCGAACGCAGCTGCCTTGCTCAATCAATTTTTATCCGACATCAACTGGGTCGGTTTTTATCTCGCAGACGGCGATGAGCTTGTGCTTGGTCCGTTCCAAGGCTTGCCGGCATGCGTGCGCATCCCGTTCGGCAAGGGGGTGTGCGGCACGGCGGCCGCTGAACGGCGGACGTTGGTCGTTCCTGACGTTCACCAATTCCCAGGCCATATCGCCTGCGATGCGGCGTCTCAATCGGAAATCGTCGTGCCGCTCATCAAAGACGGCTGCATCATTGGCGTTCTTGACATCGACAGCCCGGTGAAAAACCGCTTCGATGACATCGATCGCCGCTACTTGGAACAATTTGCCAGCGTACTCATTTCCGCCTGACGAAAAATGCGCACCAAGTGCGAAGAAGGAATCCGCTTGTCCGGATTCCTCTTTTTACACCTTATACAAATGACAGTCATCGTGCACAAAAATGCAGTTTTTTCCCGTCTCTTTTGCCATATAAAGCGCGGCGTCGGCTCGTTTGAACAGCTGTTTGGCATCCTCGCAGCCATGGCGCTCCCACCATGACACGCCGCACGAAACGGTCACCGTTGGAACCGTTTGTTCCCTGACTTTTTCTGTGATGCGGCGGGCAATCGAAATGGCGTCAGACAGCAGCACTTTCGGCAAATACACCGCCAGCTCTTCCCCGCCCCAACGCGCCGCTACATCGCCATCGCGAATGTTGGCGCGCACCGTCTCAGCCACTTGGACAAGCACCCCATCGCCCGTTTGATGACCGTACACATCGTTGATTTGCTTAAAGTTGTCGATGTCAAACAAAATGAGCGCCCCGGATGCATCGGATCCCATGGATGTTTGGATCACCTCGTCCAAGTAGCGGCGCGTATGCAGCTTTGTCAAATAATCGGTGACCACCAGCTTCTCAAGCTCTTCGCGCAGCATCGCGTTCATAAACGCCAGCGTTGAATGTTGAACGAGCGATTCCAACAGCTTAAACATCTCAAACGTAAATTGATATGGCTCGCTGGCGAGCGCAATGCACAGCCCCTTCGTTTCCTTATTTTGTTGCATCGGCGCCGCCATAATGGAGCGAAACGGGCCGAATGCAGACATGCATACATCACCGGCAAATAAAATGTCATTGCCGCTTTGGCGCCGCTTTTCCACCCATTCGATATAGGGCCCGGACCGATGGTCGAAAAAAAACGGCGTGCTGCCTGGCAAAAGCTCCCGCTTGCCGTCGGCAAACAAGAAAAAACCGACTTCATCCGCACCAAACGATTGTTGGATTTGCGATACCATGTACTCAATGGCTTCATGAAGCCGCAGCCGGGCGTTCAATTGGCGCATCGTATCGTTGATCAGCTGCAAATCGGCGACAAGCCGGCGCGACTGTTCATACAACTTGGCGTTCTCAAGCGCGCTTCCAGCCGTGCTCGCCAGCAACGAAATAAAATGAATCTCCCGCTTCGGAAATGGTGCCGCGTATGGAGCGATAATTTCAATCACGCCATACACCGCCTGCACCCCTTTAATCGGGGCGTACAGCACTGAGCGCGGCGGCGCCTCCATCTCCTCGCATTGCACTTGCCCAGTCAAAAACGCCCGCAACGCCGCCGTCTGTCTTTCCCTTTCATCCAATACAAGCGTTTTAATCGGCAAATTTCCCCGCAGATGGTTGTCATGTGACAACAGAAGGTGGTAGGTGAACGATGGATAGACGTTTTGCAGCGTGCGGATAATTTCTTCAAGTACATCATCGATATGCATCGAGGAATGAATTTTTGCGGCGAAGCGATGCAGCTGTCCATACCGTTTCTCTTCGCCTGTTCCTTGCAGCACCGCGCTAAGTTTCCCAAACAATCGCGCCAAATCCGTCCGGATCTCCCTCAACAACCGCTCGTCAAAACCACTTTCTTTTCGATACATCAGCTCGACCATCGCCGGCGCTTCATCGGAAAGCAGGAAAAAGAGCCGGGCCGCCATATGCGGCCCACCGGCATCGACAACCACAACTTCACGCTCTCCTTCAGCCGCGATCAACCCAGCGTCCGGCGTTCCAACCGCGGCCGCTTCCGGATAAAAAGCGGCCCGCGTCGGGTCGTACGAATAAAAAACGGCTTGCTCGAGCGCCAGCTCTTCTTTTAGCAGCGCGAGCAACTCGCCCGCCGCCGCCGAAAACGGCCCGTCGTCCTGAAACGCCAAAAACCAGTGGAAAAATTTTTGTTTAAACGATTCATACCGCTTCATTTCATCCTTGTTCATCGCCTTTTCCACCCAAACCGGCATCATCATTCCATAACGAGAGAATGGGATGACAAATTTTTTCTAAAAATTGCATCTTTTATTATATCATAAGAATAGAGAAGAAGGGAAACAAAATGTTGACTTTATCCTTTAAAAATCATATAATAGCCCTTGTGTAAAATATAGCAGCCTTTGTGCCCACCTTTATGGTTCATTTTGTTCCTCGGCCCGCCGAGGTGCATCGTGTAACTCTTAGCTGCGAGAGCGAGGATGCATGAAAACAAAATGGCCATAATTGTTGGCGCACATCTGCTTTTATTTTACGGGAATAAAAGCGTAAGGAGGAGCAACGAATGGCTCGCTATACTGGACCCATGTGGAAAATTTCCCGCCGCCTCGGCATCTCGTTGAGCGGCACGGGCAAAGAATTGCAAAAACGTCCGTATCCGCCTGGCCAACACGGCCCAGGGCAACGGCGGAAATTGTCCGAATATGGCTTGCAGCTGCAAGAAAAACAAAAGCTGCGCCATATGTACGGCGTGAACGAGCGCCAATTCCGCAAAACATTTGAAGAAGCGGGCAAAATGCCGGGCAAACACGGCGAAAACTTCATGATTTTGTTGGAGTCGCGCTTGGACAACCTTGTCTACCGCTTAGGGTTGGCCCGCACGCGCCGCCAAGCCCGCCAGCTCGTGACGCACGGTCACATTTTGGTTGACGGCAACCGCGTCAACATCCCGTCGTACCGCGTCAAACCGGGGCAAACGATCGCCGTCCGCGAAAAATCGCGCAACTTGCAAGTGATTAAAGAAGCGCTCGAAGCGAACAATTACATTCCGGATTACTTGACGTTCAATCCAGAAAAAATGGAAGGAACGTACACCCGCTTGCCGGAGCGTTCCGAACTGCCGGCGGAAATCAACGAAGCGCTCATCGTCGAGTTCTACTCGCGTTAAGGCGCAAAAAAGATCCGAAATGCCCATGCATTTCGGATCTTTTTGTTTAGGCGTAGCGAATCAAATAATACTTTTTCTTTCCGCGGCGGATGACGGTAAACCGCCCTTCCAAGCGGTGCTCGGCGGTCAGGACGGCGCCCACGTCTTGGATGCGCTCTCCGTTCACATAAATGGCGCCGTTTTGGATATCTTCGCGCGCTTGCCGCTTCGATGGCGAAATGCCGGCGGAAACGAGCAGCTCGACAAGCGGAACGTCGCCTCCTTCATGAACAAATGACGGCACATCTTTGAAGCCTTGCTCAATTTCCGCCGCGGTCAACTTGGCGATGTCGCCGCTAAAGAGCGCTTCAGAAATGCGGACTGCTTGCCTGAGCGCCTCTTCGCCGTGCACGAGCTTTGTCACTTCCTCGGCAAGCGCCTTTTGCGCCGCCCGCTTCTCCGGCGCCTCACGCAGCTCTTGCTCAAGCGCCTCGATTTCCTCTTTTGACAGGAACGTAAAATATTTCAAGTAACGGATGACATCGCGGTCGTCAGTGTTGATCCAAAACTGGTAAAACTCGTACGGCGATGTTTTCTCGGGATCGAGCCAGATCGTGCCGCTTTCCGTTTTGCCGAATTTTGTGCCGTCCGCCTTCGTCACAAGCGGAATCGTCAAGCCGAACGCTTTCGCCTCGCTGTTTGTTTTGCGAATGAGTTCAAGCCCGGCCGTAATGTTGCCCCACTGGTCGCTCCCGCCGATTTGCAGACGGCAGCCTTCCATCTCGTACAACTTCAGGAAGTCATACGCCTGCAGCATCATGTAGCTGAACTCGGTAAAGGAAATGCCCGTCTCGATGCGCGACTGAACCGACTCTTTCGCCAGCATGTAGTTGACGCTGAAATGCTTGCCGACATCGCGCAAAAACGAGATCACATCCAGCGGCCCGATCCAGTCGTAATTGTTTTTGATTTTCGCCGGGTTGCCGTGCGCTTCAAAATCTAAAAAGCGGGCGAGCTGCTCTTGAATGCGTGCGCTCCATGCCTCGACGGTTTCTTTGGCATTGAGCGTACGCTCGCTTTTTTTCCCGCTCGGATCACCGATCAGCCCAGTGGCGCCGCCAACTAGCGCAATCGGTTGATGGCCCGCCTGTTGGAAACGGCGCAGCGTCAAAATGGCGGCCAAGTTGCCGATATGCAAACTGTCCGCCGTCGGGTCAAACCCGCAATAAAGCGTCACGCTCTCTTCCTTCAACAGCTCTCGGAGCCCGTCCTCATCTGTCGTTTGGTTGACGAGCCCGCGCCATTGCAATTCCGCAAGCAAATCCATGTCCTTCACCTCTCTATGAATGTCCTAAATAAAGAAAACACCCGCCCGTGATGAAGGGGCGAGTGTCAAACCGCGGTACCACCCTACTTGGAAAGCGTCCTGCTTTCCCGCTCATTTCGGTAACGGCGCATGCCGGCAAATGGCTACTAGGCAAAACAACGCTGTTCGCCATCGCTGCTCAGGGAGGTAATTCACGCCTGCCTGTGGACTGGCTCGCACCGTCCGCCAGCTCTCTGCACCAGGGAGACAGCCGCTACTTGTTCCCATCATCGCTTTCTCATATGAAATATATATAACTTATTACCATAGCGATGCACTCGCTGTCAACCCTAACCCTTTTCGCGCAAACGGCGAAAAATCGGCAAAATTCCACAATGTCTCCCCTTCCTATGGTATACTTAATATATAATGACGTGCCGCATAGGGGGGCTGGCATGAAGCGAAACCAACTTTCCGCTTCTCTTGAAAAAGCGTGGCATTATTTTTCACTTACATACGATGTCGTTTGGAACGTCATCTTGATTTTGCTCGTCGCCGCACTCTGCTTTGTCTGCTTTGCCATCGGCGCGGGCGCCGGCTATTTTGCCTTTTTGGTCAAGGATATGCCCATTCCCTCGCCCGACGAGATGAAAAAGGAGATTTACAGTTACGGCGAAACGAGCCATATGTACTTTGACGGCGGCGTGTATTTAGGGCGGTTCCGGTCCGACCTTGACCGCGAGGCAGTGCGCCTGTCCGACGTGTCTCCGTACGTCGTGCAAGCCATCATCGCGACAGAAGACGAACATTTTTATGAACATCACGGCGTCGTTCCGAAGGCCGTCATCCGCGCTGTGTTTCAAGAGCTGACCAACTCACCGGTCAAAAGCGGCGGGAGCACGCTCACGCAGCAGCTCGTCAAAAACCAGATGCTGACGAACGAGGTGTCGTTTGAACGGAAGGCGAAAGAAATGCTGCTTTCGCTTCGTCTGGAAAAATTTTTTTCCAAAACAGACATTTTACAGGCCTATTTAAACGTCGTTCCGTTCGGCCGCAGCTCGTCCGGGCGCAACGTCGCCGGCATCCAAGCCGCGGCCCAGGGCGTCTTTGGCGTCAACGCCAAACAGTTGAACCTCCCTCAGGCAGCGTTTTTGGCCGGCCTGCCGCAAAATCCGTTCGTCTACACCCCGTTTGCCGCTGACGGCAGCGTCAAGCCGGACATTTCCGCGGGCTTGAAACGGATGAAAACGGTGCTGTACCGGATGAAGCGGGCCGGCTATATTTCCGAAAAGCAGTATAAGGAAGCGCTTGCCTATGATGTGGCGAAGCATTTCGCCGCCCCGAAGCCGTCGCCGTTTGAACGGTATCCATTTTTGACGATGGAAATCGAGAAACGGGCAAAAGACGTGTTGGCGGAAACATTCGCCAAGCGCGACGGCTATAAGCCGGAAGAATGGAAGCGCGATCCCGCTCGTTCCCGCCGCTACCTCGGCGAGGCAGAAAAAGCGTTGCGCCAAGGTGGATATCGGATTTATACGACGATCAATAAAAAGATTTATGAACAAATGCAACGCATCGCCACCCGCTACCCGTATTACGGAAGCGACAATGTGTATTACAGCAAAGACAAGAAAACAGGAAAAATGATCTCCCATCGCCAACCAGTCGAAGTCGGGGCGATGCTGATCGAAAACAAAACAGGAAAAATCATCAGCTTCGTCGGCGGCCGCGACTACAAGCGCGAACAGCTGAACCACGCCACCCAGGCGCACCGATCCAACGGGTCAACGATGAAGCCGCTCTTGGTGTACGCACCGGCGATGGAGATGGGCGTTGTCCAGCCGGCGACGATCATTCCCGATCTCCCGTTGTCGATCGGTTCGTATACGCCGAAAAACGCGGACGGAAAAACGCACGGGCTCGTCACGGCGCGCTATGCCTTGCAGCAATCGTTCAACATTCCGGCCGTCCGGACGTATCGAAAAATCCAATCCCGGCATCCGATCCACTATTTGCATAAAATGGGGATCACGAGCGTTTCGAATCAAGAAGAAGCCAATCCGGCTTTGGCGATCGGCGGGACGCACATTGGCGTCACGGTCGAGGAAAACGTCAACGCCTATGCGACGTTCGCCAATTATGGATCGTTCGTTGACGCCTACATGATTGAGAAGATTGTCGACAGGAATGGAAAGGTCGTTTACAAACATCAAAGCAAACCCGTTCCGGTGTTTTCACCGCAAACGTCGTACTTGATGATCGATATGATGCGCGACGTGCTTCACGGCGGAACGGCCTCGTCAGTGCCGCGCTACTTGACCTTTTCCGCTGATTGGGCGGGAAAAACCGGAACATCGCAAGACAAGCGCGATTCGTGGTTTATCGCCGTCAATCCGAACGTCACGTTCGGCGTTTGGATCGGCTATGACCGGCCGGCGCCGCTTGAGTCCCGCTACAAAGGGCTTTCCTACAGCCAGCGCACCCAGCTGTTATGGGCGCGGCTGATCAATGCTGCCTATCAAGAAAACCCGAAGCTCATCGCGCCGTCCGACCGGTTTCTCATGCCGGGCGGCATCGTCCGCCGCGCTTACTGCGCCGCGAGCGGCTTCAGCCCGTCGGCCGCGTGTGAAAAAGCCGGGCTTGTCCGCTACGATCTATACAATGCGAAATTTGCGCCGCGGGAAGGAAGCGGCGAGGAAGTGATGGAAAGCCGGGTCGTCGTCATCGGCGGACGCCGCTATGCCGCGCTCGAGACGACGCCGGAAGAGTTTGTCGCTCGTGAAATGATCGTGAATCCGAAGCTTCTCGCCGATTGGGGGATCAACGGCGAGGGGCAGGCGGGCGATGCACTGCTCGTCTCCACATTAAAGGAAAACGGCCGTCCTCCGACTCGACCCGCCGCTCGGCTGGCAGGCGGCAAGCTCGTCTGGAATCGCCATAACGAGCCGGATGTCATCGGCTACCGCGTCTATCAAGTGAACGAAACGGGGGCGCGGCGCATCGTTGCCGTTGTTAAAGTGGACGAGGCAGCCTCGTTTTCGCCGTTGTGGCCGGGCGTTTCATACTGCGTCACCGCTGTGGACATCGCCGGACAGGAATCGGCGCCGTCGAACCCCGTTTCGCTGCCGTCCGCCTCATCGCCGGATTCCGGTCATCAAAAGAGCGGGAAGCCGTCTTCTCCTTCGCCGTCGGGCGATGGCGAAGCAACAAGGGGCTGACCGAAACGATGGTCTTTCTTCAGAAGATGCCGTTCGCTTTGCACAAGGCGTTGGCGCGTGCATATGGGGATGGGAAAGGGTGTCGCGATTCTTGTTGGGACACCCTTTCTTGTTTGGTGAAAATGGGGAAAGCATAACGATTTTCGGCAAATGGATGGTTCTTAAGCGAAGGAGAAACAAGCATTTATGAGGTTTTTCAAATGGAGAAATCAGGCTGTTGGCCGCGTTTTCCGTTCCATCACCGTCTTTGCAGCCGCCCCAGCTTCGGCTTTCGCCGGAAAAGAACAATAGCGTCTGGAACAGCGGGTGTTCCAGACGCTTTTCGCTCATCAGTCTTCCATCGTTGACAAATCGCCGGTCGGCAAGTTGAGCTCCCACGCTTTTAAGACGCGGCGCATGATTTTCCCGCTCCGCGTTTTCGGCAGTTTGTCGCGGAACTCGATCTCGCGCGGCGCCGCATGGGCAGCGAGCCCTTTTTTGACGAACTGGCGGATGTCTTCTTTCAGTTCCTCAGACGGCTCGTACCCTTCGCGGAGCGCGATGAACGCTTTGATGATTTCCCCGCGCACCGGATCCGGCTTGCCGATGACGCCAGCTTCCGCAACGGCCGGATGCTCGACGAGCTTGCTTTCGACTTCAAACGGCCCAACGCGCTCGCCGGATGTGTTGATGACATCGTCCACGCGCCCTTGGAACCAGAAGTAGCCGTCTTCGTCCATGTAGGCCGAGTCGCCCGAGACGTACCAGTCGCCGATAAAGTACGATTCATATTTTTGCGGGTTGTTCCAAATCGTTTTCATCATCGACGGCCAGCCTTTTTTGATGGCCAAGTTGCCCATCCGGTACGGCGGCAGGACGTTTCCTTGGTCGTCGATGATCGCCGCCTCGACGCCCGGAATCGGTTTCCCCATCGATCCCGGCTTGATTTCCATGCATGGGTAGTTGCAGATGAGATGACCGCCCGTTTCCGTCATCCACCACGTATCATGGATGCGGCGGCCGAACACTTTCATTCCCCAGCGGATGACTTCTGGGTTGAGCGGCTCGCCGACGCTCAAAATGTGGCGGAGCGAGCTTAAATCGTATTTTTTCACGATCTCATCGCCGGCGCCCATCAGCATGCGAAACGCCGTCGGCGCGCTGTACCAGACGGTGACGCCGAAATCTTGAATCGTTTGATACCAAGCGTCCGGGCTGAAGCGGCCGCCGACGATGACGCTTGACGCCCCGCACAGCCATGGGCCGAAAATGCCGTACGACGTCCCGGTCACCCACCCTGGGTCAGCCGTGCACCAGTAAATGTCGTCTTCTTTTAAGTCGAGCACCCATTTCGCGGTTTGATAGTGCTGAATCATCGCGTTATGGACGTGCAGGACGCCTTTCGGCTTGCCGGTTGAACCGGAGGTGTAATGCAAAATCAAGCCGTCTTGGCGGTCAACCCATTCGATGTCGAAGTGCTTGCTTGCCTCATTCATCCGCTTTTTCAAATCGATGTACGGCCCTTCCTCGACAATGCCGTCGCCAACCAAAAAGACGTATTTCAACTCCGGCAAATCGCCGACCGGCACGCGCGGCAGAAGCTCCGGCGTCGTCACGATCGCTTTCGCCCCGCTGTCTTCGAGACGGTCGCGCACCGCGCCTTCCATGAACGCCTCAAACAACGGTCCGACGATGGCGCCGGTTTTGATGATGCCCAAAACCGCAAAGTACAGTTCCGGAGAGCGCGGCATAAACACAAACACGCGGTCGCCTTTCTGAATGTCCGCCGCCTGTTTTAAGACGTTCGCCACCTTATTGGACATCTCTTTCATTTCTTTGAACGTATATTTTTCATTCCGCACCGCGTCGCGGTAGTAGAGCGCCACTTTATTTTTACGGAACGACTCAGCATGGCGGTCGATCGCCTCATACGCCATGTTGACTCGTCCCGTTTCGTGCCAAGAAAACTCTTTTTCCACTTCCGACCATTGAAACCGTTTGTATGTTTCCTCGTAGTCTTTCAAGTTGTAGTCCCCTTGTATGACGGGCAGCCGTTCTGTTTTCATTCTCCGATCCCCCTTATGTAAGTGATTACATTTCTATTATAGTCTATCAAAACCCATTTCTCAATTTTTAAAATATTTCTTGTCCCCCGCTTTTGGAAATTTTTTTGAACCGCGCCAGCCGACGATGGTTTCATGTATAATGATAAAAGAACGACCAATTCAGGTGGTGGCCGAATGGAACATAAAAAAACGTATAACGCCAAAGAGCTGAAAACCCCGAAAGGAACGCTGCTCATCGAAGGGCCGGTGACGCCGGAAGCATTGGCCAGCTATGAATTCCACCATGACCTCACTTCCTTCCGACCGCCTGCCAAACAGCACAAAGCGTTGATCGAAATCGCCAAGCTGCCGGAAGGGCGGATCATCATCGCCCGCCGCGGCGAGACGATCGTCGGTTATGTGACGTTTTTGTATCCCGACCCGCTCGAGCGCTGGTCAGAAGGGAACATGGAAAATTTGCTCGAGCTTGGCGCCATTGAAGTCATCCCCGAGTTTCGCGGGTTTGGCGTCGGAAAAAATTTGTTGATCGTCTCGATGATGGACGATGCCATGGAAGACTACATCATCATTACAACGGAGTATTATTGGCATTGGGATCTAAAAGGCACTGGGCTGAACGTATGGGAGTACCGAAAAGTGATGGAGAAAATGATGAACGCCGGTGGACTCGTCTGGTATGCGACCGATGACCCAGAAATTTGTTCGCATCCGGCGAACTGCTTGATGGTCCGCATCGGCAAACGGGTCGACGCCGAATCGATCCAACGATTCGACCGGCTTCGGTTTATGAACCGCTATATGTACTAGCTATTGAAGGCCGGTCAGGAAAGGGAAAATCGGCTGACCCAACTGTTTCTCTATAGGGGAAATCTTGCCATGCCGGTATCCTTGCCCACCCAATGTCGCTGAGGTGGGTGCAAAACTTGTTTTTCACCCACCTTATAGGGATGAAATTCTTGGCTGTCCGAATGTTTGCGCCTGCCGTCCGCTTCGAGGGCGCGCATAAAATGCCACGCACAAAGGGGAGAGGAGAACGATGCTTGTCGAACAAGTGATGAAAGCGCCGGTCGTGACGGTCCGCGCGGCGAATACGATCGCTGAAGCGCTGCAGTTGCTTCGCCATCACCGCATCCGCCATCTGCCGGTCGTCGATGAGGAAGGACGTCTAGTAGGGCTTGTGACAAGCCAAGATTTGCGCGAAGCGAGCCCATCCATTTTTCACCTTTCCGAACAGTGGGAAGAATTGAAAAAACCGGTCGGGGACGTGATGAAAACCGACGTTATCGTCGGCCATCCGCTCGATTTTGTCGAGGAGGTGGCGGCGCTCTTTTACGAACACCGGATCGGCTGCCTGCCGATCGTCAACCATGGGAAGCTCGTCGGCATCATCACGCAAACGGATTTGCTCCGCACCTTCATTGAGCTGACCGGCGTTCACCAGCCAGGGTCGCAAATCGAGATCAAAGTGCCGAACGAGGCCGGCATGCTCAGCAAAGCGGCGGCCATCATCAGCGAGCGCCATGTGAACATCGCCAGCGTCCTGTTGTATCCGGACCCAGACCCGAACTACAAAATTTTAGTCTTCCGCGTGCAGACGATGAACCCGCTTCCCTTGATCCGCGATTTGCAAAACGCCGGCTATCACGTGCTATGGCCGAACTTGCCGGGGGTTACGTCATGAGCCGAAACTGTGCATTCGTTTACAGCGAGCAATTTCTTCAATACAAATTTCATGACGACCATCCGTTCAACCAGCTGCGGGTCAAACTGACGTACGACTTGTTGCGCACGCTCGGCGCGCTGGAAGACCGCCATATCGTCGCCCCACGCATGGCGACGGATGACGAGCTGGCGCTCATTCACGACCGCTCGTACATCGAGGCGGTGAAAGCAGCCGGGCGCGGCGAACTGTCTGAAGCGGCGGCGCTGAACTACGGCCTCGGCACGGAAGACACGCCGGTGTTTCCGAATATGCATGAAGCGAGCGCCCTGCTTGTCGGCAGCACCCTCACCGCCGTCGACGCTGTTCTTTCCGGGGCGGCTGAGCATGCGCTCAACTTGGGCGGCGGTCTGCATCACGGCTTCCGCGGCAAAGCGTCCGGCTTTTGCGTCTACAACGACAGCGCCGTCGCCATCCAATATATCCGGGAAAAATACGGGCTGCGCGTGTTGTACGTCGACACGGACGCCCACCACGGCGACGGGGTGCAATGGGCGTTTTACGACGACCCGAACGTCTGCACGTTTTCGATTCATGAAACGGGGCGCTATTTGTTTCCCGGGACGGGAAATGTCAACGAGCGCGGCCTCGGGGCAGGCTACGGCTATTCGTTCAACATTCCGCTTGATGCATTCACGGAAGACGAATCATGGATTGCTGCCTATACGACCGCGCTTCGGGAGATCGCCGACTTTTTCCGCCCGGACGTCATCGTGACGCAAAACGGCGTCGACGCCCACTATTACGACCCGCTCACCCATTTGTCGGTGACGATGAAAACGTATCGGGTGATTCCAAGACTTGCGCATCAAATCGCTCATGAATATTGCGGCGGACGCTGGATCGCCGTCGGAGGCGGCGGATATGACATTTGGCGCGTCGTGCCGCGGGCGTGGGCGCTCCTTTGGCTGGAGATGACCGACCGAGCCGATGTGTCCGGTCCGCTGCCGGATGAGTGGCGCGAACGATGGCAACCGCTTTCATCCGTCACGCTCCCGCTTGAGTGGGACGATCCGGACGACTTGTATCCCCCGATTCCACGCAAGGCGGAGATCAGCGAAAAAAACGCCCAGACGGTGGAAAAGGCGCTGTATTTCATCCGCAGCCAGCGGTCGACACGATCATAACGATGTCGTTCCGAATTATTTTGAATGAAGAGATTCGTTTGCTGTCGTTGTAAGGCAGCTGAACCGTGGGATGCACGGGGATGGCTTGGTTCATTACCTGCCATGGAGCGGGGGGTCCCAAGCACTCCCACCTCGAAAAGGCTGGTGAAAAACAACGGATTCGCTCGATTGGTGAGAAATCAAAAGGAATCAAATGATGACGTTGCAAGGTTTTTCAGTTTGAGAAACACTGTTGGAGAGCAGTATTTCCCCTTAAATCCCCGGCCTCCTAAGCATTTTCGTAGGTGGCAGAGCGTTCAACCGTTTTTTGCCTGCATAAAGCAGCAGACAAAAAAAGAGGGTGTTCCAAAAAGGATCGGGACACCCTCTTTCATCACTATATAATACGTACCGAATGTGTACGTTATGCTAGATCTTTCATCGATCTGGAAAACAGACGACCTTTTGGGTCGGCCCCTGCTGTTCATTTCGTCGACTCGCGCACCTCAAGCCGATGCGGCAAGACGACGATATGGTGGTCCACTGGTTCTTTGTTCATATACTTGGTCAAGAGCCGCATCGCCACCGCCCCGATGTCATACATCGGCTGCACAACAGTCGTCAGCCGCGGCCGCACCATCGTCGCCAATCGCGTGTTATCAAAGCCGACGACTTCCAAGTCATCCGGCACGCGCACGCCGTGGTCTTGGGCGCTGTGAATGATGCCGAGCGCCATTTCGTCCGTGCCGGCAAACACAGCCGTCGGCCGTTCCGTAAGCTCCGTGATTTTCTCATACGCTTCCAAGCCCGAGTCGTACGAGTTGTCACCCTCAATGACGAGCTCTTCCTCATACGGCGCGCCGTGTTCCTCAAGCGCGCGACGATACCCCGCCAACTTCCGCTGGTTGATCGGGTCGTCGGTCGGACCGGTCACATACGCCACACGGCGGTTTCCTTTTTCCAACAAATACGTCACAGCTTCAAACGCCGCCTGCTCATAGTCGATGTTGACCGACGGAATCTCCTCCGGCCCCATCGTCGCTGCCAGCACGATCGGCACCGACGACTTTTGAAATTCGGCGACGTGCTCCTCGGTGATCGTTCCGCCCATAAACAAAAGGCCGTCCACTTGCTTAGCGAGCATCGTATTGAGCAAATGCAGCTCTTTTTCTTTGTTTTGGTCGGAGTTGCTCAAAATGATGTTATACTTGTACATCGTGGCAATGTCCTCAATGCCGCGCGCCAGTTCGGCGAAGAAAATGCTCGAAATATCGGGGATGATCACCCCGACCGTCGTCGTTTTTTTGCTGGCGAGCCCCCGCGCCACGGCGTTCGGGCGGTATCCGAGCCGCTCGATGGCCTCCAGCACTTTTTTTCTCGTCGACGGCTTGACGTTCGGGTTGCCGTTCACGACGCGCGAGACGGTCGCCATCGAGACGTTCGCCTCCCGCGCCACATCATAAATCGTTACCGTCATTCCGTTTCACTCCTTTTCGCTCGATCCAATAACCGGTCAAATTCCGAATGTATGTACAACTATCATACGATACATTATCGCCAACTCGCAACGAAATCGCAACCATTTTGCCTGTTTGTTCACAAACCGTTCACGAGTAGTTTGCCCCAAAACTCGCCATCTCATCAAAAAATCCCCTCGGGCAACAACCGAGGGGATCCTCTTACGCCTGGACAAACTGCCGTTGGAAGGCGCGCACTTCTTCCATAAACTCATTGAATTGGGCGATGTCCATTTGCTGGGCGGAATCGGACAAGGCGACGGCCGGGTCCGGATGCACTTCGGCCATGACGCCGTCGGCGCCAATCGCCAAGGCCGCTTTGGCGCACGGGATGAGCAGATCGCGCCGCCCCGTGGAGTGGGTGACATCGACGAACACCGGCAAGTGCGTTTCTTTCTTCAAGATCGGCACGGCCGAGATGTCGAGCGTGTTGCGCGTCGCTCGCTCATACGTGCGGATGCCGCGCTCGCACAAAATGATCTGCCCGTTTCCTTGCGACATGATGTACTCAGCGGCGTTGATGAATTCTTCAATCGTCGCCGCCAAGCCGCGCTTTAACAAAATCGGCTTGTTCACCTGGCCTGCTGCCTTGAGCAGCTCAAAGTTTTGCATGTTGCGCGCGCCGATCTGGATGACATCAATGTAGTCCAAGGCGATTTCGATATCGGCCGGGGTGACGATTTCGCTGATGACCGCCAAATCAAACTCATCGGCGATCCGTTTTAAAATTTTCAGCCCTTCCACGCCGAGCCCTTGGAAATCGTATGGCAACGTGCGCGGTTTGTAGGCGCCGCCGCGCAGCAGCTTGATCCCTTGTTTTTTCACCGCCTCCGCCACCGCCGCGACTTGCTCATAGCTTTCGACCGCGCACGGCCCCATGACGAAATATTGGTTGCCGTCGCCAATTCGCTCGCCTTTCACTTCGACGATCGTGTTTTCCGGATGCTTTTTCCGCGAGACGAGAAGCGCCTTCCGGTGGTCATCTTCCTGCAGCTCGAGCGCTGCTTTAAAAATTTCTTTGAAAATGTGCTGCAGCGTCGATGTTTCGAACGGCCCGTCGTTATGCTCGGAAATGAGATCCAACATTTTCCGTTCGCGCACCGGGTCGTAGCGGTGCGTCCCTTGCGCTTCTTTAATTTTTCCGATCTCCTGAACGAGCCGTCCCCGCTCATTGATCAGTTTCAATAGCTGCAAGTTGATCTCATCGACTCGCGCCCGCAGTTCGTCTAATCTCTCATTGCTCATGCTTTTCTCATCCTTTCGCCAAGTGTAGTGCATTGTTTTCGCCTCTTGCCGGCCGCCGGCAAGCTGCGCCCCCGTCTTGGAGAGCGAAGTCATTTAATTAGTGTTTATTATAATCGATGGAGCTATCGTTGTCACGAAAAAAATGCTTTTTTGATTAAACGCTTTTAAGCACTAAAGCAAAAAGCGCACAAAAAACCGCCCGCGGCTGCGAGCGGATGGATCAGGCGCCGATATGCTCCGAAAGCGCGTCGTACGTAATGGCCCAGTGGGACGCGTGCCAGACGACTCGGCCGTTTTCAAACAGCAGCACTTGCGGCGACTCGTGTTTCACTCCGGTCGTCTCGGCAATATAGGTTGAGAGCGGCCGCGCCTCTTGAACGTACAGGCAATACACCGCGAGCTCTGGATGATCAGCGGCAAACTTCTCGCATTCGCGGAACGCCGCTTGGCTGATCGGGCAGGTGAGGCTATGCTTGACGAACAAAAAACGTTCCGTTTCCTTCATGGCACGATCAAATTGTTCGATCGTCTCCAGCTTCTCCATTCCCATCTCCTTCACTCCGTTTCTTTTCGTGATGTGATGTTTTGCTCGGCGTCATCAAGCGCTGCCTCCGCTTCCTCAAGCAGTTTTTGCAGCGTTTCCCGGTCGGCTGGCCCGGCGGATGGCGGAATCGGAATCGTTGCCTCCCTGGCTTCCTCTCCGCCGTTTTCCCCGCCAACCGGCACCGTCGTGGATTTCAACGGAATGAAGTTGGCGATTTCCTTCGTTTTCTCTTTCGCTGTTTCCAACCATTCGACAGCTGTTGTTTTCATCGGCTCCCATGTCTCATCGTTGCTCCATTCGGCCAGCCATTTCCGCCCTTTTTCGCTCGTCAAAAACAACGCAGCAGCCGCGCCGGCGATGCCGCCGACAAGCGCTCCAAGCAAAAATCCGCCGTTATTTTTCGCCATGTTCGATTCCCTCCTTTGGATGCAGTGGTTTTCTTTTTCTCCATTTTTCCCATACATCGAGCAAAACATTTGCCCAACGCAGCGCCTTTACCCACTTTTCACGCCCCGGATCCGCTTTCGCCGACAAGGCGGCCGCTGCCTGCCGAAGCGCGCGGTTGAGCGTGCGAACCGCGCCGCCGATTTCCCCGACCGCCTCGATGGCGCCGTTTAGCTTTTCTGCTTTTTTTTGCACATCACCGGCAATGGCGTTGGCTGTTTGAAGAAGCGTCTGAATTTCTTTCGCCACCGCTTCGACTTGTTGATCGGCATGGCTGACCGCCGTCGCCAGACGGCGCAGCGTTTCCTGCAAAACAACCAGCGTTTTCGCTATGTAAACGACAAGCAGCAAAAAAGCGAGCGCGATAAGAGCGGCGCTGCCATACAACAGCCATTCCACGAGAGTTCCTCCTTGCCCACACGTTTCATTTCCTTTGTACCCATCTTTTTCTTTATTCAAACTTCGACATGACACGCACTCTTTCCTGCTTGGTTGGAAAACAGGAAAAACGGGCCGCCTTCACCGCGGCCCGCTTCCTGCCGGCCGTCAGGCGGAAAGAACGGCCCGTTCGTACGCGTGCTGAAACTTTTGAATGTCGCCGGCGCCCATAAACACCAACACCGCATCTTGATGCCGCTTCAACACGGATACGTTTTGTTCCTCAAGCAGCTGGGAACGCGGAATTTGCGCCTGCAAGTCACGGATCGACAATTTTCCTTCATGCTCGCGCGCCGAACCGAAAATGTCGCACAAATACACGTGGTCCGCCTGTTGCAAACTTTCGGCAAACTCGCGCAAAAATGTCTGCGTCCGTGTATACGTATGCGGCTGAAAAATCGCCACCACTTCACGGCCCGGATATTTTTGCCTTGCCGCCTCCAACGTCGCCGTAATTTCACGTGGATGATGCGCATAATCATCGATCAGCACTTGGCGCCCGACCGTTTTTTCACTGAAGCGGCGCTTCACTCCTTGGAACGTTTGCAGCCGTTTGGCGATCGTGCCGGCATCCACCCCTTCGTAGTGGCAGAGGGCGATCACAGCGAGAGCATTCAATACGTTATGGGTGCCAAAGCGCGGGATGGCAAACGAGGCGAAAAATGTGTTGCGCACGAACACATCAAACGCCATCCCTTCCGTCGTCTTGACGATATTGCGCGCCTGAAAATCGTTTTCTTCGCCAAACCCGTAAAACAAAATCGGCACTTTCGCCTGAATGTTCGGCAAATACGGATCATCCCCACAGGCGACGATCGCCTGCTTCACTTGATGCGCCATTTGCTGGAAGGCGGAAAACACATCATCGATATTGGCAAAATAATCTGGGTGATCAAAGTCAATATTTGTCATAATCGCATAGTCTGGAAAATAGGAAAGGAAGTGCCGACGGTATTCGCACGCTTCAAACACGAAATATTTGCTTCCCGGCTCCCCTTTTCCTGTGCCGTCTCCGATCAAATAGGACGTTGGATGGGCTCCTTGCATCACATGGGCAAGCAACCCCGTCGTCGTCGTCTTTCCATGCGAACCGGTCACCGCGATGCTCGTAAATCGGCCAGCCAACTCTCCTAAAAAGCGATGGTAACGAATGACGGGAACGCCGAGTTGACGGGCCGCCTCGATTTCCTCATGCGTATCTGGAAACGCGTTGCCGGCAATGACCGTATAACCAGGGCGAATATTGTCTTTCGAAAAAGGCAGCACCGGGATTCCCCGCTCTTCAAGCGCCTTTTGCGTGAAAAACCATTTCTCTACATCCGACCCTTGCACCGTATAGCCAAGGTCATGAAGCACTTGCGCGAGCGCGCTCATCCCCGTGCCTTTAATGCCTACAAAATGGTAAGCTGTCATCGCTAAGCCCTCCAACCATCGTCTCTCTGTAAGACAGTATATGATATCCATCTCGTTTTGCCATTTCTCTCATTGCAGTGCACCATTCATTTCCCCATTATAGCACGCGAGGAGTCAAAACACTACCGCCCGCCAAAAGAAGGCCGACTGCTCTCAGTTGTTCTGCTCGCGCCAGCGCTCCCACTCGTCTTCGCTCATCAACACATCGCGCGGTTTGCTGCCGCGCGCTTCCGAAATCAGCCCCTGCTGCTCCATCATCTCGATCAGCCGGGCGGCGCGGTTGTAGCCGATGCGGAAATGGCGCTGCAGGCTCGAGGTGGACGCCCCCCCTTGGGCGATGACAAACCGGCATGCTTCCTCGAACAATTCGTCATCCTCACCGCCAAACGCCCCCGTTTGTCGGAAATCGTCCGGGTCAAACAGATAGGATGGACTTTGCTCTGCTTTCCCATGCGCCGTCACCCGTTCGATTTCTTCATCGGAAATGAAGCACCCTTGCAGCCGCACCGGCTTGGCCGAACCATTTTCCAAAAACAGCATATCGCCGCGCCCAAGCAGTCGTTCAGCGCCGTTGACATCCAAAATGGTGCGCGAATCGACTTGGGATGAGACAGAAAAGGCAATGCGCGTCGGAATGTTCGCCTTGATCAATCCCGTGAGGACGTCGACCGACGGCCGCTGCGTCGCGATCAGCAGATGGATGCCGCACGCCCGCGCCTTTTGCGCCAGCCGGCAAATCGATTCTTCGACATCGGCTGGAGCGGCCATCATGAGGTCCGCTAGCTCATCAATGACGATGACGATGTACGGCAGCGGTGGCTCACTGCTGCCGCGTTCGCGAAGATGATCGTTATATTTTTCGATATCGCGCACGCCGGCGTGGACAAACTGTTCATACCGCCGTTCCATTTCGCCGACCGCCCACTTGAGCGCCCCCGCAGCCGCCTTCGCCTCGGTGATCACCGGGCTGAGCAAATGCGGCAATCCGTTGTACAGCGCCAGTTCGACCATTTTCGGGTCAATGAGCAGCCATTTCACTTCGTGCGGCGCTGCTTTATACAACATGCTGATGAGCATAGCGTTCATGCAGACGCTTTTTCCCGACCCGGTCGCTCCAGCGATGAGCCCGTGCGGCATTTTTCGAATGTCGGTCACGACCGGCGCTCCGCTGATGTCAAGCCCAAGCGCCACGGTAAGTGGCGATGGACTTTTGCGGAACGCTTCGCTTTCCAAAATTTCCCGCAGGCGCACCGGACGGCTCGTCCGGTTTGGCACCTCAATGCCGATCGTCCGTTTTCCCGGGATGGGCGCTTCAATGCGAATGTCCTTCGCCGCCAGACTGAGCTTGATATCATCGATTAAACTCGTAATCTTGCTCACTTTCACTCCTAAATCCGGCTGCACTTCAAACCGCGTCACCGTCGGCCCTTGCGTCACACCAACGACGTGCGCGCCGATTTGAAAGCTCGCAAACGTCTCGTCCAACCGCCGGCATTGCTCATGAAGCCACTGCTCGTCGCGCTCGGCTGCTTTCTCCGGCGGCTCAAGAAGCGCCAATGGCGGCAGCACGCAGCCGTTCGATCGATTCGCTGCCTTTTCTTTCAACTTGCGCCAATCTTGCTTTAACATGATCACATTATACGGAATGCGCGTTCGCCCAGATCGGGAAGCCTCCTCCCGGCCCACGGGCGCCGCCGAGTGGCGGATTTCGCGATCTGACGTCTTCTCTCGCAATTCTGTCGAAGCAGTGTTTTCTCCGTCTCCATTCCCCATCTGTGATGGCGCCTCTTGTCCTTCGCTCTCCAAGCCGCAGGCTGTCTCGTGCGGCGCGCGTTCTTTGCCTCGTCCGTCCAGCTCATGCCTTTTCTTTTTATCCGCCTCGGCATCCTGTTCTTCCTGTGCCGCCGGCGCAAGCCCATCTTTTCCTTCCGTTTCCATAACAGCCGCAGGCATCGCTCCTCTCGCGTCTTCGCTCCATGCCTCTGCCCGCTTGGCCAAAGACGCCTCTTCTTTTGGCGATTCAGCCGCCCGGCTTTCCGTGCCCTCCCACTCGTCTTGCCGTGTCGCTTCGCCATGGATGGCCCCTTCCCGAACCGCCCCGCCGCTCCGGCTCTCTGCATCCACTGCACCGGCCAGCTCGATTTCATCCGGTCGTTGCCGCTGTTTTCCCCGATTCCGATCGTATCCAAAAACCGGGGATGGCACATCAGACGGGCGGAACGGCCGTTTTTCCACCGCCTTTGCCGCGCCGGCCGACGGGCGCCGATTCAGCAGCGGCCGGGATGCCTCGCTTTTCGCCCGCCCCGGCCTCTCCCCCTCTTCCGCCAGCTCGTCATCGGGAATGAGTGGAAAGCGAAAGCGGCCTTGCGGATATCGGTAGATGACGTCCATCTCGCCGCGTCCGGGCATGCCGGCCGACAGCGGGGAATTCGCTCGCTGCTCGTTCCCTTCCTCTTCCTCGTCGCTCGCAAGAAAACGAAGCCATCGTTTCAAAAATTTCATCCATCACATCACTCTTTCTCTGCCTTCATTGTTGGAAAAAACGCCACTGGCGTCGTTCCAGTGGCGAAAAAACAGGCGGAATCCGTCTGCACCGCCCGTTGGAACGTCAAAAAACGAATGGTTGGCCGACCTCATATTCATCAGACAGCACCAAAATGCCTTTCTCCTGCGGAGCATTGGGCAGCCCAAGCTCGCGGGCCGAACAAATCATGCCGGATGACCGGACGCCGCGCAGCTCACTTTCTTGAATGACGAGGCCATTTGGCATGACCGCGCCGATTTTGGCGACGACGACTTTTTGCCCTTCGGCGACGTTCGGTGCTCCGCAGACGATTTGCAGCACCTCATCGCCGACATCGACTTGGCAGACGCTCAACTTGTCGGCGTTCGGATGCTTCGTTTTCTCTTTCACATATCCGACGACAAACTTGGGAGACAAGTCAGCTTCGATCGGCTCGTCAAAACCGTTTTTCGCCAAGATGTCGTTGATGATGCCGACGAGCTCCTCATTTACTTCCAGCGGACCATTTCCACAAAATGGATAGTACGAAGACGCGGAAAAAATGTTATAGCCAACCGTCTCGCCCGTCCGTTCGGACATGATGCGGACGACATCGCCTTGTTTGACAAACGTCCGTTCCTCATCCGCCACCGGTTTCAGCGACACAAGCAGCACGTCGCCAACCCCTTCTCGGTTGTAAAACACGTTCATCGCTTCATTCCTCCTTGCCGCTACGTTCTCCGTTTTTTTCCCAGAATGAAAATCGGTTCAAGTTTCCCGTTTTCGTATAAAAACGACAGCGCCGTAATCGGCACGCGGCCGCCGGCAAAAAAGCTCATCGTCATTTGCGCGAGCACGTCATAGCCGATGTCGTTGCGCACATCAGCGATGATGAGCACATCTTGATGCGGAATGGCAACGGCCATCGTTCCTTCCACGCGCGCCCGCATGTCGGCCAAAAACGATTCGTTTAAGACGCGGCTCGCATCATAGCCGTCATTGGTGTTGACAAAATAAAACACGTTGTCCGCCACCCGGTCCTCTTTCACCGGCGTCGGCAGCGACCGGACGTTGAAGCGGGCGATTTCCTTCACCCGCTCGCGGCTCCATTTGTCTTTTTCAAGCATGCGCTCATCAATCAAGCGATACGTTTTGCCTAGGTCGAGCGCATAGTAAATGCGCGTTTCGGCTGTATGATCATCGAACAGGAGCGGAACGCCTTCTTTCGTCTCCGCCGGAAACGACGCCGAGCGAATGACGGGATAAATGTTTCGCTCATTGCCGGAAAGCGCCGCGTCTTCCTCCATCGTTTTCAACGTTTGCTCCACATAATAAACGACTTCGTGCACCGCCTCATCTTTTTGTTCGTGCCATTTGGCGATGACACCAGGAAGCGAGATCGTCACGCCTTTTTTCGTGCGGCGGTCTTCCACGCGCATCGCATCTTGCTTGGGGTCAAAGCGAAACGTCCAGTGCGGGTGAGCGACGAGACGCTCTTTAATCTTCTCATACATTTGCCGGCTGTTCATTCGTGTTCCTCCTTGTTTTGCCGGCGCCCGTGCCTTCCGTTTCCTTTTCCTTCTTTTGGCCGGGGCTTGGCCAAGGGCGCATCCGGCGTTGACAATGCCTGGCCATGACCGCGCGGCGTTTTCACCGTTTGACGCCGCCCCTCGCTTTGTCGGCCGCTCGATCTAGGAGCGTTGGTGGAACGCGGCCCGCTCATTCAGCCGGTCGCCCTCATCGGCATGACCATTCGTTATTTATCATACATGGAACGGCCCGTTTTGACAAAGCCATTCATATTGACCGACCAAAAGCTCGACGATGTGGGAAAACATCGCCGATCGGTCAACGCGCCCGTTCGTTAGTACGCCGACCGCGCCTTCTTTCCGACGAACGTTCCTTCGCCCGGTGTACGCTTCCATCACATCGCCGAGCTCGCGCCCCGCCTCGATGCCGGCCCCGACGTCCGGCGGGAGGGCGAGGCGGGCGCCGGCGGCAGCCACCACCACTCCGTTTCGGTCGGCGAGCGCTCCCCAGTTGCACAGCCACCATTGCCCATCGATTTTCATCACGCCGCCTTCCAATCCGATGCCAATGTCCGCCTCGGCCGCTTCGAGCACCCGTTTAGCGCGCCCGATGGCGCCAAGCCGCGTCTCCTCATCGGACAGCGGCTGCGCGGAAACGCCCGACGGCACCTCAAACGATACAATGCGGTATTCCTTTTCCCCCAACACCGCCCGAACAGCGGCGATTTTCGCTTCGTTGTTCGTTCCGACCGCAACCGTTTTCATCCAGTGCCCTCCTTGTCATGGAAAAGGAGAAGCGTTCGCTTCTCCTCAGCTGTTTTGGCGAATCGTCTCGACCGTCGTCCGGTCGCACCGTTTGACGAGCTCAACGATGAGCTGTTTGGCCGCCGCGTAATCATCGACATGAATGATCGACGCATGCGTATGAATATAGCGGGCGCAAACGCCGATCACGGCCGACGGCACGCCGCGGTTGGCGATATGCACCCGCCCGGCGTCGGTTCCGCCGCCTGGGGAAATGAAAAACTGATACGGAACGCCAATCGTTTCCGCCGTGTCGAGCACAAACTCGCGCATGCCGCGGTGCGTAACCATCGTCCGATCGTACAAGCGGATGAGCGCCCCTTGGCCGATATGGCCGAACGCCTGCTTGTCGCCGGACATGTCGTTGGCCGGGCTGGCTTCCAAGGCGAAAAAGATATCCGGGTTGATCATCGCTGCCGCCGTCTGCGCCCCGCGCAGCCCGACCTCTTCCTGCACGGTCGCTCCGGCGTACAGGACGTTCGGCACCGTTTCACCGTTCAGCTCTTTTAACAGCTCGATCGCCAGCCCGCAGCCAAACCGGTTGTCCCACGCTTTTGCCATGACCGTTTTTCCGTTGGCCAACAACGTGAACGGGCTGACCGGCACGATCGGTTGGCCGGGGCGAACGCCGACCTGTTCTGCCTCTTCACGGCTTTGGGCCCCGATGTCGATCAACATGTTTTTGATCTCCATCGTTTTTTTGCGCTGCTCCTCATCGAGCAAATGCGGCGGGATCGATCCAACGACGCCGATGATCGGTCCTTCGTTCGTGATAATTTGCACGCGCTGGGCGAGGAGCACTTGATCCCACCAGCCGCCGAGCGGCTGAAACCGAATCATGCCATTGTCGGTGATCGCCGTCACCATAAACCCGACTTCATCCATATGGCCGGCGACCATCACCGTCGGGCCCGCCTCATCGCCGCGCTTGACGCCGAAAAGGCTGCCGAGGCGGTCTTGTACAATGTCATCGGCGTATTTTGCGAGCTCTTGGCGCATGAACTGCCGCACTGGGTGCTCATAGCCCGGCGCTCCCGGAAGCTCGGTCAACGTTTGGAACAATCGCAGCGTTTCTTCCTTCATCATCGGGGTCTTCCTTTCTGTTCTCGACTCGATTCGGATTCGCTTTGTTTTCCTTACATGTTCCGCCAAAATCGGCTATACTAAACGATAGCGACAGAAGCAAGGAGGGAATACGTGATGGCTTGGAAAAAATGGCTCGTTAGCGCCGCTGTCGGCGCGGTCGCCATCTATGCAGTCCGCTCCGTTTCCAAACCGGCGCTTCTTCCCCCGGAACAAGCGCTGGCCATGGCCAAACGCGCCCTTGGCGGCCGGCGGGCCATCCGCGGTTCCTGGATTCAATCGGCGCCGGAGCGGTATGAGAAAGACGGCCTGGCGTACACCGTATACCGCGGCGGCGTCTGCCGCGACGACGGGGATGACGAGTTTTTCATCAACGCCTACACGGGAGCCATCGTGGACGCCAAGCCGCTGTCATAGCGGACGCTCCCGCTTCACGGCGGCGGCCATCGTCCCGTCTTCCTGCCATTTCACAGCCCGATAGTAGGCATCATGGTAGAAGGTAAACCACGCATTTTGTTTTACGCCGTACGGGAGCCATCGCTGTTTGGCAAAAATCGAATCCATCGGGTAATCGTCGTACGCCATCACCCAAAGGACGTTTTGATGGGCGTGCGTGCCAAGCAAATCGCCAAGGTGAATGGCCATCTCCCCGTCTGATTCGATGAGCACGATCGCATGCCCGGCGCTATGCCCGCCGGTATGGATGAGGCGGATGCCAGGAACGACTTCGGTTTCCTTTGTAAATGGAACGACTTGATCCGCGATCGGCTCCCAATTTTCTTTCCAATACGTATTTCGGGATCGAATGTTCGGGTTTCGCATTTCCTCCCACTCGACATCCGAGGTGATGATCGCCGCGCGCGGAAACGCCGGCACGAGCCGTCCGTCTTCCCAAACCGTCAATCCGCACGCATGGTCAAAATGCAAATGGGTCATGATGACGATGTCGATGTCGCGCCGCGTCAGCCCGAGCTTGGCGAGCGATTCATCGAGCGCCGATTCTTCCGTGACGCCGAAGTTGCGCTTTTGCTTGTCGGTCAGCTTGCCGTTGCCGATGCCGGATTCAATGAGCAGCCGTTTTCCATAGGCTTCCACCAAAATTGGATCGGTGCGCAGCTCGATTTGATTGTTGTCGTTCGGCGGATATTTTTTGGACCAAAGCGGCTTCGGCACAACGCCGAACATCGCTCCGCCGTCAAGATGGGTGACGCCGCCTTGCAGCCATGTCAATGTGACTTGTCCAATTCGCAACTGTTCCATTTCCTCTCTCCCCCCTCCACTAGTGTACCATTTTCTCCATCAACCGGAAATAGAAAAAGACCCGACCAATCGGTTCGGGCCTATGACGAACGCCGCGGCGGGCGCACCGCCTCGCAGCGGTAAATGCGGTTTCCTTTGGCGGAAAATTTTTCTTCATACTCCGTCATGACATTGTCCGTAATGCCGCTTTGATGCAAGTCGAGCTGGACCGATGCGAGCACAAACCCATATTGCGACAAACTGACAAGCGAGTATTCGAAAAACGATTGATTGTCCGTTTTCAAATGGATGTCTCCGTCTTCCGCCAAAATGCGGTCATAGAGCGCCAAAAAGTCCCGATACGTCAGCCGCCGCTTTTCGTGCCTCTTTTTCGGCCATGGGTCGGAAAAGTTCAAATAAATGCGCGACACTTCCCCGTCGGCAAAAAACGCGGTCAGATCTTTCGCATTGGCGTTCAGCAGCTTGACGTTCGAGAGCCCGCTTTCGATCAGTTTGTCAAGCGCGGACACGAGCACGCTCGGGTACAGCTCGATGCCGATGAAATTGACATCCGGATGAAGTTTGGCCATTTCCGTGATAAATTTGCCTTTCCCCGTCCCGATCTCGACATGAAGCGGCCGGTCGTGGCCGAACAGCTCGCGCCATCGCCCGCGCTTTGTTTCAGGATCGGGAATGACGTATTGGGGATACGCGGCGATTTTGTCTTTCGCCCACGGTTTGTTGCGCAAACGCATATTGACACCTCAGCCTTGTTTCCGTTTGTTGGTTTGACGATACCATACTTGCGCCAAAGACGCAAACGCGAAAAAACGCCCGGGCATACACTCGGCTCGATCCGGGCATCATAAAACCGTACAGCCTGGCGAAAGGATGGTGACCAGCATGCCGCTCGACTATAACCATCAATTGACCGTGCTCCGCGACATTTTATCCGAACATCAGCTCGATTGCTGCGGAACGGTTTCTGAATGCGAACAAATTGAACGGCTCGCCAAATCGCTGCTCGCCAACGATGAGGTGGACGGCCAAGTCAAGCAAGTTCTCCCCCATATTTACGCTTATGGCCAAGGAGGGAAATACAGCGCTGATTTAAGCGCCCACATTTCCGCCCACCAAGGCCAGCTGGCTGATTGGTTAAACGAGCTGTCTTGATCTTCCCCTGCTTTCACGCTGCCACAACGTCTTCCTCGGCCAAAGACTGACATGATCAAGGACAACGGCGGCCGCCGGTCGAGCGCCGGAAAGTGCCGCCTGTGTTTCACCCATTTCGACAGAAGCGGTGCACAGGGCGTTATCAGTGCTCCGTGATGACCCGTTCCAATAACCGAAGCGACTGCTTCTTTTCTTTTTCGCCGTCCTTCCCTTTCGGCCAAAACAGTGAGTGCAGCGTATGGGCGATCGTATACCACTTCAGGCGGAGACCAAGCTCTTCGCTCCATGCCCATCCGTACTGGTCGAGCCACGTCTTCCATTCGGCGCGCGGAATGTACAGATGAAGGAGCATGCCGATATCGATCGCCGGATCGGCGATCACCGCCCCGTCCCAATCGATCAAGTACAGCGTGCCATCGTCGGCAAGCAGCCAATTGTTATGATTGATGTCACAGTGGCAGACCACATATTCGTGATCCGGCAACGACGAAACATGCTGTTCCAGCCAGTCAAGCGCCTGACAGACGACAGAAACGCCGACCGGATGGCGCCGCTGTTGCTCAGCGAGCGCGGCGAGCATCTTCTTCGCGCGCAGCGGAGATTTGCCAAGGCGCTTCAGCATCGTCACAAGCTCCTTGGAACGATGGATTTTCCGCAAAAGCGCCGCAACTTGCTCGCTTCCCATCTCCCATGGCTTCAGCTCCCGGCCGTTCAGCCATTGCTGGGCCGTAAATACATCGCCGTTTTCGAGCCGTTTCGTCCATACAAGCTTCGGGACGATGCCCTCGGCCGACAATACCGCAAGAAAGGGAGAAGAATTCCGCTTTAAAAACAATTTCTTCCCTTCATATTCCGCAAAATACGCATCCCCTGTAGCGCCGCCAGCGGGAGTGATCTCCCACTCCTTACCTAGTAACTGTTCCAAAGCGTGTTCACCTGCGACTTAAAAATAGAAACGTCTCCGTTTGCTTCTCGCGCCCAAATAAAAAGGACGGCCATGCCGCGTCCTTCCTCCGTCCGTTTTACTTGTATTATACTGAAATACCGCTCCGGCATGCAAACATTTTTCTCGGCAAACGCCCTGCTTAAAACTGCCAAAGACGCTGTCCGAGCGATTCCTCTGCAGGATGGACGAGCACCCATGTGCCGATGCCGTCAAGCCGAAGTGTGCCGCGCACTTGGCAAAGCGGCGTCGTTCCGCACTGCTGCCCGTGGCATACAACCGTCCACTCACGCTCGTCCGGAAGAGCGATAGCCTTCTCTTTCTCCTCGTTATGATGCACGACGATGATGTCCTCCCAAGGCCCATAGACGGCGACATCATGCAATCGGTAGGCGATGACCGACGGCGGCAGCGGCTCAAGAAACGTTAAATGACGCAGCACTTCCGCCTCCGTCGCGAGGCGAAATGCGCCATGCGCACGGCGAAGGGCGATCAATCCTTGAACGTAGCGGACATCGTCTTCATAGCGGCTTTTCCGCTCCCAATCCAGCCAGTTGACCGCATCCGGCGATCGGTAGCTGTTCCCATCTCCGCCTTTCGTTCGATAAAACTCTTGGCCGCTGTGCAAAAATGGAATGCCTTGCGCCAACAGAACGATCGCCGTCGCCAGTTTTTGCCGCTTCCGCCGGAGCCATTCCGGCTCGCAGCCATTGGCGGCCTCCATTTTATCCCAAAACGTATGGTTGTCATGGCATTCGACATAATTGATCGACTGACGCGGGTGGCAAAACAGCCCGCCAAGCGCTCGCAAGCTCCCGGCAATGGCGAGCTTCACCTGTTCTCGACCGCCTGGGTTGCCGAGGGCGAACCCCCGATCCGGCAAATGAAAGGTGCTTCCTTTCACTGCATCGCGAAACCGGTCATTGAAATAAGCGAAGCGCGGCAGCTGCTTGGCGTTGGCCATCGTCGCTTTTTGTTCCGGTGGAAGCGGCGTCGGCAAATCCCAGCCTTCCCCATACACAAGGATCGACGGATCGATGGCGTCGAGGGCGTCGCGCACCACCTTCATCGTCTCGATATCGTGCACGCCCATCAAATCAAAGCGGAACCCGTCAATGCCATATTCTTTCGCCCAAAACACCACCGAATCGACGATCCAGCGGCGCGCCATCCGCCGCTCCGAAGCGATGTCGTTGCCGACGCCGGTGCCGTTGGCCGGTTGACCATAGGCATCGTAGCGGAAGTAATAGCCGGGAACGAGCTTCTCAAGCGGCGATTGCTCCCGGTCATAGACATGGTTGTAGACCGCATCCATCACGACGCGCAATCCGCTTTCATGCAGCGTGCGGATCGCCTGCTTCAATTCCACAATGCGTGCGTATGGATCCGCTGGATCGGTCGCATAACTCCCTTCCGGCGCATATAGATGAAGGGGATTGTATCCCCAATTGTACGCTGCCATCGGATCGCGCTCATCCACTCCAGCAAAATCGGTAAACGGCATGAGCTGCACATGGGTGATGCCCAGCTCTTTGACATACGAAAGCCCGGTGACCGTCCCGTTCGGCCCGCTTGTGTTCGTTTCGACCAACCCGAGATACTTCCCTTTATGGACGGCGCCGCTGTCCGGGTGGCTTGTAAAGTCGCGGATGCTCAGTTCATAAATGATGGCATCCGTCGGCGACGCCAGCGGCGGAAGCGGCAAAGAGGGCGGCGCCAGCTTCGTTTTCTCCCAGTCGATCACGACGCCGAACTCGCCATTGACCGAAACCGCGGTCGCATACGGGTCAACTGCCTCGCGCCATACGCGGTTGATGCAGGCGATATATGTGTAACGCGCTCGCTCCCAATCGCCAGGGACGGCAGCTGACCATACGCCGCGTTCGCCGCGCACAAGCGGCACGCAGCGGATCTCGTCGAGATGCGGATGAACAAGCTTGACGTTAACCGCGGTGGCGGTCGGCGCCCAGACGCGAAATACCGTCTGTTCTTTGAAATACTCCGCTCCTAACGGCCCATCATAGAAAAACCGATCATCAAATGCAGGAGTGCGCACAACGGCGCCGATTTGCACATCGGTCTCCTCCCCGCGGCAAGAACGCACCCAGTATGTCGCCCCAAACTCGAACGCAGATGCAAACCGGCACACATATTTCACTGTCTCCCCGCAATCCTCGACTTGCTGCACAGACAGCGGAATCTCCTCCCCGCTCGGCGTCACGAGCGTAAACGGCGACATCTCCTCGGGGCGAAGGGATTTCGGTGCAAGCACGGCGATTTCATCCATTTCATCCAAATAAGCGGCAAACGCTCGGCTGATGTGAAGCATGTTCGTTCACCCCCCTTTTTTGCCTCCCGTTAGTACTATCATACGTAAAAGAAAAAGGGCGGTGCCAAATCATCGGCCGGTCGCCCTATCGATGCACAGATGTTTCTATTGTTGCCCTTCCTCGTCATGCATATTCCCGTCATGGCGGCGGTCGTAAAAACTGGCGCAATGGCGAAGCAGCGCCTCCGCCGCTTTCAGCTGCCCGTGCCGAAGCGGGAGAGCGGAGCGGCGCAGACGGGAAAACCATTCGTCATAATTTCGCTTATCAATATAGCGAACAAACGGAAAAAGGCCGCCGCTGTCAATGTAGCCGTAGCGATTTAACAGCACAAGATGGATCGGCCAATCGACCCCATGCTTGCGAAAAATCTCCGAAACGATCTGCTCCGTCCTCCGCAGCGACACGACCGGGTTAACCAGCCTCGTTTCGTTCGTTCCGGCCTGTTCCACCCAAAACCGGCCGGTTGACGCCATGACGATGTTGTCCGGCCTTCCTTCGACAAAGGCAATGCACCAGAGCGCGGATGGCGTCAACACCATCGTCTCCAGCTCCACTGGCGCCTTGCCGACCATCGCCACCGGCCGGTAAAAGCATAAATGCGTATCCGGAAACCGCTGCAAAAAATATTTCAACGTCTCATCGCCATACACCGCCTCAGCGAGGGAGGAAACGTACATCATCGTGGAACTCGCCCATTTCAGCTGCAACTCGAACAACTCATCCAAAAACTGCTGTTTCAATTCCTCCAGAGTAGCCGCCGGACGGGCCATCGGCGCAAGAGAAAACGTCTCTTCTTCCGCAAGCGCGACACGGCGGCGCCATCGTTTCGTCAACCGTTCCCACCATGACGGTTTGTCAAGCCAAACATCCCACGTCTCGCCCGTTTCAAGCCATCCACTGGCCTCAGCCGTCCGTTCAGCTTGCCACCGCGCTTTTGCCTGCTCCCATTGCCGTTGCTTCAGCCGGATGAACTCCGGCACATAATAGTACACATCGGTTTCGTAGCGAGAAATGCAATCCATGAGTTTAACGAGCTGCCCCATTGTTTCACCTGCTATTTCCGGTCATTCATCGGCGCGCCAAGCAACGGGAACACGGCGATCGCTTCGTACTTCGGCGTCCGTTCTATATTCGTCCGATACAGCACGATCTCCGGCACCGAAAACACCGCCCTAGCAGCCGAAAGCGAACGAAGCATATCCGGGCGAAACGGTTCGGCTCCCTGCCATTTGCGAGCGATCGTAATATGTGGGGCAAACGGACGACGGTCCAAGGCAAACCCGAGCTTTGTGCACGCTTCATACACGTCGCCCCGCAATCCATTCAACGCTTCTTCCGTTTCGACTCCTTGCCAAAAAACGCGAGGCGCCGTCCGCTCCCCGAACGTCCCAAGCCCGGCAAGCACAAGGGAAAACGGGGCGCTTTTGGCGGCGACGGCGGCCATCGCTTCGCACAGCGGCGCCATTTTCCCCGGCGGCACATCGCCTAAAAACGCGAGGGTGATATGATAGTCCTCTTCATGCACCCATGTGCGAAACGGCAGCGACAACGCCGCATCCCCCGAAAATCGGGCAATGGCTTGTTTCGCTTCAGACGTCAGCGGAACAGCGATAAAATAATGGCTTCGTTTCACTTCTCTTCACCTGCCGTTCGTTCTCGTTTTGCGAGCAAAAGGAGCACGAGCACACCCACGATCGTGCAGATGCCAAAAAACAAGTAGACAGCGCCGATCTGCCAACGCTCAAGCAAATATCCGCCCGCCAGCGTGCAAAACCACGCGCCAAGGCCGTTGCCGACCGCTGAGTATAACGCCACGGCCGTCGCCTGCACCCGCTCCGGAGCCAAGCGGCGCGCATATTGAAGCGCCGTCGGAATCGCTAGACCGACGGAGCAGCCTTGGACGACCGCCGTTACATACACAAACCAAAGCGGCGGGTCGACCGCATACGACAACCAGCGGACCGCCGAGATGAGCGCCGCCAATAGAAGAAGCCGCACCATGCCGAAGCGGCCGATGAGCCAATCCGCCGCTTTCATAAACGGCGCCTCGCTGCCGGCGGCAAACAAAAAGGCGAGGCCGATGCCGGTAAGCGTCCCGCCCAGCTCATGAATGAGCAGTCCGAAATACGAGTTGTTGGCCAAAATCGGGCCAAACAGCAAAAATGTTGCGACAAGCAGGAGCTGAAACGGACGGTCGGACAGCAGCCCGCGCACATCCCGCCGGGTCAACGCCCCCGACGCCGCCATCGGATAGCGCGGCAGGCGGGCGGCCAAAACCGACGCGGCCAGCAGCGCCACCGAAAAGGCGTAAAAAATGACCGCAAACGCGACATGATCGGACAGCCATCCGACAACCAGCACCGCCGCGGCAAACCCGATCGATCCCCAAAGCCGAATCGCCCCGTAGGTTCCGCCCTGTTCGTGCACATGGCGAAGAGCGAGGCTGTCAGAAAGCGGAACGATGGCGCTTTGCATCGCCGACAGCAGCACAGTGAGCGCAGCAAACAACCGGTAGCTGCCGGCGAGCGAATACATGAATCCAAACAGCGCCGCCAACACCAACGCCCCCATCAAAAGGCCGAGCGGTTTGCGCGTGTAATCGGTCGCCATCCCCCAAAGCGGCTGGGCCGCCATCGTCACGATCGGAGGAAGCGACATGATCCAGCCGATCGCCGCCCCCGGGAGGCGCGCCTCTTCCTGCAAATAGACGGACAAAAGCGGAAACAAGGCGCCAAAAGCAAAAAAGATGAGAAAATAAAAGAGCTGAAACACCGGTTTTCGTGCCGCCGCCCCCCGTTTGAACACCGCTTCCATCCCGTCCCCCCTTTCATTAAAACAACGCCCGCCCCCCTCTCTTTTTCGCCGGGGCGGCGGACCGCCGTTTATTTTGCCAGCTCATAGATCGCCTGCGCGTAAATGGCGGTCGCTTTCACCAAATCGTCGATCTCGATATATTCATCTTTTTGGTGGGCGACATCCGGGCGGCCCGGAAACAACGCGCCAAACGCCACTCCGGCCGTCAAGGCGCGGGCGTATGTGCCGCCGCCGATGGCCAAAAGCCGAGCCGGCTCGCCTGTCTGCTCTTCGTAGACGCGCTGAAGCGTGCGAACAAGCTCGTGGTTGGGGTCGATGTAATGCGGCTTCGTATCGTTGAACCGGCTGAGCGTGAATCCATGTTCAGCCGAGGCGCCAGCGAGCGTCCGGCGAATCGCGTCGCCGTCGGCCGTCACCGGATAGCGGATGTTCAATCCAATCGTGCCGCCATGCCGCCGGTCATACGACAGCACCCCGACGTTGACGGTCAATTCGCCGCTTTGTTCATCGCGATGCGCAAGACCGAGCCGCCGGCCTCGAGCATCGCCGAAAAAGGTGGAGGCAACAAACTGAATGAACGGTCGGCTTCGCCCATCGAGCGGAAGCGACGCCAAAAACTGCGCCAAATAGACGCCGGCGTTTTTGCCGCGCTCCGGCTCGGCGCCGTGGGCCGACACCCCTTCCAATTGAAAGGCGACGGCCCCTTCGCTTTGCCGGATGCTCCCCTTGACACCGCACTCCCGGCAAAACGACTCGTAGCGCTCCTGCCAATCTTCCGCCCCCCGAACGCCTTCCACCACCGCTTCGGCCGCATCGGGCACCATATTGTAGCGGCGCCCGGCTTGGAATGAGGCAAGCGCCAGCCCTTCCGCCTCCACCGATTCAGGCGGGCGGTACGCCAAATCGGCGTCAATGATTCCTTTTTCGGCATGAATGATTGGGAAATCGGCGTCCGGCGCAAATCCGACCTCCGGCATTTCCTCATGGCGAAAATAGTGCTCGACACACCGCCAGTCGCTTTCCTCGTCGCCCCCGATGATAAGCCGCACCCGCTTGCTGAGCGGCAGCCCGAGATCACGGACGATTTTCATCGCGTAAAACGCCGCGACGGTCGGTCCTTTGTCATCGATCGCGCCGCGCCCGTAGAGGCGGCCGTCGCGCACCTCAGCGGCAAACGGATCCATCGTCCAGCCGTCCCCGGGCGGCACGACGTCGATATGGCCGAGCACGCCGACCAGTTTCTCCCCTTGCCCCATTTCGACATGCCCGGCAAATCCGTCCACATTTTTGACGCGAAAGCCTTCCTCCCGGCCGCGGTGAAGCATATGCTCAAGCGCCTCGGCCACCTTGGGCCCAAACGGCGCGCCCGGCTGCGCCCGTTCCTCATCGCGGACGCTCGGAATGCGGACAAGCGCTTGCACGTCGCGGACAAGATCGTCTTTCCGTTTCTTTGCTTCGTTCATCCAGTCGATGTTCAACGCCATTCTCCCTTTCTCTATTCAACACTCTTTGTTGCCAACGTATCATATCAACAACAGGAAGTCAAAATGTTTCATTCGTTGCAAATCGATTTCCGTTTCATGACAAAATGTTGAAATTTTTTGTGAATAGAGGCAACCGGGTAGCATTTTCCCTCTCATTTCGTGTACAATGGTAGTAAACAGACAAAGACATCTCTCATCTGCTAGCGGTCGGTTGTGCCATGCGAATGATGCTAAGATAGGGAGTGGTCTTTTGAAACCTTCAACACATCGGATGCTGACCCGCATCAAATCCGTGTATATGTACATTAGCGAAAAAGGGACGGTTACGACCCAAGAACTTGTTGATGAGTTCGGCACCACCCCACGAACGATCCAGCGCGACTTGAACGTGCTTATGTACAACGATCTCGTTCGCAGCCCAAGCAAGGGTAAATGGACGACCACAAACAAAAAAGTGCGCATCTCTTCGTAACACGGTGCCAATAGGGTAAGCAAGATGAGAGATGGACGCGACACGATGTTTTCCAATCGACGATTCTCTCCTTTTCCATAAAAAAGGAACCTGATCAGGTTCCTTTTTTTTCGTCCGTCTCCGGCCGGTATTGCTTCAACATCTCCACCTCTTCATCCGTCAGCTCCCGATACTCGCCGACGGCCAAATCCGGGTCAAGCGGCAGCGGCCCCATTTGAATTCGTTTTAAATAAACGACCCGCTTGCCGACCGCTTGAAACATCCGCTTCACTTGATGGAACTTCCCTTCGGTGATCGTCACCTCGACATCGGAACGAAGGCCGGATTTTAACACCACGAGCTCGGCCGGCTTCGTTTCGTAGCCGTCATCAAGAACGACGCCGCGCCGGAACGCCGCCACATCCGCCTCCGTCACTTCCCCGTCCACGACGGCAAAATACGTTTTCGGCACGTGTTTTTTCGGCGACAGCAGTTGGTGGGCAAGCTGGCCGTCATTCGTCAAGAGCAACAGCCCTTCCGTATCTTTGTCAAGCCGCCCGACCGGAAACGGGGAAAATGCCCGGTCTTCCTCTTCAAGCAAATCGACGACCGTCTCTTCCACGGCATCTTCCGTCGCCGAAATGACCCCTGAAGGCTTATTCATCATCAAGTAAATGAACGGCTTGTACTCGACCGTTTCTCCCCAAACGGTCACGATTTGCTCATCCGGCCGCACTTTCGTTTTCGCATCACGGACCGGTGCGCCGTCCACTTTCACCGCCCCGGACTTGAGCAGCTTTTTCACTTCCTTCCTCGTCCCATATCCCATATGAGCGAGCAGCTTGTCAATGCGCAGCTCCACCAATCTCCCTCCTAAAAATATGGCCTTCATTAGGCGTTCATCTAGTCCGCTTCCGCCTTTCCCCCATACAATGTGAAGGAAACATCAAGAAGGGGGATTTACCAATGAACGAATATTACTATTATGTCCCGACGTTGGATGATTACCGTCAACAGCCGCCGTCCGGCCAGTTTTGGCCCGGATACCCAGGGGGGCAATTCGCCAACTGGGCGAGGCGCATCGAACGGCTGGAGCGGGCTGTCGAACGGCTCGACCGCCGACTCGACCGGGTGGAAAGCCGTCTCGACCGGATCGAACGTCGGCTCGGCCTGTCCTAAGCGAAATGGAGAAAGAAGGCGGTGGGACGACCGCCTTCTTCTTTTTTTGCCGCAAACCGAACGGCATGGGGGATGGCGAAAAACAGCCGTCGTCGAACCCTTTCGCTCGGACGCCGCGACGTTCAGGAGAAGCGCCGTCCGCCGAGTTCCCCGCCTAAACGAGCCGCGTCTAGGAGACGACCGTCCGGTCAACGGCTGGTCCTCCATGCCATCCCCGTCTACGATACCGCCTTTTTCTCTTTCCGGCGCCAAAACGTGAACCGGTCGCCAAACAGCGCGGAAAACAACCCGGAGCGGATGCTGAGAAACAAGTAGACGGCTGCCCCGACCGTTGCGCCGATGGCAACAGCACCCACCGATTCAACGGTGCCGGCGCGGTAATCGATCCATCGGGCCGTCAACGCCTGGACACCCATAACCGCCGCTGACATCACGGCCGTCAAGATGGCCATAAACGCCGTTCGACGGGCGACAAACCGATAGCGGTAGCGCGTCCGGCGCTGAATGACCCATAAGTTGAACGCCACGGAGACGAAATAGCCCGCCATCGTGGCAACAATGGCCCCGACGGCCGACCCTTTCATAATGAGCGGCGTGTTGAGCAAAAGCTTCACAAGCAAGCCGGCTGTCAAACTGACGACCGTAAATCGCTGCTCGTTGATGCCCTGCATGATCGCCGCCGTCACAGAAAACAACGCATACAAAATCGCCGCCGGCGCATACCAGCGCAGCACCTGTTCACCAAGCGGATCATAGCTGTAAAACGAGCTGTACACCGGCCCTGCCAGCACCGCCATGCCGATGACGGCCGGGAGCGTTAAAAACATGAGCACTTGAAACGTCTGGTTCAAATATTGCCGCAACGCTTTCCGGTCTTGCGCGACATACGCTTTCGTAATCGTCGGGATGAGCGCCAAGCTGAACGATGTCGCGAGCGTCACAGGAATGATGACGAGCTTTTGCGCCCACATGTTGAACACGGAATACGCGTGCTCCGAGATGTTCCCGCGGCCCGCCGCCGCCATCGCGTGATTGAACGTAAACTGATCGACAAGCTGGTACAGCGACATCGACAAGCCGACAAAGACGAACGGAATTGAAGAAAGAAGCAGTTCTTTATACATCGCCAAAAGCGGCACGTCCGCTTCGCCGCGGTCGCGCGCAAGCAGCGACTGCAAATACGGACGCCGCTTCCACCAGTAGACAAGGAGCACCAAAAGCCCGGCCGCCGCGCCGACAAACGCGGCAAACGTCGCCGCGCTCACGGCGGAGACGATCGAGCCATCCATCAGGCGCAAAATGACGTAGCACGCTCCAAGCAAAAAAGCGATGCGCGCGATTTGTTCGACGACTTGCGACAGCGCCGTCGGGCCCATCGACTCATGGCCTTGGAAAAATCCGCGGATCAAACTCATCACCGGCACGATCAGGAGCGCAAAGCTGACCGCGCGGATGACGGCCGTGACGTCGTCGACCGAGTTGACGTTCGTTTTCGCGTCGATGACGTGCGGCGCCAAGACGGGGGCCAAGGCATACAAAATGAGCCATGAGGCGATGCCGCTTGCCACCATCAAGAGGAGGCCGGAGCGAAAGAGCCGATAGCCGACGCCGTATTCTCCAAGCGCGTTGTATTTCGACACAAACTTTGACACGGCCACCGGCAGCCCGCCGGTTGCCAAGCTCAAAAAAATTTGGTACGGCACATAGCCGTATCCGTACAGCGCCCCGCCGCGTTCGCCGACAAGATGGTAAAACGGGATGACGTAAAACAAACCAAGGAGGCGAGAAATCATCACGCCGGCCGTTAAAATAAACGTGCCGCGCAACAGTTTCGATGTTGACATACGACCCCTTCCCTAGCCATGGACGTTGAAAATCACAACGTATCTATTTTACCATAGTTGTCAATGGAACGAAAAATCTCATCCACGCGCAAAAAGAAAGGATGGAATGGATATGGGATACGACGTCGTCATCATCGGCGGCGGCCCGTCCGGGCTCATGGCGGCCATCGGCGCCGGCGAAGAAGGGGCGAAGGTGCTCTTGTTGGAAAAAGGAACGAAACTCGGGCGCAAGCTCGCCATCTCTGGCGGCGGCCGCTGCAACGTGACAAATCGGCTGCCGGTCGAGGAAATCGTCCGCCATATTCCCGGCAACGGCCGCTTTTTGTACAGCGCCTTCTCGGTGTTCAACAATGAAGACATCATCCGCTTTTTTGAGCGGCTCGGCGTGCCGCTCAAAGAGGAAGACCACGGCCGCATGTTCCCGAAAAGCGACAGCGCCCAGTCGGTCGTCGACGCGCTTGTTCGCGAACTATCGCGGCTTGGGGTCGACGTCCGGCTTGAATCGCCAGTGGCGGACGTGTTGTATGAACAAGGAAAAACAGTGGGCGTCACGCTGAAAAGCGGAGAGACGATCCACGCCCGTGCGGTTGTCATCGCCGTCGGCGGCAAATCGGTGCCGCAAACCGGCTCAACGGGCGACGGCTATCCGTGGGCGGAAAAAGCGGGTCACACCGTGACCGAATTGTTTCCAACCGAAGTGCCGATCGTCTCGCATGAGCCGTTCATCAAAGAGCGGACGCTGCAAGGCTTGTCGCTGCGCGATGTCGCGTTAAGCGTCTTAAAGCCGAACGGCAAGCCGATCATCACCCACCGGATGGACATGCTGTTTACGCACTTCGGTATTTCCGGCCCGGCCGCCCTCCGCTGCAGCCAGTTTGTCGTCAAAGCGCTGAAAAAAGCCCCCGACGGCGCGGTCAAAATGAGCATCGATGCGCTGCCGGACATGACGCAGGAAGAGCTGTTTCAACATCTCGCCAAACTGTGCAAAGAAGAGCCGAAAAAGGCGGTCAAAACGATCGCCAAAACGGTGCTTCCCGAGCGGTACGCCGTCTTTTTGCTCGAGCGGGCCGGCATCGACCCACACGCCTCTGCCGGAACGGTCGGCCATGAGGCGCTTCGGGCGTTTATCCAGCAATGCAAACAATTTACCTTTTGCGTCCACGGCACGCTGCCGCTCGAGAAAGCATTCGTCACCGGCGGCGGCGTGTCGGTCAAAGAAATTGAACCGAAAACGATGGCCTCCAAATGCATGGCCGGCCTTTACTTTTGCGGCGAAATTTTGGACATTCACGGCTACACAGGCGGCTACAACATCACCGCTGCCCTTGTCACCGGGCGGCTCGCCGGCGTGAACGCCGCCCGTTATGCATTGGCGGAAAAAAGCGAGACCAACAGCCCTGCGGAGGAGAACGCAGCGGATTGACTGCTGTCCTCATGCCGCTCGGGCGCTCCGGGCCGTCCGCCGACATTTCGGCAGCGCCCGTCTTCAAGGCAAGCGGTGGCCGCATTTTGCCGCGTGAAACGGATGTGGGCGCCAACGCCTCAACGATCCGGCGTCTTAGTCCATGTAAACGATCACGCCCGGTAAATGACCATGGCAGAGAAACAGTAAATTTGCTCGCCTTCCGATTCCATCGCCGCGACGCTGTATTTGACATCGATCAATTGCCCGTCTTTCAGGCGCGCTAAAAAGTCGTTGACCGCTGCTTCCAAATCTTTTTCATGTTCCTTGTCAAACACTTTGACTTTGTACATGGCGCTCCCCCCGTTTTCTTTTTCCTTTTCCACAAGGAGAGGGAAAGTCCTGCCCGACGCAACAAAAAACGCGCCCCAAAGGCCAGGGCGCATTCCATGCAGCCGGCAGCTTTCATCGGCGGTGGCTGCAGCGAGTCTAATCGACTCCTGCCGCACTGAAGGGAGGTTTTCTATAGATGCCATTTGAAGAAGCTGTCCCATTTGCCGCTTTTACCGAGATTGGATCGACTGTCGGGCGACCGAACCACGCCGCTTCCAGACCCATATATGGGTCTGTGAAGCAGGCGGTTGTTCGGTCTTCCGTCACGCCTTGGCGTGACGAAGGCAAGCCACAGGCTTGCCTTCGACAGTCGAAAATGGACAAACCGCTTTTCCGTCAAGGAGATGTTAAACTTCTTCGTTGCATCTATATAGAGGCTGCGTTATCTCCTGTTCCAGCTGCAGCGAGTTTAATAGACTCCTACGGCATTGAACGCCTGTTTCACCGAGTTCACTTCTTGGCTTGTCGAGCCGTACAAGTCAGCGGCAGCCTGAGTGCAGGCGGCGCGCAGCTGGCTGAAGGTTGACGTCGGCGTCAAATAGTAGACGAGCGCCCGATAGAAAATTTTCCCCATTTTGTCGCGGCCGATGCCGGTGACGCTCACGCCGTAGTGGGTGCCGCCTTGGCTGAGCAAATACGCCGCCTTATTGATGATGCCGCTGTTCGTATGGACGCCGCCGTTATCTTGCGTGCCGGTGTACCGCTTGGAATAATGATCCGGATCGCCGTATTTCGCCGGATCGGACATCGAGCGGAGTGCATCGCCGGTGATCCCAGGCGTGTAAATGTCTTCGCCGATCTCCCAGTCCGGGCTACGGTTGGAATAAAACTCCACGAGCGTGCCGAAAATGTCAGACATCGCCTCGTTGATGGCGCCGGATTCATTTTGGTAAACAAGCCCGGCCGTATAATCCGTCACCGCATGGGTCAGCTCATGCCCGACGACGTCAATGCCGCCGGAAAACGGCAAAAACGTCTGTCCGTCTCCATCGCCGTACACCATTTGCGAGCCGTTCCAAAACGCGTTGTTGTAGCCGCGTCCGTAATGGACGGTCGAACGGATGGCGGCGTTGCTGCCGTCATAGCTCAGACGGCCGTGCACATTTTTGTAGTAGTCGTACACGACGCCGGCGTAATAATGAGCATCCACAGCCGCCGCATCATAGCTGGCGAAAAATTGGTTGTCGCTATCGGCCCACAAGCTGCCGGGCAGCACGGTGCGGTTTCGTCCGTCATACGTAAAAATGCCGCTGCCGCGCGTATTGTCTTGCAAATAGTAGTAGCCGTAATACGAGGAATACGTCGTATTGATATATTTCTGATCTCCCAACACACCGCGGCCCACGCCGACCGTCGACGTGCCGGCGACCGGCTGCCCGCCGCCCGGCTTCGCCTCGTCTATTTGATTCCATTTATTCAATACTTTTCCATCTATGGCATCGATCATGTAGATCCAGTTGCCTGGGACAGGGGTTAAAAAGCGGACATTGACCTCATAGGCGAGACGCGGGGTTTCCCCATCCGGATAGATGACAAGCCGCGTTGGTTTTTCCTTCTCGCCCGCCGGCCGTTCTTTCGTCACCGTATCGGCCACATCTTGTTCCGCGATCATTTCCGCTTGTTGAACAGAAAGGGCGGCTGTTGTCTTCAATGCTCGTTGATCCAAATCCGGAATGAGCGCGCCCGACAAAGAGGACAATTCACCATCATGGACGTGGGCAACAAGCACGGCGCCATACACTGGGATGCCGTGATGACGCTGTTCAAACCGCATGACCGTATGGCCGAGTTCGTCCGTTTGGTTGCCGATCAGCGCCAGCCGTTCCCGGGCTTGTCCGCCAAGGCGGAATGTATTCTTCTCTTGATCGAGATAACGGTAAACCAATTCTTCTGGAGCCTCTTGGCCTTTCAACAGCGGGCCCGAAACGAACGACGGCGTCTTCCACTGTTCGTCCCATACCACGGATTTTTCCTTCGCCGAAGCGCCGAGCGGCCAAGCCATCAATCCAAACGCCAACCCGATCGCGCCAAGCATCGCCCGTTTGTTCATTCCCTTTACCCCTTTCTTTTTTAATAGTTTGATTATTCCTTTCAATCAAAATTTTATCTTAACATTGGTTGATTCGGTATTGGGAAAATGATTGGGCGACATACGGCCTGATCCGGCAGCCTATTTTCCGTTTTTCTCTCTTTGCGGCTTTCTGCCTGCGACAAAACAGCCAGAGTGAAACACGGCCGGCAGCGGGGGCTGCTAAACCAAAAGACTCATCCTTTTCGCTTGAGTCAACGGATTTCTGAAAGACGTCTTTCAGCGGCTGAAACAAAAAAACCGACTCATCCCCGCTTTCGCACCATGACGAAAACAGGGGACGGATCGGTTCGAAGAAGATCAAAAGAGCCATAAGGCCGCCTCATCCGACGCAGACAGGCAAAGCGTTCATCCGGCGTTCTTTTTATTGGGCGATCACCGTCGGCGGCGGATGCTCATCTTTAGCCGCTTCTTTCACCCCGATGCCCGGACCAAAAGCCGAAGCGAGGCCAAGGACGGCGAGAGCGACGATCACGATGACCCGCTTTTTCACAAGCTTCACCTCCTTTCAAACACCGGCTTGCGTTCGCAAGAGGGTGCAGCTTAGCTGATAATATTGGGCCGCCTGCTTGTATTGGCGCCTCCGCATATAACAATCCGCCAAATATTCGGCATACAACGATGCGTCGTCATACTCCTTCTTTTTTTGGAAATAGGGAATCGCCTCTTGTTTGAGCAGCCGCTCCAACGGTTCGTCTTCTCCGCTCAAAAGCAGCCGGTAAATGGAAAAATGCAAATAATACTCATAATGCTCGGACGCGCCGTTAGGGGCTTGTTCGAGCTGTTTCCACCCCTCCTCGACGGCCATCCACGCTTTGCGGTAATGCTTGGCCTCACAATGCACGCGCATGAGCGACAACAGCGTGATGAGCCGTGCATCCAGCGGGGCGTCCGCTTTATATATCAAGCTGTTCTCGTAATGTTGCACCGCCTCGCCATATTGGCGTTTCATTCCTTTCAAATGGCCGAGATTGTGTTCCACAATCCCGAGAAGCCGTCGATCGTCCACCATCCTCGCCGCCTTTTGGGCCAACAGGCAATGGTCAACCGCTTTGTCGATCTCCCCGCAGCGCCGGTAGCAAATCGCCAACAACACATGGCATTCGGCGCTCCGCCGCAAGTCGTATTCCACCTGGCTGAGCGCCAGCGCTCGCTCGGCGTAATGAAGGCATCGGAACCATTTCCACAGACGGCTGCATGCAAGCGCCAACAAGTAAGCCAAATCGGCCTCTTCTCCGCTCGTTTTCCATTCTCCCTTCAACCACTGTTCTGCCCTTTGATAACAATGCAAAGCGTCGTCATATTTTTCTTGACAATAATATAAAAGCCCAAAAAACTTCCAATAATAATAGCGCATGTCATCACTGAACGACCCATACCAGTCCCGCACGCTTTGCGCCGCCGTTTCCGCCCCCTTTTTGTCACCAAGAAGCAGAAAATACCGGATCCGCATCAGCTGAAAATAAATCATGGCTTCGGCATCCCTAGACTGCTCGCATCGCTCTTTGACCGTTTCATACAGTTCCTGCGCGGCAGGTTTATCACGGCTTGTCATCGCCTTGTACCACGACATCACCCATTCGAACCATGAAGGCGCTGTGTCGTTTCCGCCAAGGCGGATGTCGAGCCGTCGAAACAGCCATTCGAGCACCTCTTGGCTCGGGATGACTTGGTTGTTCTCAATTTTTGATAAATAAGAAACCGAAATAATGCCTTCAGCCGTTTCTTCTTGGGTCAGGCCTTTCATCAAACGGGCGAATTTCAAGCGGTCGCCGAGTTTCAACAGGGAGATCCTCCTTTGAACAATTGTCTGATTTTACCGAAAATTATATCCCTTCCTTTTTTTTCTTGCATCACACTTTGGTACTAAAACAAAATGGAAAAAGCGCCCCAAAAAACTGGGACGCTTTTTCGCTCGTGCAAGGCCGGCGACAACCCACCATTTCTTGAGCGGCGAGAAGAGCAACATTCAGAAAGTTTCCCTATTTGATTTCTCCATTTGAGAAGCGGCATGGGAGCCGCCTTCTTGTTGAATCACTAGCCTTCTCCCCCGCAGGCGGACCAGAGAAGCGCAAGCCGCCGACGCTTGAAAAGGCCGGCGGCAGCGAACCATTCCTTTGCCTCTTGACTGAACGGGGCTGTTCGGATGAATCCGTTTCCCATCCGCTGACGCTTCCCGGCATTTTAGTCTTGACGGAAAAGGTCCATGGGCAACGTTTTGCCAAATCCCGACTCACCGATGTGGGATTTTCGCAGAACAGAATCACTGAGATGACGGCCCGCCATGCTCTGTCCTTCGAGCCGGAAACGCTTATCGCTTCGGCACCGTTTCTCCTTCCCATTCCAGCATGCCGCCGGTCATGTTGCGGACGCGGTAGCCGAGCTCTTGCAAGTAGCGGCAGACGTTTTCGCTCCGCCGTCCGGAGCGGCAGACGAAAATGTATTCTTCGTTGCGGTCGAATTCCGCAAGCCGGGCAGGGATGTCGCCCATTTTGATATGCTTCGCGCCGGGGATCATGCCGAGAGCGACTTCCTCGTCTTCACGCACATCGACAATGTTCAGCTTTTCACCGCGTTCGAGTTTTTCCTTCACTTCCGCCGGCGTGATTTCCTTGATCTCTTCCATGGCAGATCGACCCCTTTCTCTCGCTTTTTCGACAAAAGGCAGCGGGGAAGGCGTCGATTCCTCCCCGCTTGCGCTGGCTATGCGGAAGCTGGTTCAAGATGATCGTTCCTTGACGCCGCGTGCGCCGTCTCAAGGCGGGCGGCCGCTTTTCCATCAATTAGCGACGATATTGACGAGCTTGCCGGGGACGGCGATCACTTTGCGCACCGTTTTGCCCGCAAGCTGCTCTTTGATTTTTTCATCGGCGAGCGCCCGCTCCTCGAGCGCTTCTTTCGACAAGTCGGCCGGCACGTGCAAACGCGAACGCACCTTGCCGTTGATTTGCACGACGATTTCCACGACGTCCTCGACCAACTTCGTTTCATCATACGTCGGCCATGGTTCATAGGCGATCGTGTCCGTGTGGCCGAGCTTTTGCCACAGTTCTTCGCCGATGTGCGGGCAAACCGGCGACAAGAGCTTGACGAACCCTTCCATGTATGCTTTTTTCATTTGCTCCGCTTTATACGCTTCGTTGATGAACACCATCAGCTGCGAAATGGCGGTGTTAAAGCGGAGCGCTTCGTAGTCTTCCGTCACTTTTTTCACCGTTTGGTGATAGACGCGCTCGAGCGTATCGTTCGCTGGTTCGTCGACGATGTTCGGGTTCAGTTCGCCATTCTCGGTGACAAAGAGTCTCCAGACGCGATCGAGGAAGCGGCGCGCCCCGTCCAGCCCTTTCGTCGACCAAGCGATCGACGCCTCAAGCGGCCCCATGAACATTTCGTACAGCCGCAAGGTGTCGGCCCCATGGCTTTCAATGATGTCGTCCGGGTTGACGACGTTGCCTTTCGATTTGCTCATTTTTTCGTTGTTTTCGCCTAAAATCATCCCTTGGTTGAACAACTTTTGGAACGGCTCTTTTGTCGGCACGATGCCAAGGTCGTAGAGAAACTTATGCCAGAAGCGGGCGTAAAGCAAATGCAAGACGGCGTGCTCCGCCCCGCCAATGTAGACATCGACCGGCAGCCACTTTTTCAGCTTTTCCGGATCGGCGAGCTGCTTGTCGTTGTGCGGGTCGATGTAGCGCAAATAATACCAGCAGCTTCCGGCCCATTGCGGCATCGTGTTCGTTTCGCGCCGCCCTTTTTTCCCGGTTTTCGGGTCGACGACGTTGACCCATTCGTCGATGTTGGCGAGCGGCGACTCACCCGTTCCCGACGGACGGATTTCATCCGTTTTCGGCAAGACGAGCGGCAATTCCTCTTCCGGCACCGGCGTCATCGTCCCGTCTTCCCAATGGATGATCGGAATCGGCTCGCCCCAGTAGCGCTGGCGGCTGAACAGCCAGTCGCGCAACCGGTACGACACTTTTTTCCGCCCCTTGCCGTGTTCCTCAAGCCAGGCGATCATTTTATCGATCGCTTCCTGCTTGTTCAAGCCGTTCAAAAACTCGGAGTGGATATGCTCGCCGTCGCCGGTGTACGGCCCGTTTTCGATATCGCCGCCAGCGACGACTTCTTTGATCGGCAAGTCGAACGTTTTCGCAAACTCGTAGTCGCGCTCATCGTGCGCCGGCACGGCCATGATCGCCCCGGTGCCGTAGCTCATCAACACGTAGTCGGCGATCCAAATCGGAAGCCGCTCGCCGGTGACCGGATGAATGGCGTACGCGCCGGTGAACACGCCCGTTTTTTCTTTCGCCAAATCGGTGCGCTCGAGATCGCTTTTGCTTTGAATTTCTTTCAAATAGGCGTCAACGGCCGGCTTTTGCTCCGGCGTGGTGATTTTCTCCACAAGCGGATGCTCGGGCGCCAAGACGGTGTACGTCGCGCCAAAGAGCGTATCCGGACGGGTCGTGAAGACGGTGAACGTCTCGTCATGGCCGTCGACGGCGAACTCGATTTCCGCTCCTTCCGAGCGGCCGATCCAGTTGCGCTGCATCTCCTTGATGCTTTCCGGCCAGTCGAGCTCCTCTAAATCTTCAAGCAGGCGGTCGGCGTACGCGGTGATTTTCAGCATCCATTGCCGCATCGGCTTGCGGATGACCGGATGCCCGCCGCGCTCGCTCCGGCCGTTGATCACTTCCTCGTTCGCCAGCACCGTGCCGAGCGCCGGACACCAGTTGACCGGCACCTCATCCATATACGCAAGCCCTTTTTCGTACAGTTTCAAGAAAATCCACTGCGTCCATTTGTAATAGTTCGGATCGGTCGTGTTAATTTCGCGATCCCAATCGTACGAAAAGCCAAGCGATTTAATTTGCCGGCGGAAGTTGTCGATGTTTTTTTGCGTAAACTCGGCCGGGTCGTTTCCAGTATCGAGCGCATACTGCTCGGCCGGCAACCCGAACGCGTCCCAGCCCATCGGATGAAGGACATTGTACCCTTGCATCCGCTTCATGCGCGCCAAAATGTCGGTCGCCGTATACCCTTCCGGATGGCCGACGTGCAAGCCGGCGCCGGACGGATACGGGAACATGTCGAGCACGTAAAACTTCGGTTTGTCGTCATCATCGGGCGTGCGGAACGTTTTGTTTTTCTCCCAATAGTCCTGCCATTTTTTTTCGATTTCGCGGTGGTTGAAGCTCATCGCAGCACTCCTCCTATCAAGATTCTGCTTCTACTTGCATCATGGACGAAAGTATGTACAAAAAAACCTCCCATCCCCACGCAAAGGGACGAGAGGCGCGCTTCCCGCGGTACCACCCTTTTTGGCGCGCACATGGCGCACCCGCTTTCTTCCTTAACGCGGATGGACGGCCGGCGCTGTCGATGACCGTTCACGCCGGCAACTCCGAGGCGAGTTCACGGGCCGACTTCGGTTGACTCGCACCATCCGTCAACTCTCTGCCGTCCGTCAAGCCCGCTACTGCTCCTCTTCACCGTTGTTCGCTTTGTTGTTTCGAATGGCAAACTTATTATTATTTTAAAAAATTTGTCGATCAATTGCAAGTTGAAACCTATATGGTCGCAGCCGTTTTTTCTCCCGCCTTTTCCGTCGGCCTCGGCAGCCAGCGGTCGTACAAAAGTGATGCGGCCACCGCCAACAGGGCAAACGCGACGAGCATCCCAATGAGCAGCTTCATTCCGAAGGCGTCAGCAATCCAACCACCGATGACCGGTCCAATCATCCGTCCGGCCGTGGCCGTACCGTTGACGATGCCTTGGTACAACCCAGCCTTCCCTTGCGGCGCCAATTCGTTCACCACTGCCGGAATCGCTGGCCAGACGATCATTTCGGCGATGGTGAGGACCACCATGGAGGCGGCAAACTCAACAAGGGAATCGGCGCCAAACAGCATCGCAAACGAGACGGCGAAAATGGCAAACCCGATCACCGTTTGTCGTTTCATCCCCGGCATGAAGCGGTGGATCACCCACGACAGCACGGGCTGGGCCAAGACGATCAACGCGCCGTTGATCGTCCAAAGCAAGCTGTACTGCCCGACCGGTATCTCGAGCTCGCGCGTATAGGCGGCGATCGTCGTCGACCATTGGACATAGCTTAACCAACATAGTCCATAGCCGGCGCAAAGGAGGGCGAGCGCCCAGCCCACGGCACGGGATGGCGCTTTTTCCGCTTCTGCCGGCCGTTTCGTTCGCGCCGGGGGCAAAAGCGGGATGCACCGCAATCCGACCGTGACGATCGCCAAAAACGCCGCATAAAGCAATAGATTGGCCAAAAACACGAACGAGAACGAATACGAAGCGACAAACCCGCCAAGCGCCGAACCGACGGCAACGCCGATATTTTGCGCGACATACAAGGCGTTGAACGCCCGCCGCCCCCCTTCGGGCCAAATCGCCCCGGCGTACGCCGACGCCGCCGGAAAGACGACGCCGCTGCCGATGCCGACAAGCGCCAAAAACACCGCATAATGCGGCCAGCCGTGCCAAACGTTCAACCCCGCAAGCGCGGCCATCGTCAACACCGCTCCGGCCAACAAAACGCGAAACCCGCCGATCCGGTCAAACAAAACACCGCCAACCAGGCTGCCGATGACGCTGCCGCCGGAGTTGAGCATCAGCACCGCTCCCGCCACCGCGAGCGGCTGATCGAGTTGTTCATGCAAATAAATGGTATTTAATGGCCATAAAAATGACGCCCCTGTTACATTGAGCGCCATACCGACGAGCAGCCACCAAAGAGCGCGGGGCATCGGTCATCATCCTTTTCATCGCTTTTCTTTTGATTCCCGAAATAATTGTAGGGGAAAACAGGAAAAAAAGCAATCAAAAAAGCGCCTAAAAACATCCATGAGCAAACGGTACTGCCCACCTTGGCATGAACATCACGACTCACCAACGGGTGATGTTCATGGAAACCACTCATGAGCAGGCCTTGTTCTCCACCTTGGCATGAACATCACGGCTCACCGACGCGTGATGTTTACAGAAAAAAGAGGCGGCTTGATGGCCGCCCCATCGTTCGGCATGACTCACCCATTGCGCTGCTTGGAGCGGATCGGCTGGCCGCCCGTTTGTTCGTACTGCTTTTTCGCCAGCTTGACCGGGTCGAAATCTTGACCGAGCTCGAGATCGTTATTGTTTTGGCCGTTGCGCGTTTTTTGTTCCGGGTTGGTTTGCTTGAGGCGTCGCTTCATGTCGTGTCCCTCCTCCCTTCGGTTTCCTCGTCGTTCTTGGCTTTCCCTTTGGCGGGTGTGAATGGCGGGGCTTTCAATTGCCGCTCGTCTCAGCGGTCAAGCAAGATCATTTCGTTTTGTAGCTGCTCAAGCTGGAGCCGCATCCGGTGCAGCTGTTCGCGCTGCTGGGCGTTGCAGCTGCGGGCGAGGTGCGCTAAATCAAGGACCGTTTGCTCTAGCATTTGCTGGGCGTTCGTATATTCAGTGATGTTGTAATGCTCCTGCTTTTGCGCTTCGGTATATTGTTCTTTCGCAAAGCGGATCACATCTTCACACCGCTGCAAAAACTCTTCAACCGATTGTCTTGTCGCCATGTGTTCACCCCTTTTCATCATGTTCCCTCATGTTTACTATGCGCCGCCCGCGGCAGTCGTATCACGCCAATGATTGGCAGGCGGTCGATCGCCGCTGTTGTATGGACGGCAATCGGCCGACCCGGTCTCGATGAAATGCCCTTCGGTCGTCGATGTTCGCCGTTGTCTCTGCGGCAACGGTTGGAGACTGCCAACGCCATTTCGACGGTCTGCAGTCGATTTTCCCTGTTGTTTTTGCTACAATGCCAACATCGGCGCCTTCGTTCCGTCCGATCCACTCAAAGCTTTTCGTCGCTCCGGCGCAGCGGATGGCCAAGCCGAAAGAACAACGATGCCGCCTGCCATCCGTGCCAGCGCCAACGATAAAACGATCGCAAGGAGGACCAACCGATGGCATTGATGAACATTTTGCCGTTTGCTCGTTTTTTGCTCGACCAAGCGGTCCATGAAGGCGACATCGCCGTTGACGCGACGGTCGGCAACGGTCATGACACCGTCTATCTCGCGGAACGCGTCGGCGGCAGCGGCCATGTTTTCGGTTTTGACATCCAACGCGAAGCCATCGCCGCGGCGTCCGCCCGCCTCGCCGAACACGGACTGCGCGAGCGGGCGACGCTGTTGGAACGAAGCCACAGTGAACTGCTTGACGCACTTCCCGCTGACGTGCACGGGCGGATCGCCGGCGCCGTGTTCAACCTCGGCTATTTGCCAGGCGGCAACAAACAGATCGTCACCAAGCCGGAATCGACGATCGAAGCGGTCCGCCAGCTGCTTTCCGTCATGAAGCCGGGCGGCGTCATCGTCCTTGTCGTCTACCACGGTCATCCCGAAGGAAAGCGCGAACGCGACGCGCTCCTTGATTACGTCCGCTCTCTTGATCAACGGCGCGTCCACGCTTTGAAATATGAATTCATCAATCGGCAAAACGATCCGCCGTTTTTGCTTGCGCTTGAGAATCGGGCAGATGGAGGCGCCTGATTCCGTCCGGTTCACCAACAAACCGCTGTCCTCGCCAATACAAGCAAACGGCCGCCCTTATGAAAAGGACAGCCGTTTTTGTGTTCCTTGCCAGAGGCGGTATGCCTTGCCGTTCCAGTAAAAAAACTGCGACGCCGCCCCGCCGGCGCGGACGAGCCGGCGCGCCAGCCGGCGCAGTCCGCGTTGCTTCTTCACCTTGGCATCCGACAAATACAACCCGAGCAAGCCGCGGTGGATGAGGCGATGAAACTCGCCGTGCGGGAGCGCGCCGACATGGCGGTCGGCCTCTTCGATGAAATGGCAAAGCCGCTCAAGCATCACCGTTTCATTCGGATAGTAAAAACAAAAGTTCAGGTCGCCGCCTTCCCGGTCTTCCTCTTGATCGATCAAATAGTCAAGCAAAATGTGCAGCCCTTGAATGTACGGAAAATAGCCGTCGCGCACTTGTCTCGCCATCTCCGGCGGCAGCGATTCGCCAAACGCATAGGCGACAAGGCAGAAAATGCCGAGCGTCGAACCGGAGCAGGCGGAAAACTCATACCATTCCATCGGCGGCAAGGCGGCTTTGTATTGCTCGAACCATTTCTCCAGCCGCGGCACCCGCTCGCTCGCTTCGACATGTTTATGCACTTGCAAGTCGCAATAATATCCGGCCAATTCATGCAAAAACGGGGCGACCGTCTCATAATGGCGCACCGTCTCGAGCACCTCTTGGCACGTGCGCACAAGCGCCGGCAAATAGCCACCGTCTTCCTGTTCTCGGCGATGGCGGTAATAGTTCGACGGCTCCGCGCCGATCGTCAAAGCGTCCGGCATCGAATCGTGCAAGGCGCGAAAGTCGAGCGGATCAAGCGAGGTGCTGCGGTCGCACAAATTATCCAAATAATCGCTGATCGTCTGGTAAGCAACGATAAAGCGGATGCAATCCTCCATGTTTTCTCCGGCCAAGAGCGCCAAAATGGAGCCGCCTTCGCAATGGAACGTTTTTGAGGCGATGCTCGCGAGCGCCTGGCGCCGCAATTCCGGGTCAGGAATGCGCTCAGCTTGGCGCTGCCAATAGGCAAGCTCACGGTGGACAAGCGGAAGCACGTCACGATACACCGTTTTCATCAAGGCGATGGGGTTTTTCGGAATGTTCAATCGGCTCACCTCAGGTGCAAACACCATGGTCTCGTCTCCTAGCATTTCCATCTTATCGGCAACCAAAATCGTTTCGCGTCTGAACAGCCTGCAATCTCGTTTTCCAGTATTGCCATCCCTGCAGCTGGGGCAAACCATAAAAGGGGTTGGCAATGAAATGAAAAAGCCGCTCAAAAACGGTTTTTCTCACGTTGAGAAGTTTTGTGAAATTCGGATCTTCTTTCCCTATCCCAATCACTCATCGGGCGAAAAGAAACATTTTTCACCAATCCCGATTAGGCGTGCTCGCTTTCGTTGGCGATTTGGACGCAGCGTTGTACAATACATGGTGAACGATCGATTTTGAAACGGAAAGGAACGAACGCCCATGATTTACCCATACAAAGGCAAAACACCGCAAATTGCCGCATCCGCCTTTATCGCCGACTATGTGACGATCACCGGCGATGTCACCATCGGCGAAGAGACGAGCATTTGGTTCAATACCGTCATTCGCGGCGACGTAGCACCGACGGTGATTGGCAATCGGGTCAATATTCAAGATAACTCAATTTTGCATCAAAGTCCAAACAATCCGCTTATTATTGAGGACGGGGTGACGGTCGGCCATCAAGTCATTTTGCACAGCGCCATCGTTCGCAAAAACGCCTTGATCGGCATGGGCTCGATCATTCTGGACCGTGCAGAAATTGGGGAAGGCGCGTTTATCGGCGCCGGCAGTTTGGTGCCGCCAGGCAAAAAAATTCCGCCCAACACGCTCGCCCTCGGCCGGCCGGCGAAAGTCGTCCGCGAACTGACGGAAGACGACATCCGCGAAATGGAGCGCATCCGCCGCGAATATGTCGAGAAAGGACAGTATTACAAAGTACTGCAACAACAGCGGGCCAATCAGACCTAACCGGCGCCAGCGGCGGGAAGGTTGCCCCCATCGCCAAGCCCCTGCAGGCGCGTCCCCTGGCACAAACAGGCCAACGACAGAGGCAAACGGCCGTTGGCGACCGCTCACCGATCGCAGGGCCATCCATTCCCAGCACACGCCTATGCCAAAACAAAAAATAAAAAAGAGGGCGGCCGGCTATCGCCTGTAGGCCACCCTCTTTTTTTCTTTATTGTTTGTTCGCCAACGCCAACGCTTGTTCTTTCAACAAGGCGGCTTTGTCGGTGCGCTCCCACGGCAGGTCGATGTCCGTGCGCCCGAAATGGCCGTAAGCGGCCGTCTGTTTGTAAATCGGACGGCGAAGGTCGAGCATTTTGATGATGCCCGCCGGACGGAGATCAAAGTTGTTGCGGACGACTTCAATTAAAATGTCTTCGGACACTTTGCCGGTGCCGAATGTATCGATCGAAATCGAAACCGGGCGGGCGACGCCGATCGCGTAGGCGAGCTGCACTTCGCACTTGTCGGCAAGGCCAGCTGCGACGATGTTTTTCGCGACATAGCGGGCCGCATACGCTGCCGAACGGTCGACTTTCGTCGGGTCTTTGCCCGAGAACGCGCCGCCGCCGTGACGGGCGTAGCCGCCGTACGTATCGACGATGATTTTCCGCCCCGTCAACCCGGCATCCCCTTGCGGACCGCCGATGACGAACCGTCCGGTCGGGTTGATGAAATAGTTCGTGTTCTCATCCAGCAGCTCCGCCGGCACGACCGGTTTGATCACATGTTCTTTAATGTCGCGCTGGATTTGCTCTTGCGTAATTTCCGGATGGTGCTGTGCGGAAACGACGATCGTATCGACGCGCACCGGTTTACCGTTTTCATCATATTCGATCGTCACTTGCGTTTTCCCGTCTGGGCGCAAGTACGGCAAGACGTCCGTTTTGCGCACTTCCGCCAAGCGGCGCGCCAAGCGGTGCGCAAGCGAAATCGGCAGCGGCATCAATTCTTCCGTCTCATTGCAGGCGAACCCAAACATGAGCCCTTGGTCGCCGGCGCCGATCGCTTCAATTTCCTCGTCAGTCATCTGACCTTCGCGCGCCTCGAGCGCTCGGTCCACCCCCATCGCGATATCCGGCGACTGCTCGTCAATCGACGTGAGCACTGCGCACGTATCGGCGTCAAATCCGTACTTGGCGCGCGTATAGCCGATTTCGCGAACCGTATCGCGGACGATGCGCGGAATGTCCACATACGTCGACGTCGTAATTTCCCCGCTCACGAGCACCAGTCCGGTCGTGACGCTCGTTTCGCAAGCAACGCGGGCGTTCGGATCTTTTTCCAAGATGGCATCCAAAATCGCATCGGAAATTTGGTCGCAAATTTTATCCGGATGTCCTTCGGTTACAGATTCTGAAGTAAACAAGCGGCGTTTGGCTGACATTCGGTTTGTTTCCTCCTCTTGGCATAATGTGGCGACACGGAACTCATTTCCCTTTTTCGCTTCGCAATATAAAAAACCTTTCCTGTAACGGCTGAGGAAAGGTCATGGCAATCGTATTGCTTCCTTTCACTCTTATCGTTCAAGGACTGCGCCTTGCCACAGGTTAGCACCATTTCACACATGTACAGTTGTGACGGTTGCTGGGCTTCATCGGGCCTGTCCCTCCGCCGGCTCGGGATAAGAGTATCCGTTCAATGACTTATCTTATCGCAATGGAATCGGCAAAGTCAACTATCGAAATTCATTTTTTATTATTTCCAGTCATGAACATTCTTTCCTCAAAGAAATCGACACATTGGGAAAAATAAAGTTTGAAAAACCCACACAATTAGTATGGACTATTAATAAAAATGTGTTATACTATTTTCAAGAGTGATTCTAATAAAGAAGGCAGGTTTTGAACATGGGGATTGCCAATATGACCAATAAACTCGATCTCTTGCTGCAAAAACCGTACGTCCACCACCAACTGTCCGTCGCTGAACTCGTCGAAAAAGTGCTGCAACGGAAGGAAGGTCGGCTGACGCACACCGGCGCCGTCGCCGTCACGACCGGCAAGTACACGGGGCGGTCGCCCAAAGACAAATACATCGTCGAAGAACCGTCAACGAAGCAAACGATCGACTGGGGGACAATCAACCAGCCGATGTCTCCGGAGACGTTTGATAAACTGTACGACAAAGTGCTCGATTATTTAATGAAAAAAGATGAACTGTTCGTCTTTAAAGGCTTTGCCGGCGCCGATCCGAAATCCCGGCTGCCGATTCAAGTCGTGAACGAATTCGCCTGGCACAACTTGTTCGTCCATCAGCTGTTCATCCGGCCAAGCGCCGAAGAGCTCGCCGCGCATGAACCGCAATTCACCGTCATTTGCGCGCCGAACTTTAAGGCGAATCCAGCTGTGGACGGCACGCGCTCGGAAGCGTTCATCATCATCTCGTTTGAACGCCGCGTCGTCCTAATCGGCGGGACGGAGTACGCCGGCGAAATGAAAAAATCGATCTTTTCGGTGATGAACTATTTGCTGCCGGAACAAGGCATCCTGCCGATGCACTGCTCGGCCAACGTCGGCCAGGAAGGCGACGTCGCCCTCTTCTTCGGCTTGTCGGGAACCGGGAAAACGACGCTCTCGACCGATCCGAACCGCCGCTTGATCGGCGATGACGAACACGGCTGGTCGAGCCGCGGCATTTTCAATATCGAAGGCGGCTGCTATGCGAAATGCATCAACCTATCGCGCGAGAAAGAGCCGCAAATTTTTGACGCCATCGGCTTTGGCGCCGTGCTCGAAAACGTCGTTCTCGACGACGCGACGCGGGTGCCGGATTACGATGACGGCACATTGACGGAAAACACGCGCGCCGCCTACCCGCTTCAAGCGATCAAAAACATCGTCGACCCAAGCGTCGCCGGCCATCCATCCACGATCGTGTTCCTGACGGCCGATGCGTTCGGCGTCCTGCCGCCGATCAGCAAGCTGACGCGCGAACAGGCGATGTATCATTTCTTAAGCGGCTACACAAGCAAACTCGCCGGCACGGAACGCGGCGTCACCGAACCGGAAGCGACGTTCTCGACGTGCTTTGGCGCGCCGTTTTTGCCGCGCCCGGCCGTTGAATACGCGAAAATGCTCGGGCAAAAAATCGCTGAGCACAACGTCCGCGTCTTTTTGGTCAACACCGGTTGGACAGGAGGGCCGTACGGTGTCGGCAGCCGCATGAAGCTCGCCTACACCCGCGCGATGGTGCAAGCCGCCGTCGAAGGAGAGCTTGACAACGTCGAAACCGTGCAAGACCCGATCTTCGGCCTCGCCATCCCGGCGCACGTCCCCGGCGTGCCGGACGACGTCTTGCGCCCGCAAAACACATGGGCTGACAAACAAGCGTACGAACAAAAAGCGAAAGAACTGGCGGAAAAATTCCGCGCCAACTTCCGAAAGTTCGCTCATATCGACCCAACGATCGAAAAGCTCGGCGGACCGCTCGTATAACGAACCCCCAGCCGGACAGGAAGCCGTTCCCTGTCCGGCTGTTTTTTTCTTTTCTTTCCTTTGCTTTGGACCTCCGATTTTGCCGCCTTCTCGCGAAAATCGGGAGGATTTTTTCATTCCGATGCCGAACGAATCCTTGACAAACAAGGAACATTTAGGAGTGAACTACCCCCACTTAATTTTCTAGCGAAAATTTGAAGTGGAGGCTTCCAAAGAAGTTTGACTGCTTCAAGCAATCCTTATTCTTTGAGGCGTGTCCACTTCGCCGCTAGAGCATAAGACACTCA